>JAPPMC010000269.1 GCA_028819235.1 Bryobacterales bacterium
GCGTCTCAGCAGGAGCCCCGCTCGTGACTTATGGGGCAAGGGCAGCCTGCACCTGCACCGCGCCCCCGCCCTGCGCGCCGCCATGGCGCACGGCTATCCCCTGCACCTCGACGCCACCTGCGACCAGGGCCGGGGCGGACTCTTCGTGTGCCTCGACGGTTGGCGCGACTGGGTGCTGCACGCCGTCCGCATCCGTTCCGAGAATGCCGCCGAACTGTGCCCGGCCATCGATCAGACCCTGGCCGCTTTCGGCCTGCCGGTCGCCACCATGCGCGACCTCGGCAGCGCCATCGGCAAGGCTGTCGCCAGCTGCCTTCCGCCCGGCACTGCCGACCTCGTGTGCCACTTCCATCTGCTTGCCGCCATCGGCCGCAAGCTGCTCGATGCCGACCACGCCGCCCTCAACCGCACCCTCACCCAGCTGGGCATCCGCAGCGGACTGCGCAGCCTGCTGCGACCGCTCAGGGACCAGTCCCGCCAGCCCGCAGCCGACGCCCGCCAGCTGGATCTGCCGGCCCTGCTGCTGTGGACCCTGCAGGGCGACGGCCGCAAGCAACCCCCCTATCCCTTCGCCCTAACCCACTGGAACCTCTACCAGCGCTGCCTGCAGTTCGACGAGATGGCCCGCAAACGCCTGCCCCGTCCGCGCTCGCAGCTCGAGCAGAGCACGCTCGGGCAGGTCCGCGACCTGCTGCAGCCACTGTTCTGGGGCAGCCTTGGCCTGTCCGCCACCGCCGCCCGCATCCAAAGCCGCCATGAGCTTTTCGGCGAACTCCGCGGTGTCCTGCGCCTGAGCCACAACGAATTGCGCGGGCGGCAGCCCGGCCCGCATCCCTCGCCCTCCGACAGCGTCAAGCTGCTGGAATCGCTCGCCAGCCGGGTCACCCGATTCCGCAAGAAGCTCCGCCAGCGCGTCCAGCAGGCCGACAAGGCGCAGGCGGACACGTCGCCGGAATCCATCGTGCTCCGCTATCTGGACCGCTATCGCGACCAGCTCTTCGGGCATCCCGTCGCACACGACGAATGCGGACGCATCGTGGCGGTCGTCGAGCGCACCAACAACCCTTCCGAGCACTCCTTCGCCAAAACCAAGCGCAGTCTGCGACGGCGCGTGGGGCACGCCAACCTCGGCCGGGACATGCAGGACCAGCCCGCGCAAGCCGCCCTGACGGCCAACCTGCTCGACCCGGAGTACGTCAAGATCCTCAGCGGGACCCTCGAGGACCTGCCCCGCGCCTTCGCCGAACTCGCCGCATCGGGCGTGGACTGGAGCGCTGCCGCCCTAGATCGCCCTAGGCGCGACTCTCACCTGCGACGCCGGATCCGAGCCTGGGAAACCGAGGCCAAGAGTCCTCCCGCCGAGTCTCTGGCATCCCCTCCCGAGACTGATCCGAAGTCCTGAACGCTCGTCGGCCCAACCGAAAACTGACGCGGTAGGCCCCGGCTGGCCGAAAACTGGACACAGCGCTATCGAATCTGGCCAATCCTGTAGGTGACGTTGCACGAGCGACCGTGCGTTTAAGGATCCTACTACCCTGTGGCCAACCAAGTCCACTTCCGTTAGACCCTAGGACGAGACAAGCTCGAAGCCAATCGCGAGTATTGGAAGCCGGTGAAGACCACCCTCCTGAAGCCGCTCCGCTGAGGCGGGAATATGAGGGTCAACCGCCAATTCGGCATCTCCCACCACGCCTACCTCGAACGATTGCATGCCGCCGGAGCAACCTGCTCCGGCGCGCAACCCCGTCGAGATGCAATCCCGCATCCGCAACTTCGAAGTCAGCCATCCGGAATTCGTCGAAATCTGGACGTTCGTTGCCCTAGACCGGGAGACCTGGCTGATCATCGCTTGGCTGCTGGGGAAGGGGGGCGCTGTCGACGCCGCGAGGTTCATCCTGAAAGTGAGGGAAGCCGTCTCCAGTAAGCGGTCTCAAATCTCAAGCGACTGCTGGGAAGCCTACGACAACGCAGTCGAGATTGGGCTGGGCCATCGGGCCAGCTCCGGGCGGATTGTCAAAGTCATAAATCCGGGAACGGTCGAAGCCGTCTTTGGGAAACGTGACGAGTTCGAGACCACCTACATTGAACGATCCAACGGGGACTCTGCGTCAGTGATGCACGCGGTTGGGTGGGAAGACCTACTCCTTCTCGAAGGATTGGCAGATGGTCTGGAGACCGCTGAGCCGCGGAGTATGAGCAAGCTATTGGAGGAGGCTTGCTGCTAAGATGGGGTGGAGGCGCGGAGCCCGAACTGGTAGAGGGCGGCGAGTTGGCACCTCGCCGTTAGAGGGTTCGATTCCCTCCCGCGCCTCCACCCAAATGTTAGCAGGAACTAGCATGTGCTAGCAAGTGCGCGCTAGGAAGGGCCGAACTCAGTCCTCGGGTGCCGATCCGAGAGTCATGGCTGCTTGCTGGATGCGGAACCTTGCGCCGCTGATCTGCGATTGCGAGACTGACTCGGGCGCGCCTCCGATCAAGTCTGACCGATCGGAGACCCCATGATTGAGTTTCAGTCTAGGAACGTATACAGGACGGTCGTGTCCGGAGGGTGAAGGATCGTCCACTTCATCGGTGTCCCCTTGCGCACCGGGTCCTTTTCGACTTCTAGTGGACTCTTCCCTTCAACTCCGTAGCAGCCTTAGTCAGCACGCTGAGATGTAGCGCTTACGCGGAATCACGGGACGATGGGACAGTGCCCCTACTCCCCGAACTAGCGCTCGATGTCGGTCAAATCTGCCGACCTTGCACCTCCATTCCTCGATGTAGGCGAAATGCCGTCCTAGGCCATCCACCAGCGGTGCTGGGAACTTTCGAGTCCGAAGTCGTCCCTTCTTCCGGATAGTCCTTGCCGGTCGTGCCCTTGTCGAGCGACGCGTTCCAACCCTTTCTTGGCTCGAGGGACGCGATCCTCGAATCGCCTCAGCAAGCGGACGCTCGATCGTGCGTCTGCCGCACCTTCAGCCTTGATTTTCCCTTTGCCGCGAGGCAGGGCGTTCCGCCGGTGAGCGGGGCCATGCCCACCGGAGTGCAACGGGCCGGACCGCGACACCCCAGGGTCCCCGGATCCGAGCTGCGGCTTGGTCGGTCCGTTGCAGCCATTCCTGCACGCCCTGAACGGAAGCGTGGGCACGCGGTTACCGCCCTCGAACAGGCCCCCTTTAGATCCCCGCAGGCCGCCGATCCCCACAGGCCGCCGTTGGCGCTCGTGTACCAAAGCAGTGTGTTGCCCTCGATCCCGAGCTCTCGCGGTCCGGCGCGGACGGCCCCACCTTCCGGTCCATAGCGACGAACTCTCCGTAGTGATGCTGGGACTCATCGTCCAAGTGCCCGAACTCGGCGCGCTCTTCTTCGCACACGAGACTTCGGGAGTGCGGGGTCCCGTACCTGTGTACGGCCAAGAACGAGTCGGTCCCGGCTGCGCATCGTCGTATGAACCCCAGCGCTTGGACCACGATTGTCTCTGACGAGTCTCCCCGCATCTCCTCGAACAGGCCCGTGCGGGTTTTCAGGGTTGCGCTCGAAGGAATCGGTGACTAAGAGGCAGTCGTCAAACCCGAAGACTCCGGATTCCGCGCGTCGCTTAGCAGCACTGGCACTCCGGATCTGCTGAGGCCGTTCAGGCGCGACCTGCTGAACTTGGCCCGTGGCGAAGCCGACCTTATCTAGGGCTCGGGCGATCGTCCGCTCTTGGGGCTGAATTCCGAATCCGTGTTCCTTCACGCCAGCCCGGTCCTGAGTTCGGTGGGTGAACATTGTTGCGCGGGTCGGAGAGCAACTCGGGGCACCTACCTAGAACCGGTCAAACCGCAGTCCCGCGACCGCAATGGCGTCAAGGATTGGCGTCTTCAGGACCTAATGTTCGTGGTAGCCTGCCAGCCCATGTCGTCAGCGATGACGAGCTTCAACTCTGGGGGAGGCGATTGCAGCTCCGGCTCGCCGCTGTCCTGCGCACAGACGATCAGCACGATGCAGGCGAAAGCCGTTGCCGATAAGACTCTGACCGTTTCCCGCATCACTTCTGCCGGGGACTGAATCTACCAGCGCAATGCCGCACCCAAAGTCTCCGATCCGCCGCCCCCCCCGTCGGAACATGCGCGATCGCAGCTCTCTCGCGCGGTGTTGGTGCTGTGGCCACTAGGCCACCGTTCTAGGGAGACCGGGCGCTCTTCCCGCCGCTACATTCGGGTGACGGAAGTAGTCTACCGCCATGTTACCGTGCTGTTGCCAAGGGTTTGCCATAGGCCGCTCGCCGGAAGGTGAGGGGCACTCCACGACCGCAGACTTTAGCCGTCCGGTGTAAGCAAAGGAGCACGTTCGAACTCTGCTGCTGGATCTGGATGATGGGGTAGGTGAGCCCTGCCTACCATGCCAGCGTCGCGGCACGCCACCGAGGGATGCTTGCAGTCACTCTGTCAAGTGCACGCTGTTGGTTGCGCCTGAAATAAGGCTCGCAGGCCCGCCGCAGTACGTGGATCGGCGCCGGCCGCGCAACGTGCGGCGCACACTGTCCGCTCGTGCAAGCGGGTCAGTGTTCTCATCGGTACCCACCGGCTGGAACGGCTAGGCTGGATGCAGTGGCGCGCCTCGCCGTCGTTCCCCCACTGGCGTAAGGGCAGGTCTTCCTGAGACAGGCGTCTTCCACGCGATCTGGAACGGGACGGGATTTGTCGCCAAGCGATGCGACCATGTGCCCCAGTCCGAGCCACCAAGGGCAGCGCTCAAGTCCCTCAGCCTCAGTGCGACAGCCGCGAGCACCCGGTCATCAGGTCTGCGTCGTCGATCGTGCTGTCTTGGTCACGAGACGACTCCAGAACGCACCCGTGGTGGACCGAACTCGGCTGGAAGAAGCGTAGAGCCTCCTGCTGCGTGGTGATCGTCCGCCTCAACCGACGATCGCGGCAGCACCCCACGGGCATGCGCGGCGGGTCCAGAGACTACGCAGGGGCCGACAGCGCTATATTGGTAACCAATTCCTTCCTCATACAGAAACCACATGAGGAAGTCGCGCGAGTGAATCATCGAGTACACCGGGGCCACGCCGGATGCGCCCGGCTGCCGCGTTGCAAGATACGCCAACGCGGGTCAGACGCTCTCACGCTAGGTCCTCTCAGGTAGTCTTCATGGGGGTTTGCCACGGAGTTCCAATGCATCCGGCCAAGACCCGCTTCGACCTGTGTGAAGCGAACATCGAAAACGTGCGCCCATCGATTTGCCGCTCACCGGCCACGGATCCGATCGGTACCCAAGTGCTCGTCGTGCGCGGCTTGAAGACCGTTCCGACCGGCGCTTCAAGGGAGTGGCTCGCCAATGAACACACCCGCAGCCTCAAGTGGGCGTCGTGTGCTCGCTATACCTTCCACCGCCGAGTCGGAACCAAACGACGGGACTTACGCTTCCAAGCCATCTCCGACTGCGACCACTTCCACACCGCCACGTGGCACGGTATTCGACACGTCGGGAGCGCCGTTCGTCCGCTCTTGGCCCACTCCACCGGGCGACAGGGTCCCTTGTCCCTCGATCTTGTGCCCTCACTTGGCAACAGGCGCGTTTTGGAACGCCTTGACTCGCTTCTAGCACTGCACATTGACAAGCCGCAAACCGGCGCCTTGTCCGAAATCAAAGTTTCCCAACGGGTCGTGCATCCGCCGTTCACACAGGTGGCCCGCCCATGAGCGACCGTCGGCACGGCGCGACAGGCGGCTTGCCGACAGCACCTGAACGGTCTACGAGATCATCGTCGAACTGGTGGTCGGAGCATGTCGCGAGTCCACGGGCCATCGGAGGAAGGGAAGTTCGCGCGGGGAACAGGGAGTTGACGCGACTTGTGTTCGCAGAACTCCTCCATGTCGAAGTCTGGATAGGGCTCCCGTCGTGACCAACAGTCCCAGCAGCCTCGCGGCGTCGCTGACAAAGATCCCCCTGACGAGCCACATCGAAGGCTCAAGCTGCCATCCATTGCCTGAGGATGCCGCCCAATTCGATCGACAGGATCGGCCCTTTCTCGCAATAGACCTATTTGCTGGCGCTGGTGGCCTCACTCAAGGTTTCCGCGATGCCGGCTTCAAGGTAGTACAAGCAGTAGAGCAGGATCCCGCAGCTACCGCCACCTATACAGCCAATCACCCGGATGTAGACGTGATTTGCGCTGATATCCAGACGTTGGACCCGATAGCGTGTCTTGAGCGCATCAATCTAGCTTGCGGCGAGGTCAGCATCCTAATCGGTGGTCCACCCTGCCAAGGTTTTTCTGAGTCCAACCGACGCACTCGAACTCTAGCCAACCCTAAGAATCATTTATATATTGATTTTCTGCGATTCGTCACCTCTGTGAAACCTGAATGGGTTGTATTCGAGAACGTTGCAGGCCTACGTACCATGGAACGCGGAGTAATCCTAAGTCGTATCCTTGTAGCCCTTAGGGAAGCTGGTTACGAGGCCGAGTCGTGCCTATTGAACTCGGCAAACCATGGTGTCCCACAGGTGAGACGCCGCCTATTTGTGATCGCCAATCGTCTCAACCTGCCGATTCCACAGAAAACCGACCTCGTCACACTCGCCAAATCTGACCGCATTACTGTACGACAAGCAATAGCCGATCTCCCGATGCTACCCAATGGTGCCTCCATTGACAAATTGGAATACCCAAGTAATCCTACTTCGGATTATCAACGAAAGATGCGCCAAGGAGTCGGCAAACTTGTCTCAGGCAATCTAGTCACACGAAACTGTGCCCACATCCAACAGCGATATCGGCACATACCAGAAGGGGGAAATTGGAAAGACATTCCGGTCTCTCTCTTAAGCAATTACACGGACAGAACGAGATGTCACACAGGGATTTACCACCGGTTATCCTGGGATCTTCCCGCCAAGGTTATTGGCAACTTCCGAAAGAACATGCTAGTTCATCCAAACCAAGATCGAGGACTTTCCGTTCGAGAAGCTGCACGACTCCAAGGATTTCCCGATACTTACCACTTCACAGGGACAATCGGTCCTAGTCAACAGCAGGTTGCCGACGCGGTGCCGCCCCTTCTCGCTGAGGCGGTTGCCGTGGCAATCTTCAGGAGCCTAGTTTCCGCGCCTCAAAGGTTCAGTCCTGATCCAATGACAGCTGCACTCACGGTCGGCACTGTGTCGACATCCAAAGAAAGTGCGTCGATTAGCCACACGAACGACATACCATAGGAGGTCAACACTTTGCCTTGGGAAACAAGAAAAATCGAAAAGCGAATGTACCGAGCCTTGAACAAGAGATTTGACTGCACCAAATCTGAGCACTTGACCTCCCTATATCAGACCGCTCGACGTAAGCTCGTAGACGAGATCTATCCGCACGTCAAAGTAGCTAATCCGCAAATGACCGACCACTCCGCTGGGCACATCGCGCAAGTCCTTGACAATGTAGACTATCTCGTTGCCCACGACGCGTTTGAGGGAGAGGGTGATCGGCCTTCGTTCTCCGCAGCTGATGCCTACACACTCTGTTTGGCTATCCTTTTTCATGACGCTGGAATGGTCTATGGTCGTGAAAACCACGAATCAAGCGTCGCTAAGGTGTATGATTTAGTTCGCACTGCTACACATGAAGCTCCACTCCAAGAGAAAGGGCTAGTCTATCGCATCGCACTCGCACACACGGGTACGACAAACGCCGGTTCGAAAGACACTATCGCGGCAGTTCCAGAGTCGATGGACTTGGATGGAGAGAGGGTTCACGCGCGCGAATTAGCCGCCATTCTCAGATTTGCTGACGAGTTAGCAGAAGGCCCGCAACGAACATCTAACCTACTCGGGCAACCACCGTTCAGTCTAGATCCAGACAGCACGGTCTATCACCGTTATGCGAGCATCAGTAACGTTCACATTGATCGGCAGCTCGGACGCATAGCCTTGACTTACCGATTCGATATAGGTCACAAGAAGTTGGATCCGAATCAATCATACTTCCGAGATCTGTTGGAATTCACTTTCTCAAGAGCGGAAAAGGTGGATAGTGAGAGACGATATACACGCTTCTATAGTCAGCAACTAGAGCCTTTTAACCGTACCGACGTTGTGTTAAATTTCTGGCACAAGATGGGCTTGATACTTGATTTAGGCCCACTTGAACTTTCAGCAAAGACTGCACTAGATCGGCATCCATCGCCTTTGCAAGCGATCGACCCTAGGTTTGATGCTGACCGCATTATCGATCAACTTCGGCGAACCGCAACAGGACAAGCATGAGCACTCGCAAGAATCCTTTCGTCTACGAGCAGGCACGCCTCATGTCGGATGAGGTCGTAGCGCAGTACTATATCGATGACCATAGCCATGGGCGTCTGCTGCGGTCTCGTCGTAACATTTTCTTAATCGGTGAGCGCGGTTCAGGGAAGACCATGGAACTCCTATACAACACCTTGCCGATCCAAAAATTAGTAATGGAGGGCGACAATTCAAACTTGGATCTTGGTTACATCGGTGCCCTAGTTCCGGCGAACACACCGCTGATCCATAGGCAAGAACACGATCTCTTGGATCGATTTCGAGCAAGTGTTGTCTCAGAACACTTCTTTGCGCTCGCGATCGTATTTCATCTTTCTGAAGCGTTGGGCTTTGTGGCTGATTCGCTTACCGTCGAAGAAGAGGCAGCTCTTCGAACAGAGCTGGCATTCTACTTTGATTCCCCACTACCCCACCAGACCGACATATTTGACGCTGTGTGCCAAATGGCCCAGCATGAGAGCATAGAAGCTCAGAAGGCGCTAAATGTACCAGCAGTTGAGGGGATGTACACGCACGCGTTATCCTTTTCATCCTTGGCCGTGCCGTTCATGCGTGCTGTCAAAAAGGCCGCAGCATTTCGAGAGTCGCACTTTATGTTAATGATTGATGACGCGCACATGCTCAATCCGTATCAAGTGCGATCTTTGAATTCTTGGATCGCCTACAGGGACAGAAGCCTGTTTAGCTTAAAAGTTGCGACAGCGAAGGTGGGTCTCCCGGCACGGAAGACTGGCACAGGAGGCGACATCCTTGAGGGGCACGATTTCTTGACCATCGACATGGAACGCCCGTTTCACAATGAGGGTTCCGATTTCGGCAAGTTCGCTGCTAGGGTAGTTCGCCGTCGGTTGGAATCGGTTGGGGTGTCCAAGAGCCCGGAAGAGTTCTTTTCGGTGCATCCACGTCTCGCTTCAGGGCTAAGGGCGGCGGCTGAGTCTATTCGATCCAGAGCAATGAAAGAGATGCCAAACGCAGGGAACAAGCGGATTGGAGACTATGTATATCGACAAACTTGGGCAGAATTCATACGGAAGCGCAGTCCTCAAGCAAATCGACCATTGTATTCCGGGTTCAGTACGCTGACATTTATTTCAACAGGAGTCATCCGAAATCTTCTTGAACCGTGCTTTTGGATGTGGGAAGCTATCATGAAAGACGCCAGTGTAGGGGACGGGAGGATTAAAGGAATTCCGCCGTCCATTCAAGCTAAAGTAATCCTTGATCGGAGCGAAGTGGCTTGGGCTCGACTGCGAACGTTAGACATGACAATTGATGGGTGTTCTCATCGAGATGCGAAGCGTGTGCGACGTTTGTTCGAGGAATTGTCAGTGTACTTCCAACGACGACTATTTCATCACCGAAGCGAGCCGAGCGCAACGTCCTTCAGCTTGTCAGGTAGGGATAGTGGGGTAATGAATCAACTTAGCCCTCTCTTGAGTATTGCGCAGAGGGCCCAGCTTCTCTATATCAGAGAAGGTCCCGCAAAGACAATGGGGAGACGTGAGCTTTATTATGTACCGAATCGTATTCTGTGGCCGAGCCGAGGTATGGATCCGCATGGACAGCATGCTCGTGCGTCGATCATGGCGAAGGATGTGTTGGCAGCCTCGGAGGGCAGGGCAATCCCCTTCCACGTCCAAACGAGTTCTCATCAACACAATCTGTTCAGTACTGAGGAGGTAACCGATGCACGGGAGTAGGCCTTTGGTTGTATTCACTGCGCTAAGTTGGGAAGAGCGATTCATTCTGGGCCTTAAGCGGTTGGTTTCCGAGCACAGGCCCGACTCAGTGATCCTCTTTCAATACGGTAGAGAAAAGGAGCGAACGGGTCCGAATTGGCACGAAGCGGCAAAGGTGTGTCAAGAGGTGGGGTGCACGATGAGGCCTATTGAGTTACCCTATGCGCAACCGATTGACTCTTGGCGGGCGATCCATGCCGTAGTGGAGGAAATCTCACGCATTGGCGTGACGGTATTGCTAGACATCTCGACGATGCCGCGGGAAGCTACTTGGACAGCCCTGTTTCTGCTACAAAGAGCGGGAGTCTGGACTCGGTATGCTTACCACATGCCAAGAAGCTATGGGGCGTGGCTCAGCCGCGATCCAAAGACTCCTCGGTTGGCTCTGAAGCTGTCCGGGCAGATGCGATTCGGAGCGAAGACAGTGTTGTGCGTTCTGACCGGATTCGACCGCGAACGGACACACCAGCTGATCCGGACATTCGATCCATCGGTAGTACTGTTGGGTGTTCAGACCGGATCTCAGTTTGGAAATAGAGAAAGGAATAGTGGTTCGTTTGGGGAGTCAGAGCGTCTCCGGAAAGAGGGATATAAAGTGAATTGTTTTCCTGTTGATGCGTATTCGGATGACCATGGCTTCGGCGCGATCGCAAGGGAGATTCAAACGTATGCAGAGAATGAGAATATACTAATGGCGTCTCTTGGTCCGAAGCTTTCTTCGGTAGCTCTTTATCGTGTGCAGAGACGATATTTGAGGACCGGTCTTGTCTACACTCCGTCTGGGGAGTATAATTCGGACTACTCTAGAGGAATTGGGAAAACGATCACTGGAGAGATGCCATGGATGGAATCCAAATGAAGGCAGAGCAAGTTGGACAAGTTAGAGGGTGCGTTTCGCAGGTGGTGGTCAGGTAGACAGGTCGCCAAATTGAAGGTCTCAAGTCGGAAAGAGTGGATCGATAGGTCTTGGCGTTAGGACGATCAGTTGTCGAGGAGTTGGATCGTGAAGACGTGGCTTCTTGCTCAGTGTGTAATAAGTGTCCAGTAGTTCTGATCGAGAAGTGGACATGATTCCGGAGGCTCTCAAGAAGGATTGGACGGAATCGACACCGCTCTTTCAGGACGAACCTGCGAGTGGAGTCCAGTGAGCTGCATTCGGGCAAGGATCTCTCGGGTTCGGCGGAGAGCAGGTGTTTGTAGAGGGCGATCGGGGAGCTCTCGAACGATTAAGGCACCCGGCCAAGGCCGCTGACGCCAGCGAAGGAGAGAAGTGTCGATCCACTGGATGTCCGGCCTCCGACGGGGCAAGGACATTGGCTTCCGAGGGGATCCGAAAACGCAAGCAGCCTCGTTGCGGTCTAGGATATCGCAGCATCGTCGCTATTGAGGCATGGCAGCGCCGCGGAAGAGCTGCCCTGGTGCCAGAGGGCGGCAGGGCCGGCCGGATGTGTGTGTGGGAGGGGGGGGAACGGAGATGCAACTGGATAGTGGAATGGTGGGCGGCACTGGACTCGAACCAGTGGCCTCCTGCTTGTAAGGCAGGCGCTCTAACCAACTGAGCTAGCCGCCCGTCGTTCTGCAACTCCTCCTCCTCATTCCGCGATGCCTGTTCTCATCGAGTCTCGCAGAGCAGCTCCGACTTGTCGACGCCGGCTGGAGGGGAACGCAAGAATGAACGCCGATCGACCATCAACGGCAGTACACACTCTCCGCGGCACGAACCGCCCCATCGCGTCCCAGACAGGTCTCCAGCGCGCTCAGCAGCAGCAGCACATAGCTCCGCTGTGAGGATGCGCCCATCAGGCCCACGCGGAGGATTTCACCGGCGAGCGGGCCGAAACCTCCGAGCACCTCGATCCCGAATTCCTCCAGCAGGCGCTTGCGCACAGCGCCGTCATCACATCCGGCTGGCAGCCGAGGGGTGTTCAGGGTCCAGAGCCGGTGTTGGGGTCTGACGTGCATCGATAGCCCCATAGCCTCAATCCCTGCGACAAACGCCTGATGGTTCAGGCAGTGTCGGGCAAACCGTAGCTCCAGCGTTTCCTCCCGGCAGAGCCGCAGGGCCTCTCGCATCGCGTAGAACATCGTGATCGGGGTCGTGTGGTGATAGCGGTGTGACGTGCCCCAGTACTCATCGATCAGCTTGAGGTCCAAATACCACGATACGCAGGAGGACTGCCGCCCCCTTAGCGCGGCTAGGGCCCTTGCGGACAGCGTGATGGGGGCCAGACCCGGCGGGGCACTCAGGCACTTCTGGGTGCCGCTGTAGGCGATGTCGATCCCATGCCTGTCGACCTCGACTGGCATGCCGCCCAACGAAGTCACGCAATCCGCTACCACGAGCGCGCCACATGCGCGTGCGGCGCGCGCGATCGCCTCCGGCGACTGCAGGGCGCCAGTCGACGTCTCTGCGTGGACGAACATGACCACGTCAGGGCTCTCCTTTGCGATGAAGCCTTCCGCCTCTTCGTCGGAGTAGACTTCGCCCCACGGCTTCTCGAGCCTGGCAATCGAGGCACCTTGGCGCCTGCACATTTCCGTGAAGCGGTCCGAGAAGAATCCGTTGGCGAAGACTGCGACCTTTGTGCCCTGCTCGACAAAGTTGACGACGGCAGCCTCCATGCCCGCCGAGCCTGTTCCGGGCACAGCGATTGTGAATTCATTCGCCGTTCCGAAGACGTAGCGCAGCAGTTCCGACGTGTCGCTCAGGACCTCGAAGAATGCGGGGTCCGTGTGCCCGACCAGAGGGGATGCCATCGCTTGATAGACACGCGGATCGACCATGCTGGGGCCAGGCCCTAGCAGGATCCGGTGGGGAGGCTCATAGACTTCGAGCGGCATCGGTGGAACTGGTCCCGGTGGGGCTGGAGGCTCTGGGAGAGCAAACCGCACACCGATAACAAGCGGACCCCTGAACGGTCGTGCAGCCCACCAACATAGCGCACCTGCCGCACGCTCTCGGTTTGCTCGCCGACCGCAGAATTCAAGCTAGCTTGAGCTCAAGACACCACTCGGATTATGGATTACGTTGTGAAAAACGCGGACGACCCTGACGCTGGATCCTGATGTAGGCAGCCTCGTGGCCCGAATGCAGCGCGAGCGTGGCCAGAACTCTGAGGCGATCATCAGTGAGGCCCTGCGCCACAGTCTGCGACTAATGGCCAATCCAATCGAGGAATCGGAATTCTACCGGACTCCAACCGTCGACCTCGGCCGATGCCGTATCGGCGCTCTGGATGACATACCCGAGGTTCTCGCCGCCTCGGAAGGAGATGGCTACCGCTGATCCTGATCGATGCCAATCTTCTCACTTTCGCTCGCGTCGCTCCCTTCGCTCAGCACGAGAAGGCGCGGACATGGCTCGACGGGCGCATCAGTGCGGCCGCATCTGGGGGCCTCCCGTGCCCCAGCCTGCTGCACCAGTCGCGCACCTACCTGGACGAGGCCCTCAAGCATCTGCTGGCCGAGTTGATCAAGATCAGGTTCTTCTGCCCGCGCACCAACCTGCGCCTGGTCTGCTAGTTCGTCAGCGGCTGACGCCAGCGGCACTGCGCGCCGCCCGGCATGGCCGACTGCGCGCCAGCGTCAAGTCGGCGACGTCGCGCACAGCGCCGGACAGCCATGCGGCGCGGCGGAGGCCATTCGACGGGACCGCTGAAACACACCCAACCCAGTCTCCGGATACACGGACTGGGCACCTGTCCAACTCCCCGAAATCAATGCCCGAGCTCTGCTCCCGTACCCCTGTCTCACGGGCTCTCGCCCCCTCCTGCAGCCAGAATCTGGACATCCATTGTTGGCCCATGCCCAGAAATGTGGGGATGGGGTCGCCCAGCTAGTCGGGAGCAGTCTGCTGTACCGTGAACTGATCGCCGACGATGGGCTGTCTCTGGGTGCGAGGACGTGACAAGTAGGAAATGACCCGCCCGTATGACGTGCCTTGCATGTCTTCGACTCGAGAATGCTCGATGTCTTCCAATGACCCTAATTCCCTTGTCCAGCATCTGGATTCAAGTTTCAGTGCTGCATGCGTCGGTTGTTCGCGATTCTCAGCCCGAGCAGCGTACAGCGCGACCTTCTGAATTCCGGGCTCTAGATTACCGTCAGTGCACGGAGCGTATCCGATCGTCCTGTATGCCTCTACAAAGGCTTCGACAGCCGCGACACGATCAACGCCCTCCGGCCAATACCCTATCCCGTACTTATCCGGCCACCATACCCGAAACGTCTCGCCTGCCGCGTACGCGATGCTATTGTACTTGTTTGAGGCTGGACTTGTGACCTTGTGATCGGAACGGTCCAGATAGGGGAATTCAGTTGCGAGCAGACTATTGAGCATATCCCTCGTATCTGGCCCATTCGAGCCACGCTTTCGCCATTTTACGGAAGTTACCCCGATCTTCGCGTTTTACAGGATCCTCTCCCGTAATCACTTGAAGCGCCCAGAACCATTGATCAGGATCGTCCCCTTCTGCTTCAAGTTGTTCAAGAATCGGGCGTAGCGCTCTGTCGCCCATCCCAATGATTCTCTGATACGCACGACAGAGGACACTCTCAGTGATTGAGGAAGATGTGCCCCGCTCGACGATCCATGCTCTAGCAAGCATCCGAAACTTCGCAAAGTCGTTGCCGTCCGTGGATGCGGAAGCTGTAGAGATAGCACAGGTCCCTAGGCTATTGTTCAGCACTAGACCGCTATCACAGAATGTCGGATAAAAAACATCATCGGTCCGCCCAGTTTCCGGCTTGCGCCCTGATATCACATCGAACTCTTGGTGTTCGGCTCTGCCCGAACACACGAGCCAAGTCCCAGACGATGTGTTGGTCCAAGAAAGCTCGTGCAACGTGAATACCTCTCAATGAACTTCGACCTCAAGTCGCGTTTTGGGATTGCGCAAGGAATCCATAGATTCAACGGTCACAACATTGTTGGACTGGACAAGGTAGAGGGGTATTCCATCAGAATTGTATTGCTCCACTAGCCGTGTGACACGGACTAAGGCGAGTTTCGCGCGAATAACCGAACCATCTTCAAGCTCGATGTCTGACTGCCGTTCCGTAGACTTACGGATCGGTATTATCAGAGCTGGACTACCCTCGTGGGTAATTCTGGTATATCCCTTGGCCATGCCCTAGATTCCTCCCTCCGAAGCAAGACTCAGACGAATGCGCACTCACACACACGATGCCAGATCATTCTTGTTCTGACCTGTGCTCCCCAAAATGCTGGATGCTCCCGACTGCGAGATTCGCTTCGAATCAATCTCGCAACACCCGGCAGGAGCTCTCTGACGCAGGGGCCTAAGTAGGGCACGGGCCAGCTTCACTCGCGTCGTCCCCATGCGCTACCGCTTTAGGTCAAGCATCCGTTCCTATCGAATCGTTGCACACTTCGGACCACCTCGACATTGCCTATCCTGCAGAAGGGCAATTGCGCGAATCTCATTGCACTGCCATTATACTGTGACGTATAACGTCAGGCACAACGCTGATTTGCGAACACGTCTTTTCTTGGGCGACCCGCTGAAATACGACAGCCGCAGACCGGAAACGGCAGGAGCTATCCGAACTTCGGGGGCTAATCGTAGGACTCTCTGTGTCTCCGAGTGATGCAGCGTCTCAGCACCGGAGCCTAGGCCATTCTCTCCGAACACCTCGTGGTTGGCCGAACCGTGTGGTATGTACACCCGCTCGCTGAGTTTGCAGCGTGGGCCCCAATTGGCCTGTGCTCAGCGATTCCAAAGGAAGATGTGCCGCGCTGCAGGCACGCGGGCGCCCCAAAGCCGCAGGGAAACTGCGTCCGCCGTAACGGTGGGCAGGCACTTCGCTGACGGCATCTGAGGTTGTTGTCAGGCCGGCGCTTCCGGACCATTCTCGGAGATCCCCGCGAGCGAATCACGAATGGTCGATTGGCGTGGCGGATGGTGGCAGGTCGGCACGGCAGCCCACCAGCGCGATGGCCACGGTGTGCCGCGTGCCTGTGCCTGATGTGCTGCGCGGCCAGCGCCCTGGGAGGCGATGCTGCAGGCCGAGCACCCGGAAGGGGAGGCCCACGCAACGGCAACGGGCAAGCGGCTCACCAACCGGGCAAATCCCGTTCGCGGGTGCGGCGGATGGCTGGTCTGGCCGGGTATCATCCCTCGGCGCGCAGGCCTCTGCCGGGCCACGAGAAGATGTAGCAGGCGCACGAGCTGCTTCAGCCGGTGATTCGCGGCTGGGAAGCCATCGTCAGCACTTCGAAGACCTCTTCGGCAGGAATTGGCCGATCGTTACCACAAGAGTAGAACTGTGAGCCGTCCAGCCGACCCGTTGTTACGCACCGATAGAACTCGGTCCAGAAGGGCCCACAAGGCGTTCCACCCACGGCAGATCCGCGTTCCAACGGCCGACCTGCCGTCCGGAACGACCTTTCCACACGGGACTTGCTCATGCGCACGCGCCAGGTGCGCAACACAGTCTCCAATCGGTCCCAACCGAGCGGCGTGTCGCCCACGCGATTGGCCAGCCTTCGGTTGGCTGGAGACTGTCCGTTCGGTGGTATTCTCGTTGCACGATGGGTACCCTGATCCGGCGCCGCGCATTCTTTCAGTCCGCGGCGGCATTCACCGCCGCTTCCTATGCCCGCATCCTTGGGGCCAACGACAAGATCAACCTTGGCCTAATTGGCTGCGGAGGCCGTGGCCGTGGCGTGCTTCGCAACTTCGTCGCGAATCCCAGCGTGAACGCCACCGCGCTGTGCGACGTATTCAGCGCTCGAATCGATGAGGCCGCCCAAGTCGCGCCCTCCGCCAAGGGCTACCGGAGGCACGAGGACCTGCTTGCGGCAGACGACGTGGACGCGGTCTTGATCGCGACGCCCGACCACTGGCATGCGCAAGCCTGCATCGATGCCGCCAACGCGGGCAAGGACATCTACTGCGAGAAGCCTTTGACACTTCGCATAGAAGAGGGGCCGGAGATCGTTAAGGCCGTGCGCTTGAACGATAGGGTCTGTCAGGTGGGCATGCAGCAGCGGTCAGCGAAGCACTACCTGATGGCCAAGGAGAAGTACTTCGACTCGGGCAAGATCGGCAAGGTCACCCTCGCGCGCACTTGGTGGCACGGGAACGGTGCGCACCTGCGGCCTTACCCTGAGCAGTACGCGCAGCAGCCGTCGAACTTGGACTGGGGCCGCTTCTTAGGTCCCGTCAAGTGGCGAGACTATGACCCCAAACAGTACTTCAACTTCCGCGCCTACCTAGAGTACGGAGGCGGCCAGATCACCGATCTGTTCACGCATTGGATCGACGCCGTGCACCTCTTCATGGACCAGGACAACCCGGTGGGAGCGGTCGCATCGGGCGGGATCTACCACTACAAGGACGGGCGCACTGCGCCAGACACCATAACTTGCCTGCTGGACTACCCAGGGGAGTGGACGGCCACATTCGAGGGCACGTTGGCCCCAGGGCTCACAGGTGCCGGAGTCGAGGTGGTCGGCACGGAGGGGCGGCTGTGGATCACGAGGGCGCGGTACGAGTTCTACGAGCCAAGGCAGGCAGAGCCCAGCGAGACCCAGCCCGCCATCGGCAACATGACGCAGGACCATGTCGACAACTTCGTGGAGTGCGTCAAGAGCCGCAAGCGGCCCACGGGCGATGTCTGGATCGGCCATCGATCCGCGCAGGCATCCCACTTGGGCAACATCGCCTACTTGGAGAAGCGGCGGCTGAAATTCGACCCTGACCGGGAGGAGATCCTGCCCTTGTAGGCGGTTTGGCCCGGCGTCGGCCGCAGCTCAGTGCGGGTGCCGCGACGCGCCGTTGGGTGGCCCGCCTAGGCATGCGTCTACCTTCGTACCGAGCATCTGCACAGTAGGGCGCAGCGGCATCAGGGCACAGCCCCGGGGCGAAAGACCTGAGTCGCCGGCCGTGCCCGGCCGAATCGGCTGTCCGGCAGTTCTATCGCAGGAGGCCTTCGACGAACGGCACTTCGAAGACCTTGTCGTGCTGGATGGGGCCGTGCCCGAAGTATCCGTCCTCGCCAAACAGCTCGCCGTGGTCGGCAGTGATCGTGATGTACGTGTTCGCTGGGACTAGGTCGAAGAGTTCCTCGACCACCGTGTCCAAGTACTGGACGGCCTTGACCTGCCTGTCGCGCAGCGCGTCGAGCTTGCCCTGGTCGAAGAACTCCTGGCTCTCCCCTGTCAGCTTGCCGCCCACAATTTGGTCGTCCAAGTGCCGGAATACGCCGTGCACGCCGCTTACGCGCGGCCACTTCTCTGGTGGCTCGTCGGGCAGCGCGTACGGGTAGTGCGTCTCGCCGACGTTGAGGATATAGAACGACGGTCGGTCCTCAGGGAAGCGCATCTCGCGGAGCATAGCCCTCATGTCGTTGTGTTTGGGCATTAGGCGGAACGTGTTGAAGCCCGTGTTGAGAATTGTCTTCGGATTCAGCACCGGGAGAGACACCATTGCGTGCGTTCTGTACCGGAAGCGCCGCTGGAGGAACGTCGGGAAGTAGAGCTGGGGCACGAGCGACTTGAAGCCGACATCCTTCACGCCCAGCCGCTCGTTGAACTTGAAGAAGTCCTTCTTGTAGTACTCCGACGCGTACACGTGCGGGGGACTGGAGTGGGGCAGCAGGCCCATCAGCAGGTTGTAGTGCGAGGGCGCCGTCCACGAGGCATAGGACCATCGGCGCTCGAATGTTCCGAGCCTTGCGATCGTCTTGGGCGCAGCAGCGACGAAAGAGTCATACCTGCAGCTGTCGAAGATGACCAAGACGTAGTTGTGGGGTCGCATCAAGGGCTGACTCCGATTGTACGGCGACCTGCGAACCGGCCTCTGCGGGCCTCCAAGGGGTCGATACGTGCTAGGGGCAGGCTGCGGGACACTGGGATGTGGCCGTTGGTCGCGAAGCGTTCCATCAGCGGATCGGTATCGAGTTCGTCGCCGTGCATGACGACGGCGTCACGATGCAGCTCCACGCATCCCGCCGCCATCTCAACGAGGCCGGGGCCGTTCATTCAGGAGTCCTCTTCACACTGGCGGACTCCGCGCTCGGCCACGGGATCTCGAGGGCGGTGGGCAAGCCCTGCACGACGGCCGAGATGAAGGTCTGCTACCTGTCCCCGGCCCCGCCTGGCATCCTCACCGCCCGTTCGCGAATCCTGCGCGCCGGCCGCCGGCTCGTGGTCGCGCGTGCCGAAGTGTGCCACGGTAACGAGCGGGTCGCAGAGGCTCTCGCCACGTTCGCCGTTCTCGGTTGACGGCGTGGGGGTGCACCCCGACTCCTATGATGGTCAGCGTTATGTCGCGATCCCCCCTTCAGGGAGAGGCGCTCGCCCGGCTGCAGCGTTCCTTCATGTCGGCCCCTTTCAATCGACTTACGGGAATGGAGTTCGAGCGGTACCACGATGACGGAGGCGTGACCCTGAGCATGCCGCTGGCCGAACACCACATGAATGGCGCTGGCGTGGCCCACGGTGGGGCGACGCTGACGCTCGCCGACGTGGCGATCAGCTTCGCCATCGCCCGGACGGTCGGCGGCCGCTGCACGACGGTTGAGATCAAGATCAACTACTTGAGGCCAGTCACTGGGGGCGTTCTGCATGGGCGGTCGCACATCGTCCGAGCGGGTCGCCGACTGGTCGTTGGCCGCTGTGAGGTGCATTGCGAGGGCAAGCGCGTGGCTGAGGCCCTGGCCACCTTCGCAGTGTTGGAATCGCGGAAGGCATGATCGATCTCCGGGGAATTCGTGCAGGAGACCGCTCGGATGTCCGATAATCGACGCAGGGTCGGTCCTTGGGCGGGCGTTTCCCACGACTTCAGGTTGCGTAGCGCCCGCGCCGGAGGTCTCAGCTCCCGATCAGGGACACGGCCAGCTTAGGAATCAGCCGATGCGCCTCC
The DNA here is from genome assembly GCA_028819235.1 of Bryobacterales bacterium. Classification (GTDB taxonomy): domain Bacteria; phylum Acidobacteriota; class Terriglobia; order Bryobacterales; family UBA6623; genus VXMF01. The sequence goes on from JAPPMC010000269.1 coordinate 19,898, forward strand.
GCAACTCAGCCGTGTTCTCGCTCCTCTTACTATTGCCGTCCGCATTGGTGTTGGGAGCCGTGGACTTCGGTCGGGACGTGGAGCCGATCCTGCACCGCAACTGCTACCTGTGCCACGGCTCGCAGCAGCAGATGTCGGAACTGCGCCTTGACGACCGGGGGGCCGCCCTACGGGGAGGCGTTTCCGGACCTGTCATTGTTTCGGGCGATCCTCTCGGCAGCAAGCTCTTCCAGCGCGTCTCCAGCAATGAGGATGGGTTCCGCATGCCTCCTGGCGGCGAACCGCTCGCACCGCAGCAGATCGCTGTCCTGCGGGCATGGATCGCCGAGGGCGCGGTCTGGCCGGAGTCCTCCAGCCCGCCTGCCACATCAGCCTTGCCCGGGCGGTCAGACCAAGTCCACTGGGCTTTCCAGCCGGTTCGGAGGCCATCCCTGCCGGAAGTGCGGAACGCTGATTGGGTGCGCAACGCAGTGGACCGCTTCGTGCTCGCAAAGCTGGAGTCCGTAGGGCTTGAGCCCTCTTCGGAGGCGGACCCGTTCACGCTGGTTCGAAGGCTGCACCTCGACCTGATCGGTTTGCCTCCCGGCGAGCGCGAGCTAGAGGCCTTGGGTCGAACCATGCTTGAGGATCGCTACCGCGAAATGGTAGAGGGTCTCCTGCGCTCCCCTCACTTCGGGGAGCGCTGGGCCCTGCCTTGGCTGGACCTTGCGCGATACGCCGACAGCGAGGGTTACGAGAGGGATCCGTTGCGCCCGCATGCTTGGCGCTGGCGCCAGTGGGTGATTGAGGCGATCAACGCCGACATGCCCTTCGATCAGTTCTCGGTGGAGCAGGTCGCAGGAGATCTGCTGCCGGGCGCAACCGACGAGCAGCGCGTAGCCACTGGGTTCCTGCGCAATGGGATAAAGAACCGCGAGGCTGGCACAAAGAATGCGCAGAAGCGATTCGAGGAAACCGTGGACCGGGTCAACACCGTGGCCAACACGTGGCTCGGGCTGACCGTCGGCTGCGCACAGTGCCACGACCATAAGTACGACCCCGTTAGCCAGCGCGAATTCTACGCGCTCTTCGGTTTCTTCCACAACGCTGTCGAGCGCGATATCGAGGCCCCGCTGCCCGGAGAGCTTGGCCCCTATCTGCGCTCGGTTCCTCCCTACCGCAAGGCCGTTGCCGCAGCCCGGTCCAAACACGGTCTCGATGCCATGCAGGCCCAGTGGCACACCGCGATGCTTGAGGCGATGGACAATCCCGGCGTCCGTACGGACTGGGACCACTCCGTCACGGAGTGGCGGGCTGCCAACGACCGCGCCGACTGGTTCTTGCGGGCTCCGCCGGAAGAGCTGACCCAATTGGAGAGGGACAAGATCGCAGCGTGGTTCCTGAACAGGAGCGGGCCCGACTTTGCCAAGGATGAGGCCGCCACCAAGCGACTCAAGGAGGCCCGTGAAGAGATCGCGGCCTTGCAGAAGGACCTCTTCGAGGTGTCTCGGGCGTACACCATGGTCGAGCGGCTGGAGCCCATCCCTGTGAGGCTGGCGCTGCGGGGCGACTACCGAGCTCTGGGCAGCGAGGTCGCGCCGAATGTGCCCTCAGTGCTGCCGGACATGCCGGCGGCGGATGATCCGCCCAGACTCCGCTTGGCGCGTTGGCTGGCCTCGGAGGAGAATCCGCTCACCGCCCGTGTCGAGGTCAACCGCATATGGCAGGAGCTGTTCGGCACTGGCCTTGTCGCGACGCCTGAGAACTTTGGACTTCAGGGGGAACGGCCGTCCCATCCAGAGCTGTTGGATTGGCTGGCAAGCGAGTTCGTGCGCCAAGGGTGGAGCCGTAAGGCCATGGTCCGCCTCATCGTCAATTCGGCGACCTATCGCCAGGCCTCGCACGACCGCCCCGACGCAAAGGCCAAGGACCCGGGCAACGCGCTGCTCGCACGCCAGAATCGGCTGCGGCTGCCTGCGGAGCTTGTTCGCGACAGCGCCCTATTCGCCAGCGGCTTGCTGAACCCCCGTGTTGGGGGCAAGAGCGTTTACCCGCCGCAGCCGTCGGGCGTCTCCGAGCTGAGCTACTCCAAGAAGGACTGGCCCGAGGACCTTGGGCCAGACCGCTACCGGCGTGGGCTGTACGTCTTCCTTCGTCGCACCTCTCCCTATCCGATGCTCGTCAACTTCGACGCTCCCGACACCCTCACGAGCGTCTCCCGGCGGGAACGCTCAAACACGCCCCTGCAGGCCCTCAATCTTCTTAACGACCCGGTATTCCAGGAAGCGGCCGACGCTTTGGCCCACCGAATCCTCCTGAGCGCGGCCGACGGGTTCGAGTCCCGGTTCGAGCTCTTGGCCCGCTGGTGCTTGGCCCGCAGTCCGGACCTCGAAGAGACCGAGAGGGCGCGGCTGTACCACTCGGCGCAGACAGAACGGTACGCGGCGTACGGGCCTGGATCTGAGCGTGCCGCGTGGCGGGAACTGGGCCGAGCAATGCTCAGCCTTGACGAGTTCATAACCCGAGAGTGAGCGGTGGGCATGCCTCTCCGTGTTGTCTGCGTTTCGACCTTCCTCATGGCCAGCTGTACTTCCATTCCTCCCGCCGCCGAAGACGCATCGCGGGATCTCCACTCCTGGGCAAACCCCTCGCAGGTCCGCGTTACGCATGTTGAGCTGGACCTCACCCCGGACTTCGACCGGCGCAGCCTGAGCGGGACGTGCACACTGACGGTCGCTGGCGATGGGCCCGAACTAGTTCTCGACACGCGGGATCTCTCGATCGCGGGGGTTGAGGTTGAAGATGGCGACGGGTTCGGACCGGCGGAGTTCTTGCTTGGCGACCCCGATCCCATCTTGGGGTCACCCCTGAGAATCCGGCGTGGCACTGCCGGTACGGTTCGGATCCACTACTCGACGTCACCCGGGGCCAGCGGACTGCAATGGCTCGAGCCACGCCAGACCGCCGGTCGCAAGCATCCCTTCCTGTACACGCAGTCGCAGGCGATCCACGCACGCAGCTGGATTCCGGTCCAGGACACTCCGGCCGTGCGAGTGACCTACGGCGCGCTTGTTCGGGTGCCCCCGGGGCTCACGGCGGTTATGAGTGCTGAAACCGCCTCGGCGGACGCGCCGTCCGGAACGTATCGGTTTCGGATGCCATTGGCGATTCCCTCATACCTGATCGCATTGGCGGTAGGGGACATCGCGTTCGCACCTACGGGAGACCGGACGGGAGTGTACGCGGAGCCCAGCGTGGTCCGAGCCGCAGCCCGGGAGTTTGAGGACACCGAAGCGATGATGCGCAGGGTGGAGGAACTCTACGGGCCCTACCGCTGGGGTCGCTACGACATTCTTGTGCTGCCTCCGGCCTTCCCGTTCGGCGGGATGGAGAATCCTCGCCTCACGTTCGTATCGCCAACTGTGATCGCGGGGGACAAGAGCCTCGTGAGCCTGATCGCTCACGAGCTGGCGCACTCCTGGTCCGGGAACCTCGCCACCAACGCGACGTGGCGGGACTTTTGGCTCAACGAGGGTTTCACCGTATACATCGAGGAGCGCATCCAAGAGGCTGTGTATGGGCCAGAGCGGGCAGCCATGGAATCGTCCCTTGAGGTGGCAGCGCTCAAAGACGAGATGGACGAACTGGCGGAGCGCGACCAGATCCTGCATGTGGACCTTGCCGGTCGGGACCCCGACGATGGCTTCACGGGCGTCCCCTACATCAAGGGCGCGATGTTTCTCCAGACCATCCAGGACACGGTTGGTCGCGATGTGTTCGACCCATTCCTGCGAGCGTACTTTGAGGAGTTCGCATTCCGTAGCGTCACCACCGCCCAGTTCGCGGAGTACTTGGAGCGCAACCTCTTGGCCAGCCGCCCCGATGTTGCGGGCGAAGTGTCCTTGACGGAATGGCTGGAGCGCCCGGGCCTGCCCGAGGATCGGCATGAGCCCGTGTCGGACGCTCTCGAGGCAGTCGCCAAGGTGGCCGGCCAGTGGGTGGACGGGGCCATGGCGGCCCGGGAGATCGACACAACCAACTGGACGACACAGCACTGGTTGCGCTTCCTGCGCGCACTTCCGGTGGAGCTGGGGGCGGATCGGCTGGTGGAGCTTGACGACGTGTTCGGCCTAACCGGCGCAGGGAATGCCGAGATCTTGTGCGAGTGGCTCGTCCTGTCCACCGTCAACGAGTACGCGGCGGCTAACGGCGCAGTGGAAGCCTTCCTGACCACGGTCGGGCGCCGGAAGTTCCTGCGTCCTCTCTACGAGCAGCTGGTCAAGACAGAGGATGGAACGGAGCGCGCGAAGGCCATCTACCGCAAGGCCCGTCCGGGATACCATCCCATGGCGGCCCAGACAATCGACCGGATCGTAGGGTGGGACGCAGCCTTGTCGCCTTGATGGTTGATCGCTGGCCGGTTGGGTCTGGTGCCTACCTCGGGGCCTTTCCTTTCGATCTCGAATTCAACACCATTTCCTACCACGCCGACTAGCGCTGGTTCTCAATACGCTCCCGTCGCTAGAGCGGCATCCGTGCCATGCTTGCCCGCGATGGCTCCGACGACGGGCTGTACTACTTCGGAACCAATTCGCGCACGATCGAGATCCCCTGTTGGGAAGCTTGGCTAGGGTGAAAGACGTCGTGCACGCTCCTAGGTCTAGTGGTCGTCGCAAGCGATAGGCGCGACCTCTCCAGCCTCAAGCCGCCATGCGCTGCCGGGCTTGCGCGAGGTCGTAACGGGATTGCAGGCGCATCCAGAATTCTGCACTGGGCCAGTCCGCAGCTTCCATCCGCACGGCCAGATCGGGAGAGACCGGTGCACGGCCTTGAATCACGCGCGAGAGGCTCGCTGGGCCGGTACCGAACTTCCGGGCAGCTTGATCCACAGTGACGGCAAGCCGCTCGCAGATGCCGGCCACGTGGACGCCGGGATGCGGAGGATTGCGTCGAATACTCTCCGCCAGTTGCTCCAGCTGCTCGGCGGGGACGGCACCGCCCATGACATCTAAGTCCATGTCCATGGCATTCCTAGCTGCGGTGGTAGTCGACCACTTCCACATCATAGGTGTTCCCGTCGAGGAAGCGAACGACGAAACGACGACGCGCAGCGTGCCCGGAAGGGGGAAGGGGAAGCCCTTTCGATCTCCAGCGAGGTGGTGGACGCGATGGCCGCCCCTTCGGAGGTCCTCGGGGGACGACGCTGCCTCGATGGCGTCCAAGATCCGACCGATCTTGTCGGTGTGCTCCGCGGACAGCCTCCGCTGATTCTCGAGAGCCAAACGCCGAGTGACGGCTGACGTCGGCGAAGAAACAGAAATGGCACGCCAGATTGGCCGTGCCGGGCTGACCGCTCGGTCGGATGAACCTAGGTCCGCCTTGGACCGGACTACATTCCGGCTACAGCGTCGCTGACCAGTTGAACCAAAGGCGAGTTGAAGATCCTCCCGCTTCGCTGGACCGCCCCGCTGCTCAGAAGAACAGCTTCAGCGCCATCTGTACTTGACGCTGCGTACGCTGGAGTGTCGGCTCGCTGCCAGCTCGAGTGATTCTCCCCATCGCAGCCGCCCCTACCCGGAGACCTGCTCCTCTAGGGTTATTGAATTGAGGAGTGTTGAAGGCGTTGAAGAACTCCGTCCGGAATTGGAGCCGAACTCTCTCGGTCATTTGGAAGTTCTTGAACAGCGACAGGTCGATTTGCTTCGTTCCCGGCCCGACGAGGATATTCCTCCCAGCTGTCCCGTACAACCGGAATCCGGGGTTCGCGAACGCCTCGGTGTCGAACCACTGCGTCACTTGTCGCTGGCCAGGTGGCAAGTTGCCGTCCCTCAGCCGATCCGGGCGCACGCCCCCGACCCCGTTGTTCAGTGTGTTGCTTCCCGAAACCACTGAGAACGGAATCCCGCCGTAAAGACTCACGCCACCGTTGACCTGCCAGCCCCCAATCACGTGGCTAATGGCCGGATTGACGTTTGTCCCCACGGTCTTTCCGCGACCGAACGGCAATTCCCAGCCCCATGTCGCACGTACGTTGTGGCGGATATCGAAACCGCAGTTGCCCTTCGCCAACGATAAGTTGGATATCGGAATTCCGCCGATGGACCGATCATCGATGCAGTGGCTGTACGTGTACGCGATTTGGTAGTGTCCGCCGGAGAATCTCCGGACGAGCGTGGACTGCAACGAATGGTAGCTGTAGTGCGCTCGGCTTTGGTACATCTGGACATTCGCGTGTTGCGGCCAGCGTCGGCGGCTGGACACAGGTCCCTCACCCGGCACAGGCTGGTTGAGGTCTACTGCCTGCCTTAATCCCGTCCCTTTTGAACCAACATACGAAACCGTCAGTTGCTGGCGCCGTGGAAGTTGCTGCTGAACCGAGAGGTTCCACTGCTGGATGTAGGGAACCGTGAAATCGTCGGCAATCCCTCTTCTGCTTTGGTTTGCGGCATTTGGATCGCTGGTCCTCAGCGGTCCGTCGGCCAAAGTGCGTGCCGCCCCAAAACGATTTTGGTTGTTCACAACCGCCGTGTTGACGAAGAACGGAGGATTTGAAGCCAGAGTCCCTCCGAGTGCGATAGGAATCAGGGAGTAGTATACCCCGTAAGCAGATCGGATGACCGTTGAATTGGTCGCTCGGAATGCCAGGCCGATACGTGGTGCAAAGTTGTTTACGTCCGTCGCGACGCCACTTCCGCTCTCGATAGGAGCCGGGCTGCCGGTGGCGACGTCGAATTGCAGCATGCGTCCGTGGACTTCCGATTGCGGGTAGTCGTCAGCAATTTCGTAGCGTAGGCCGAGATTGAGTGTGAATCTCGACGTGACCTTCCAGTCATCCTGAACGTACATTCCCCAGTCCGTCCGTCGCAAACCTCGGGTCCCCACGATACCGTTCAGGTCGATGCGGCGTGGCACACCGAGCAAGAGCTCGGACGGACCCGTACCCGTATTGCGCCTTTGAGCCGGATTGTTGGTGAATGTTGGGGCGAATTGGAAGCGGCCACGTGGCCTTTGGGCCTGAAAGACATTCGTTTGCCTCCGGACGGCCTCGAAGCCGAGCTTGATCGAGTGGTTCCCCCGATTGGTGTCCAAGTTATCGCTTATCTGGAAGTTGTTCGACACAATCACAGCTGGCCTGAACTGAAAATCTCCTAACCGGGCCATCCCGGTCACGTCCATTTGCGAAAGGCCGGTTGAGAACTGGTCAACATTCACGTTCGGTATCCCGAGTTCTTCGGCAAGGTTGCGTCCGCCGTTCAGGCTGCTGCTGACTAGGGGTTGCCGGGAGTAGCCAACTCGGGCCTGATTGATCGTCCGAGACGAGAGTACCTTGGTGTGACTGATGACCGCTTGCCAAAACGGCACAGCGATTCCAATGAATGGGGTGGCTTCTGATGTGAGAGTCTGTCGGCTGGAGTCAACGAATTCCCAGTGTGCCTTGGTGAAACGGAAGAACATTCGGGACCCGTCTTGGAAGTCGTGGTCCACCTTGGCAGTTCCCTGATCACCGTTGGTGGGTTGTGACGAGGTGGTGGAGAAGTTGGCCGCCAGCCCACTGGCGTTGGGATCCGGGTAGAGATCGATCACCCCTTTCCCTTGCGGGCTGAAACGGCTGACAGGTATCACATTGCCCACGAAGGGGTCACGGATAGCGGCTCCTCCTTCCGGATTGGCCCGGTGCGTCAGGGGATCAAAGATCGTAACCGGCGTCCTGTTGGAAAGGAGTTCGCCGAAGTCGCCACCCTTCATACTAGGGGTCGGCACTGTTGACAAGTGGGTGATGCCTTGCCGGCTCCGCTGCCCTTCGTACGAGAGGAAGAAGAACGTCTTGGCCTCCTTGCCGCCGACCGGCCCGCCGAAGGTGCCGCCATAGAAGTTGCGCTTGAGAGGAGCCTTGTCGCCACGGGCGAAGTAATTTCGGGCATCAAGCTTGTCGTTACGCAGGAAGTGGAAGAGGACGCCATGGAATTCGTTGGTCCCTGACTTGTACCCAACGTTGATCGTGGCACCTGAGCGACCGAAGCGGGCATCAGGAACTGACGTTTCGACTCGGTAGTGGTCGATGGCCTCGACTTCGATGAAGTTCATGATTCCCTGGCCTTGGTGGTTGCTGTTGTTCTGAATGCCATCAATCGAGAAGTTGTTGTCTCCAAAGTCGTTTCCATTCACGCTGCTTGTTGTGTTGCCGCGAGACTGCGAGAGTGCCAATCCGCCGGCCTGCGACTGCCCTGGGACCACTCCCGCGCTAAACCGAAGCAACTCGGCGAAGTTGCGGCTGTTGACAGGAAGTTCCTTCACTTCCCGCTCGGTGCGAAGCGTGCTCAGGGTGGTGTTCTCCGTTTGGAGGACTTCGCCGACAGCTTCGACAGTGACAGTCTCGGCAACCGCGCCGACCTGGAGTGTGAAATCGACCGCAAGTCTCTCCGATAGATGCAGGGGCACCTCCTTCGCAACCGTGGCGAAGCCTTCCTGCTGCACGGTCAGCCGATACGCGCCGGGGGGCAGAGGAGGACTTACGTATAGGCCGGCGGCGTTCGTTTCGAGGCGTACCTCATAGTTAGTACCGGTGTTGCGGACCACCACCCTCGTGCCAGGGATTACGGCTCCCGAGTCGTCATACACATAGCCTGTCAAGACCCCGGTGTCGACTTGGCCGGCCAGCGAGCCCAGACCCGCAAAAAGCACGCTATTCGCAACTACCCAACGTCTAAGAGAATTGTTCATAAGTGCATCCTTCCTTGCAACCTGTGGAATTCAAATGCCACGGCGTGAGTATACTCCTCTTGCGTGAGCCTCGCAACTACCGCGTTAGGATTCGGTGCACGAGATTAGAACTTGACGTGGCTGTCAGGCAGCAGGTGTGGGGCATGGAGTCGGTCGGCCGATGCGCCGCTATGGTCGGAAAGACCGCCCAACTTGCGACCCAAGAGAGTCGGCTGCCCATCGGCTCTCGCTCGGTCATCTGCCAATGGCTCCGGAATTCCCACCGGCTAGTTCGTGCCAGGAATCGCGGCTAAAGGCTGGCCGCCGTGCTATGCCCGAAACAGGGCTCTCAGCGTCGCCCGATGTCGCGCTAGGCCGCTAATGGCCTGTTCGCACCCCACGGTGAAGTCTCCTGTTGCACTGTGCCAGAGGTAGTGGACAGATCGGCCAGTCGTCAGGACGCCTCCACCGGCTTCCTGAATCGGAGCTATTCTCCGACAAGTCTCCTCGCCGCTCCGCCACGATGGGTCTCGTCCGGCAAGGCATGCGGATCGCCTAGCCGGGAGCCTTCCAGCAGTGGAGTAGTCCGACTACCAAACGGCGGACAACCGGAAGGTGACGCACTGCGTGTTCGGCCATGCGCGAAGGCACTACTCCGGCACTGCAAGGAGCCGAACCGCCAAGAGTCGTCCCCGCTCACGCCTTAGCGGTTAGGGTGTCAGCGTAACGGCCCGCGGCGTCGACAGCCCGCACGAGGTAGCAGAGACCGCCCGAGTGGCCTCTTGTAGCGGAGCGGGCCGCGTGGCGGGAAGTGGGCCGAGCGATGCTCAGCCTTGACGAGTTCATGACCGGGGAGTGAGGAGTGGACATGCCTCTCCGCGTTGTCTGCGTTCGACCTTACTCATGGCCAGCTGTACTTCCATTCCTCTCGTCGCCGAAGACGCATCGCGGAATCTTCATTCCTGGGCCAACCGCTCCAAGGCCCGCGTTACGCATGTTGAGCTGGACCTGACGCCGGACTTCGGCCGGCGCAGCCTGAGCGGGACCTGCACGCTGACGGTCGCTGGCGAAGGGCCCGAATTGGTTCTCGATGCTCGGGGTCTCTCGATTGGGAGGGTTGAGGTTGACAATGGCGACGGGTCCGGACCGGCGGAATTCTCGCTTGGCGACTCCAATCCCATCCTCGGGTCACCCCTGAGAATCCGCCGAGGCACTGTCGACACGGTTCGGATCCACTACTCGACGTCTCCCAGCGCCAGCGGCCTACAATGGCTCGAGCCGCGCCACACTGCCGGCCGCGAGCAGCCTTTCCTGTACACGCAGTGGTAGGCGATCCACGCCCGCAGCTGGATTCCGCTCTAGGAAAACCCGGTCGTGCGAGTGACCTACCGGCGCGCGCGTCCGCGTGCCCCCGGGGCTCAGAGCGGTCATGAGCGCTGAGACGACCTCGGTGGACGCGTCGTCCGGAACCCACCGGTTTCGGATGCCATTGGCGGTTCCCTCATACCTGATCGCATTGGCGGCAGGGGACATTGCGTTTGGGCCTACGGGAGACCGGGCGGGAGTGTACGCGGAGCCCAGCGCCGTGCGGGCCGCGGCCAAAGAGTCTGAGGACACCGAAGCGATGATGCGCAAGGAACTCTACGGACCCCACCGCTGGGGTCGCTACGACATTCTTGTGCTGCCCCCGGCCTTCCCGTTCGGGGGGATGGAGAATCCCCGCCTCACGTTTGTCTCGCCAACTGTGATCGCGGGGGACAAGAGCCTAGTCAGCCTGATCGCTCACGAGTTGGCGCACTCGTGGTCCGGGAATCTCGCTACCAATGCGACATGGCGGGTTCTGGCTCAACGAGGGTTTCACCATGTACATCGCGGAGCGCATCCAAGAGGCTGTGTATGGGCCGGAGCGGGCAGCCATGGAATCGTCCCTTGAGGTGGCAGGGCTCAATGACTAGATGGACGAACTGGCGGAGCGCGACCAGATCCTACATGTGGACCTTGCCGGTCGGGACCCCGACGATGGCTTCACGGGCGTCCCCTACATCAAGGGCGCGATGTTTCTCCAGACCATCCAGGACACGGTTGGTCGCGATGTGTTCGACCCATTCCTGCGAGCGTACTTTGAGGAGTTCGCATTCCGTAGCGTCACCACCACCCAGTTCGCGGAGTACTTGGAGCGCAACCTCTTGGCCAGCCGCCCGGATGTTGCGGGCGAAACGTCCCTGAAGGAATGGCTGGAGCGCCTCGGCCTGCCCGCGGATCGGCATGAGCCGGTGTCGGACGCCCTTGAGGCAGTCGCCAAGGTGGCCGGCCAGTGGGTGGACCGGCGATGGCGGTCCGGGAGATCGACACATCCAATTGGACGACACAGCACTGGTTGCGCTTCCTGCGCGCACTTCCGGTGGATCTGGGCGCGGATCGGCTGGTGGAGCTCGACGACGTGTTCGGCCTAACCAGCGCAGGAAACGCCGAGATCTTTTGCGAGTGGCTCGTCCTGTACGCCGTCAACGAGTACGCGGCGGCTAACGGCGCAGTGGAGGGCTTTCTGACCACCGTTGGCCGCCGGAAGTTCCTGCGCTCGCTCTACGAGCAGCTGGTCAAGACGGAGGATGGAACGGTCCGCGCGAAAGCCAATTACCGCAAGGCGCGTCCCGCGTACCATCCGATGGCCGTGCAGACAATTGACCGGATCGTTGCTGGGACGTAGTTTTGTCGCCTTGATTGTTGGTTGCGGGCCGGTTGGACCTTGGGTCTGCCCTAGGGCGCCTACTTCGATCTCGACTATCACACGATTCCCTACTATGACGAAGACCCCACCGCCAAGAAGCATCGCGGCGAGTGCTCTCCACGAGTTGCTCTAGCGGCTCCGCGGGGACGGCACGGTCGACGACAACCAAGTCCATGTCCATCGCGCTCCTAGCTGCCGTGGTAGTCGACCACTGCCACACCATAGGCGTTGCCGTCCAAGAAGCAGACGACGTGCAGGGCTCCGGAGATGGGGACGGCAAAGAAGCCTTCTCGTTCTCCGGCGAACAAGGTGCGGCAGCTGGCCAGCGCGCCTAATTAGGTCATCAGCGAAGCACTCCCAGGATCGTAACGCCGGATAGTGCGCGTCGAGAATCGCAATTATAGACGTGCCTTCGTGCTAGGCTCGAAGCTCGGCTCCCTAGCGTCGCCCGATTTCAAGCTGGGCAGCTCCTAATCTCTTCTCAAGCAACACTCGAATTCCCAGTTTCCTCGCGCGAAAGATACGTGGACAGATCGGCCGGTCGTTAGGACAATTCCACCAACTTGCTGAATGCGAACGTCTTTCCGACTAGTCTTCTCACCGTTATCCCCCGATGAGTCTCGTCCGGCAAGGCCTGAGGATCCCCTAGCCGAAGCTTGTCCAGCAGTGGAGCGATCCGACTACCAATCAGAACGAATTGAACTGAAACACTGGGAGCTGGTTGCTTGATGAGGCCGATAACACGGGTTAATTCCGTCAGGAACGAGAGATACGGCGATGCCCTACGGAGTTGCTCAAGTCCCTTCTCTTTTCCGCTGAGAGTCTTCTTGAGTTCCACAAATACGGCAACAACGGAACTGCTTGACTGACTCAAGACCAGATAGTCACACCTAGACTGATGCTGATCCTTGATTCCGCTAAGACTTCCAAGTCTATCTAGGTTGATTACGATCACATTATTCCGAACAGCGACCACCCGGACAGTCATTACTCTCGGCTCTCGAAGCAAGAATTCCTGATTCTTGATCGGCACTATAACCTTCGATTTCAACACACTTCGAACTCGATCTACTAATGGTCTGTTGCTAATCATGCAACATTTGTCGTCGCTCTTGATGCCAATTCAATCGTAGCTTTATTGATTTCATCAATCGTCGCATCAAAGACCGGCATATTGATACCAAAAGGGCCGATGTTGCACTCAGTCAGACCGCCGTTCTCCGCGACATATGCCCTGACTGACTCTGCTCTCAGCTCGTCTTCAGGGCGGTATTTCAGACGTTTCATCACGGTCGATTTGCCCGGAAAACCCCGACTCAACATGATGAGATTGTTGAGTTCCTTTAGAATGTAGTCACTATGCGTTGTAATAACCACGCGCAACCCCGCCGTGACAAAGCGTGCCAATAGGCGTGCAAACTGCACTTGATTTGCTGTGTCGAGATGGCTTTCGGGCTCGTCAATGATTAGGAGTTGGCCCTGATCTCCAGAGTAGCGTAGGAAGAAGTACAGATCGACTAGTCCACGAGCGGAAGAAGAAGCAAGGTGGAGTGGGATGTTGAAATGACCCTTTTTTCTTGCTTTGGAAATAAACCTGATCTCGTCTGTAGCGTTGCTGTAGTAGCCAGACATCATTTCCTTGATATTGTCGAAGAGTTTCTGCTCTCCAAGTGGCGAAGTCTCGCGTGGTAAATCAGGAATGTCGCGCGTGAAGTCAATATTGTCTTTGATCGGCATCGCGTAGCGGCTCGTCGACCGATCCACAATCAAGAACGGTCGCGACTGCTTTTGACGACCTTCACTAGCGTACTCCTGAAGAAGATTCACGATCTGGTTCTTGGTGAAGTCAAGCTCTCTGAAGAACAGAGATATGCCAAATCGTTCCGCAGTCAGTACGAACGGTCGGGGAAAGAGATCCTGCATTATGAAGTAGCAATATAGCCCGGCGAAGTTCGTCAGATCTGGGGGATCCACTGGATGGTCGAACCCATTCATGGAGACGACAACAGCCTCGCCATCAAAGTCCACTCGGATCTTCCCTTGGAAGAAATTTATCTCAAGAGGTCGCGGACTGACGTTGGCAGATGCATCATCAAGCTCTATTCGAAGGCGCGCATTGCCAAATCGGCGCCGCTTCGGATTGAACACTCTTCGCAACAGGACAGAGGAATGCTCACCAATCTTGTCGGCGACGATTTGGCGCCTCTTGAGAATCGTTGAGGTTGACGTTGGAACGGTGGCGCGACCAGTACGGCAAATGCCATCATGAATGGCCTCGCAATCACTCTTTGCGTCAGGGACTGCGGCAAGGAACTGATCGCCACTGAAGAGATCCTTCCACTGTTTCAGAAAGCCGTATAGGGAATACACGACATACGTCTTTCCTGTGTTGTTTCTACCAGCGATGACTGTCAGCTGTCCGAGGTTTAGTGAGGCTTCTCTCACCGGGCCGACGTTGGAAAACCGATAGGTAATCGGGCTGTGGCCGGAGGCGTGATTGCGGACGCTGGCAAGGCCCGACGATTCTGTACGCGTTTCCATGTGTGCCGCTCAGACGATGCCTAGGTGCTGGTGCTCTGGAGTGGCCCTTGACGAATCCACCACTGGACAGCAAATGCCGACGGTGGCCTCGGTCGGAGGGGGTGGGTATTTGGTCTGGCAGCGACCCAGTTGCGAACTAGTGTAGTCCTCCACGGACTCCTTAGTTCCGTAAACCCGGGACTTGCCGCATGAGGGGTGCCTAACGCTCTCTACCATCCAGCTTCGTTCCAGCGACGGCTTGCGCGTAGAGCGAGAACGACGCCAGATCTGTTCGAGATGTGCGAGACCAGCCGTTCCCATCAGGAGCGGATGTCTTGCCCCAGACCAATCGGAGCCGCTGACGAACCGCCCCTCGATGCAGGTCAATTGCGCTGGGTGAAGCGCTGCCGGTCGTCCTGCGCCTAACTGTGCTCGACGGGTATTTCGTCCTCGCTCAGAACTTGCGTTGGCGTCGGAAGGGTCAAGGTGAGCGCGGGGCTCAGCCGGGCCAGAAGCCCGTTGCATGCATCGCTCGTTGGCCAGGAACGGGGTCACCAAGTCCCTCCAGAACGCAATAAATTAGCGACAGCCTCGACATCACCGGCACTAGGATGCAGACCGACGCCGCTTTTCTGAATTATAGGAGTCACAGTTCATACGGCGGGCGCCGCGTCCTCTCCCGGAACGGGACCCCGGGCAGCTAGAAGGCGACGAATTGCGTGTCCGGAAATCCTCGCAGGCACTACTCCGGCATCGCAAGGAGCCGAATCGCGAGGAGTGGTCCCCGCTCACGCCTTGGCGGTTAGGGTGTCAGCGTGACGGCCCGCGGCGTCGACAGCCCGGACGAGGTAGTAGAGACCGCCCGTGTGGCCTCTTGGGGCGGCCGTATCCTCGTAAGAGAACGGCGCCAAGGTGGTCTGCGGCCGGAATGGGATCGTCGCGATCCGTTCGTGCCGGCGGTAGACCTCGTACCGCACGATCGGGTCGCCCGTAGCGTATGCCGAGTGCCACTCCAGGCGGACCGCGCCGCTCTCTTTCCGCTGTGCGGCGAACCCTTGGGGAGGCTGGAAGCCGGATGAAGGCCGCTGGAAGAAGTTGGTCCGCGTCCCGTGCAGCTCGGCTACGGTTTGCTCGATGTCCTTCTTCTCCCGATCGCTTAGGGGCTTGGCCGTTTGCGCGGCGGCAAGGTTTGCCACCAATTGGTCGCGTTCGGGGTCGTCGTCCTTGTCGGTCAATCCGATCCCTGTGATGATCGTCGACATCCCAGGCGGGTTCAGCGAGTAGCGGATGAAGTCTTCATACGGCAGCTTGTCCGGCTGGCCCACCGTTGGCACGCTCTGGCCCGGCCGGTGCGCGTACTCCTGCTTGAGGCCGTACATTACCCCGTCTGCAAAGACCTTCATTCCGATCACACCCATGCCCTTGGCGTGTGCCACAGGGATCGAATTGGTCTGGTGGCAGAAATAGCGGGGATCGTTGGGATTCACGGCCACCAGAAGCGTGTCGAGGACGTTCGTGGTGTCGCGCTGGATGGCGTACATATGGGCCGCTGGGCTCTCGTGCCCGGTGATCCCTAGGTGGCGGATCCACTTGCGGTGCTGGGGATTGAGGCCGGTGCGGTTTGTGCCGTCCCTGTAATCGAGCAGGCAGGCTAGGGCACCTACCCGCGGCAGCGACTTGTCTTCAGGGTTCTCGAAGCCCTCGAAGACGGCGTCGACCTCCTCCTTGCTGCCGATGTGGTGCACCTGCATCAGGTCAAGGTACGCGCCCTCGGGGATTTGCCCCTTGCCGTCGCCGAAGAACTGGGTCAGTGACCGCTCTATGTCCGCTAGGACCAGCGTCCCGCCACCCGACGAGCGCCCCATCGGCGTGGAACCGTCCCGGACGATACTCTGGCGTAGGGCTGTCTTGGTAGCGATGAACAGCCGGGCCCGGAGGCTGTGGTCGTAGCCCGGCAGGCCGGGCTTGAGGTTCAGGATCTCGAAAGCCTTGCCCATTTTTTCCTGGCTCAGGAAGTAGTTGTTGGCGGTTTCGATATAGGTCATGCCCGCACGCACGGCCTTGACCACGATTTGGACCGCCTCATCGCCGGGAAGGTCCCACTGGATCTTGTTCCCGCCGGCCAGTCCGAACGTAGTCACCTCCCGGCCGGTCCTTCCTAGCAGGCGGGTAGCCAGCGGCTTCTCGGAGGGATGCGCCCACGCGGCGAACTTGCCGCTGAACGGCAGGAAGGTGGTTGCCATCGCGGCTCCTCCTGCCCACCGGATCGCGTCGCGCCTCGAGAAATCACGTGCCATCAATCACCCCTCCTGACCGCTGTGTCCCCGCCTGATGCGAGCCTCTGAACTCTACCACGGTGGAGTCCCAATAGGCGGACTTCCATAGAATGATGAGGAGGTCTCGCAGCGACCGGACGCCGTCGGCGGCCGGCACTGCTCGGAAGAGCCATGCCCGGAAGCCGCGTGACTGCCGCACCCGCCGCCGTGGGCAGCGCAGTGCTCGACCTGATCGGGGACACGCCGCTCGTCCGCCTAGGCCGGGTGGCGCAGGGCCTGCCCGGCTCTCAGGTGTACGCCAAGGCAGAGTTCCTCAATCCGGGGGGCTCCGTCAAGGACCGGCCCGCCCTCAACATGATCCGCCAGGCGGAGCGGGAGGGAAGCCTCCGGCCGGGCCAGACGATCATTGACGCCACCAGCGGGAATACTGGCATTGCATACGCGATGATCGGTGCCGCGCTGGGCTATGGCGTGCGGCTATACCTGCCCGCCAACGCCTCTCCGGAGCGCAAGCGCATCCTTGCCGCCTACGGGGCCGAGGTCGTGCTAACCGATCCCGCGCTGCAGACCGACGGTGCCATCCAGGCCTGCCGCCGGGCGTTCGCCTCGAGGCCGGCGGGCAAGTACTACCCGGACCAGTACGGCAATCCGGCCAACTGGCGGGCGCATTACGAGACCACCGGCCCGGAAGTCTGGCAACAAACCGGCGGCCGCATCACCCACTTCGTGGCGGGATTGGGCACGAGCGGCACGCTCATGGGGACGGGCCGCTACCTCAAGGAGCGCAATCCCGCCGTCCGTGTCGTCTCGATGCAGCCCTCAACTCCATTCCACGGCCTTGAGGGCCTCAAGCACATGGCCACTGCCATGCAACCGGACATCTACGATCCCGGGCTCGCGGACGAGGAGGTGTTTGTGGACACCGAGGACGCCTACGCGATGGTCAAGCGCATGGCGCGCGAGGAGGGGCTCATGGCCGGCATCTCCTCCGGTGCGAATGTCGTCGCCGCTTTACGCGTGGCACGCAGGGCCCCCGGCAGCGTCGTGGTCACCGTCTTGTGCGACGGTGCGGACAAGTACCTCACGGATCGCTTCTGGGACGAGGAGGAGTGAGCGACGAATGCTGAAGATCTTCAAGATCCCCTTCGCCGTGATGAAGGCTCACGCAGAGGCGGCCTATCCCAACGAGTGTGTGGGCGCGATGCTCGGCACTTCCGGCGGCGGGGTCAAGACTGTCGGCCTAGCGATGCCATTGCAGAATTCCGCCAAGGGATCGCAGCACGCCTTCTATGAGCTTTCGAATGACAGCCTGCTGGCCGCCGACAAGGCTGCGCGCCAGCTTGGCTTGGACGTGATCGGCATCTACCACTCGCACCCCGACGCGGATGCGTACTTCTCCGAGACTGACCTGAAGAACTCCTGCCCTTGGTATTCCTTCGTCGTGCTCTCCGTCAAGGGCGGCAGCTTCGACCACGCCAACAGCTGGCTGCCCGACATTGACCAGACTAGGGCCGACCCTGAACCCTTGGATACGGTCGAATGAACGCACGCACCAGGGCCAGTAAAGGAATGGTGCGGCCGTGAGGATCCTCGACCTGCGCATCAGCGACATTCGCTTCCCCACATCGCGGGACTTGGCCGGGTCCGACGCGATGAATCCGGACCCGGACTACTCCGCTGCCTATGTGGTGCTCGAGACGGATTCCGAGCTACAGGGCCACGGCCTCGCCTTCACCTTGGGGCGCGGTACCGAGATCGTAGTGGCCGCGGCCGAGGCGATGCGTCCGCTCGTGTGCGGTCGCGACCTGGAGGAGTTCACCCAGGACATGGGCGCCTTCTGGCGGCACATAACAGGGGACTCGCAGCTCCGCTGGATCGGCCCCGACAAGGGCGCGGTGCATCTGGCCACTGCAGCGGTGGTGAATGCGGTGTGGGATCTGTGGGCGAAGAGCGAACGCAAGCCTGTCTGGCGGCTTGTTGCCGACATGTCGCCCGCTGAGTTCGTCCGGCTCGTCGACTTTCGGTACATCACGGACGCGCTTGACCCACGCGGAGCGCTGGAGCTACTCGAGAGCCGGGCGGCGGGTAAGCAGCGCCGCATCGAGCGCATGCAGCATGAGGGCTATCCGGCCTACACCACGTCCGCTGGATGGCTCGGGTATCCGGACGAGAAGCTTCGCGCGCTGTGCCGCGACGGGCTGGCACAGGGTTGGACCCGCTTCAAGATCAAGGTCGGCCGCGACGCTGCGGACGACCGCCGTCGCTGCCGGATCATCCGGGATGAGATCGGCCCTGCCGGCACGCTTATGACAGACGCGAACCAGGTGTGGGACGTCGGCGAGGCCATTCGGCACATGACCGATCTGGCCCCGTACAGGCCGCTGTGGATCGAAGAGCCAACCAGTCCGGACGACGTTCTGGGGCACAGGGCCATCCGTCAGGCCCTCAAGCCCCACGGCATCGCCATCGCTACTGGCGAAATGTGCCAGAATCGCATCCTGTTCAAGCAGTTCCTGCAGGCGGACGCGATTGACTATGTCCAGATCGACGCCACTCGCCTCGGCGGCGTGAATGAAGTCTTGGCAGTGCTGCTTCTGGCCGCCAAGTTCGGCAAGCCTGTCTGCCCCCATGCCGGCGGCGTAGGTCTATGCGAGTACGTCCAGCATCTCGCCCTGATCGATTACACCTGCGTGTCGGCCACCCTCGAAGACCGGGTCATTGAATACGTGGACCACCTCCACGAACATTTCGTCCACCCGGTCGAGCTTCGAGACGGGCGCTATCTGGCCCCCCTTGCCCCGGGCTACAGCATCGAGATGTTGCCCGAATCTGTCGAGGCCCACCGCTTTCGGGGCTGAGCTGCCTGCGCTATGCTGAGTGCGGAATTGGGAGAGGTGTAGAAGATGCCGACACTAGCGCTGAATCGTCGCGAGCTCATGAACGTGCTTGGGGGCGGGTTGGCGAACGTTGGTCTTGCCAGTGTCCTGGCCTCGGACCGAGCCTTGGGCGCGCCAAAGGCAAGTGCGCTGCCCGAGCCGCACTTTCGGCCCAAGGCCCGAAACCTGATCTCCATCTTCTGCTACGGCGGCCCCAGCCAGGTCGACACCTTCGACCCGAAGCCGGCCTTGGCCGAGCATGCCGGCAAAGCCATGTCCGGCGTTGGCGAGGTGGTCGTATCGCAGGGCAATCCAGGCGGCCTGATGCCCTCGCCGTGGAAGTTCCGACGCTACGGCGAGAGCGGGATCGAAGTCTCGGACCTGTTCCCGAACGTGGCCAAGCACGTCGACGATCTGGCAATCATCCGATCGATGTACTGCCTGTCGAATGACCACGGACCGGCGCTGTACCAGATGAACACCGGCACGGTCTTGGCTGGGCACCCGAGCGTTGGCAGCTGGCTCACGTACGGCCTCGGGTCGGAGAACCAGAACCTCCCGGGATACGTGGTCTTCACCGATCATCGGGGTGGACCGATCAACGGCCAGCCGAACTGGGGCGCGGGCTTCATGCCTGCGGCCTACCAGGGCACACAGTTCCGATCAACTGGAGACCCGATCGTCGACCTGCGCCCGCCGAAGGAGATCAGCAGGGACCGGCAGCGCAAGTGGCTCGACCTGCTCAACGACCTCAACCGCGAACACTTGCAGCTCAACCCTGACGACAACGAGCTTTCCGCGCGCATCCAGTCCTACGAGCTGGCCTACAACATGCAGGTGCACGCGACCGAGGCAGTGGACATCTCGTCCGAGAGCGAATCGGTGCGGAAGCTCTACGGGCTGGACGACGACCGGACGCGATTCTTCGGTCGCCAGGCGTTGATGGCGCGTCGCTTGGTGGAGCGCGGTGTGCGGGTCGTCCAGCTGTACTCGGGCGGCGGCAACCATGAGCCGACCTGGGACCAGCACTGGTCTCTCGAGTACTTCCACACGATGCACGCAGGCGAGACCGATGGCCCCATCGCAGGGCTGATCACCGACCTAAAGCAGCGGGGCCTGTTCGAGGACACCTTGATCCTTTGGCACGGCGAGTTCGGCCGCATGCCGATCAGCCAGCGTCTGGACGGGCGCGACCACAATCCCTACGGCTTCACGGTTTGGATGGCTGGCGGTGGTGTCAAGGGAGGTACCGTCGTGGGGGCCACGGACCAGTTCGGGTACAAGGCTGTCGAGAACCGCAAGTCGGTCTACGACCTGCACGCGACGCTCCTGCACCTGATGGGGCTCGACCACGAGCGGCTGACGTATCACCACAACGGGCGCGACATGCGGCTGACGGACGTCCACGGGAACCTGATCACCGAGATCCTGGCGTAAACGCCCGCGAACTGGACGAATAGGGGCTCGTTTCTTGGGCCGGCTGGGAACCAGCTGGCCACGGCCAAGGCCGTCGTGCCGGAAGGGGTTCAGCGCCCTTGCTGCCGAGCCTTCCTGCGGGCCTCCCGTTGCAGGCGCTTGAGCTCTTTCGCGTCCGGAATGGTCAGGTTGAAGATCACGTCGACAAGGGTCACTACTTCGACGACCGTTCCGTTGAGCCGGGTCGGCAGGTAGACCCACTGGCTCACCGCCTCTAAGGCTGCCGGTACGAGCATCGGATGGCCCTCAATCACCTGGAGGTCGCGCACCCTTCCTAGTGTGTCGATCACCGCCTCGAGCTTGACCTTGCCCGAAATGCCCTGCTCGACTGCTTCGGGCGGATAGACGGGAAGGATCCTCGTCACAATCTTCGCGTTCTGGACGTTGCCGCCCACCCGAATTGGCATTGGCGGCGGCATCGTGGGCCCGGACGTGGGAAACATTCCCAGCACGCCCCCGATATCCGACCCGCCTAGGCCGCCTGCGGGCCCGCTCGGTGGCGGACCGGCGGAAATCGGAGAGGCCAGCGCGCCCGAGTCGCTGAGGAATGCGACTCGGTCCGGGATCTTCGACGGCGCCCGAAACTCGGCGTCGAATCGGCGCGGGACTGCTTGCGGGGCCGCTTGGACTGGGGCGGGAGGGGGCGCGGGCGGCGGAGGCGGCGCCAAGCGCACCGAGTGCCGGGCCCACGCGCCGAGGTCGATCTCGTACGTGTTCACTAGCGGGTAGAGGATGAGCCCGGCAAGGCAGGCAAGTTGCACAATGACCGAACCCGCAACGTTCATCGGGGCCGGGCCCCGTTCGGTGACGCCGATGCTGTCGTCGAACACCGTACCCTCAACTAGTGCTTGAGCCAAAACCCCTGTCACGACGGGCCCGGCGGCCCGCTGGTAGCG
>JAPPMC010000193.1 GCA_028819235.1 Bryobacterales bacterium
AGGCGTGACAAATCAGCTTGCGAGACAGTGGTTCCGAGCTGGTTCTCGCCCTTTGGGACTCTCATCACGGGCGGATAGGGTCTGCTTGTGTGGCACGGGCAGGCCGCGAGCGTGCGGTGACACCCGAGCCCTCCGTTATCTCGAGGAACTGGCCGCTAGCCACGTCGCTGATGGTGTCTGTCGACGACTCGAGAGGCCAATCGATGGTCACCACGTCGGCCTTGGTGCTCGCTCCGAGGCCGAAGTGCAGCCTGAGGTCGTGATTAGAGAGGAAGCTTGAGCCTGACCTGACTTCTTGGACTAGGATCCGACCACTGGCCCGCACAGTGACCCGGGCTCCGATTGCGCTGCGATTGGACTTGGTTCCCACCAAGCGCAGCGTCAGGAACCCTCCTGCAGCCGGAGAGTCGTTGCGGAGCAGGCTAGGGCGCTCGTTCATGTTGTTGACGAACACGTCCGGGTCTCCATCGTTGTCGTAGTCACCGACGGCCAGGCCTCGGCTTGAGTGTGCCGCGAGAATCGCAGAACCGGCCGGCGGGTCCACGGGGTCCAGTCGGCGCCCGGCGATGTTTCGGTACAGCAGGCGCTGCTGGCGGTAGGGATTGTCGGGGACGAGCCCTTCGATTTCCGGATAGGTGTGGCCGTTTGCCACGATGACGTCCGGCCAAGAGTCCAAGTCGTAGTCGAGCGCCCCGATCCCCCAGCCCATATAGCGGGCGCTGACCCCTGCACCGAGCGCGTGTACCCGGTCCTCGAACGTCGACGATGCAGAGCTCATGTAGACGTTGGAAGGCTCCTGGATGAAGTTGGTCTTGATGATGTCAAGCCTGCCGTCCCCGTCTAGGTCAGCCGCTGCCGAGCCCATTCCTGCTTGGACGTCGCCGTTCTCGTCAAGGGCGACGCCCGCGAAGAGAGCCATTTCTTCGAACGTGCCGTTGCGCCTGTTCTCAAGAAGGATGCTGGCCTGAGAGTCAACGGCGACATAAATGTCCGGCCAGCCGTCGAGATTGTAGTCAAGGGGGGTCACCGACAGCGAGTATCGGTCGCCGATGCTGGCAATCCCTGCATTCTCCGATACATCCTCGAAGTGGCCGCCACCGAGATTCCGAAAGAGCTGGTCCGTCTCACCGGGCAGGCCGCGCGGTCCGCAAGCAACCGCCTGGCCCATCCACTGGCAGGTAGGGCTGACGCCCCGACGGGGGACGCGGTCGATCTCGAAGGCGAGGTAGTTCGCGACGAAGAGGTCGAGATGCCCGTCGAGGTCGTAGTCCAAGAATGCGCATCCCGCCGACCATCTGGCTCCCCCTCCTACGTCGGCTTCAGTGGTGATGTTTGTGAAGCTGCCATGCCCCGTGTTGCGGTAGAGGGCGTTCTGGCCGAAGTAGGTCACGAACAGATCGTCGAAGCCGTCGTTGTCAACGTCGCCGACGCAGGCACCGTGGCCCCAACCGGTCCTCCTGACACCTGTCCTGTCGGTGGCATTGGTGAAGGTGCCGTCTCCGTTGTTACGGTACAGATGGTTGGAGGGTGCCTCGCTTGGTGGGAAGCCCTCCAAGGTCGTGCCGGAGACGAAGAATGCGTCGAGAAACCCATCGCGGTCGAAGTCCAGGAGCGCGACGCCGGGCCCGATAGCCTCAAGGATGTAGTCCTTGCGGTCGTCCCTGCCGCAGTAGAAGACATCGGACAAGCCCGCCTCTTCGGCCACGTCCACGAACATCGCCTGACCCGCGAGGCAGGGAGCAACCAGCATGGGGAGCATCGCGCGTCCCGTGGCGCGGCGCCCCGTCGCGTCGAGTGCGCGCACCGGCCCTTACCGCCCGATAGGGGTTGAAGCGGGCGCTTCCTTCTTGCGGAGGCGCTGGATCCGCTCTGTGCGCGCCTGCCGGGCTTCGTCCTCATTGCGCTTGAAGAGCCGGAAATGCTCTTGGGACAGGTCCTCCCTCCCGGTTTGGCGGTACAGCCTCGCCAAGACGTAGTGGACCCTGTTGAGGGTCGGGTCCAGGTCCAACGCCAGCAGGTACTCTCCGATCGCGTCCTCCCACCTCTGGAGGAGTTCGTAGGCCCGTCCCAGATCCCTCCGGACGTCAGCGTCCTCAGGGTCGGCCGCTGCCGCCTCCGTCAGGAACGGCAGTGCCCGGTCGGCTTGCCGCAGCTGGACGTGAATCCGGCCTAGGCGCTTCCTTGCGTCGCTCGAGTGCGGGTGGATCTCCAGCTCGTCCAGACATGCCTGGCGGGCTTCTTCGTAACGCGAGTTCTCGAGGTAGTAGTCCGCGAGCTCAATACGGATCTGAGTCTCGAACGGACATGCCTCGATCGCGGCGGCGAATTCGGCCTCTGCCTCGGCCATCTCTTGGGCGGCGAAGTTCATCGCCTTGACGAGCCTCGCGCGGCACGATGAGGGATGTTCGCGGACCAGCAAGTCGAAGTGCTCCAGCGCAACTTGCCTGAAGATCTCCGCCCGCAGCGTCTGGACAGCCTGCAGCGTCTGCGCCGCCAACGCGGGCGATAGGGCCACGGCCGCGGCGGATTCGTAGTCGTCGAGCCAAGTGTGCAGGCTCATCCTCAAGTAATCGCGCAGCCAGTCGAATTCCCGCGCAACCGGCTCGTCCAGTGCGGACATGGCCTCATCGAACCGTCCATCGGCGATGGCGTCCGCCGCTGCGGCCCAAGGGCCGGGATCGTCTCCGCTGAGGCGCTCGGCCAGTTGGGCGTTGATCTCGGCTCCCACCATCGGCACGGGCGGCAGGTTCTTCGGGCCGACCGCCGGCAGCGAGCGCAGGATACCCTCGAACTCCACCTTCGTCCCGATCTCGGCCACCTGTTCCTTCGGGAGCAGACTGCTGTCGATGGGCATGCGCGGCACAGCAGGCAGCAGGTTCCAGTAGCGCCGCAGCGCAAGGTCCGAAGCGATGTCCAGCCCGAGGATCGCGAGCATGCGCGCTAGGGGAAAGAAGATCGAGGCGTTGAAGGGATCCATCTCCCCGGCCTCGAGGTATTCGATCGCCGCGACCTGGTACACCTGCTGGCTCTCGAAGAGCCGCGCTGCCGTCAGGTGCGTTTCCTTTGAGTCAGGGTGCGAAAGCGTCTGCTCGTTGACGATCCTCTCTGCGAGTGCCAGATAGGCCTGCCCAATCGAGTAGAGGATGTTCGGCGCTTGATCCCCGGCCTGGGACAGGGCCTGCCCGTAGGCCTGGATGGCCTTCGTGTAGCGGAGGTTCGCGGCGTAGGCCTGGCCCAGATGCAGCGAGCTCTCGAGGGTCGGCCGAAGGCTGTGTGCGGCCTCAAGGTGCGGCAGTGCCTCGTCCGGTCGCTCCACGTTGAGGTACGAGATCCCGAGGAACAGCCGGCTGCCGGCCATGCTCCTGTCAAGGCCGATTCCCGTCTCTAACGCTTCGATCGCCGCCAGATAGTTGCGCTGGTAGAAGGAGACCAGGCCGAGGTTTTGGTAGACCCGCGGGACCGCCGCTGGGTACCGCTCGAGGATGGCGCGGTATTCTGCGGCAGCCTTTGCCAGTTCCCCGGCCTGTTCGAAGGTCTTGGCCGAGCGGAAGCGGGTCTCGATGAAGTTGTAGTCTGCCGGGCCGAGTATGCGCTGCTGGCCAGCCGCAAGCCCGCCCAGGAGCACCAGCACGAACCCTATGCGGCGCAATGATCTGGCCAGGATTCCCGGATGCATGGGCTTCGTCCGCCTGTCGTTCCGGCCCGCCGCTAGTCCGGGCCGACCACGCGGATCCAGTGGTCGCTGAACATACTATGGCGCATTACGCGCCGCTTGGGCATGTGGCAGCTGCTGCAGTCCGTGGAGGACGCAGGGCACACCGCGCCGTCTGCCCGTGTCTGCCCGTCATGGCAGGCAAGGCAAGGCTCGTCCAGATTGGCGGCCTCGTCTGCGACGTCAAGATGCGGATCATGGCAGGTCGTGCAGGCAAGCTCGGCAAAGGACTCGTTGAAGCATCGGCTCAGCACGATCCGCTGGCTCGGGAACCGAACGCTGTGCGGGGTGCGCTCAAGCAGCGCCAATGCGTCGAAGTCGTTGTCCTGCGGAGGTGTCCCGTGACAGGCTCCGCACATCTGGATCTGCGCAAAGCCCGCAAGGCCCCCCGGATCGAAGATCGTACCCTCGAGCGCCCGGCCACCCAGTGCCGCGTCCACGTGCCGCTGCCCGGGGCCGTGGCACCGCTCGCAGCGGATGCCGGCTTCGTCCGATGCCGGACCGGAGGCCCGCTTGTCGTACCCCGTGGTGTGGCAGCCGAAGCACTCTGCCACCTGCTCGCTGGTGAGGGCCCGCCCAAGGCCCTCGACAGAGTTCTTCGGATCGTATTGCGATGCGCCGGTTGTGAAGCTGACCGCCCCGAGACTCTCGTACCATGTCAGGCGGCTCTCGACCCACGCGCCGCCTTCGGCCCGGCCGATCGGCGTGATCCCCTTCGTGCCGCTGCCGAAGGCCCACGTGAGGTCCGCCCGGCTCGCTTCCTCGCCGCGAGCAGCGCTGAGCTGGACGCCGCCTCGGGAGCCGGCGGCAAGGCTCAGCGTGAATCCGGAGACCCGGTCGACAACCGAGAACGGCAGCGAAGCCGCGAGTTCCGGCACCTGCCCGGCCTGGCGCAGGGAGCGCGCATGGTTGCTGGCTTCCTGCCGGGCGTAGATCTCCAGGTGGCAGGTCCGGCAGGCCTGTGCGCCGCTGTACTCGGATTCTTGGGTCCAGACTCGGGCTGCGTCGTCCAGACTCGCAGTTTGCCCGTATCCCAAGGCTGCGAACGCAGCCAAGAGCACGGGTGCTAGGCCGGTCCGCCAGCACCCACCAGCGGCCCTCGGCGATGCGGACTGCGAGCGGTATTCCGGGCAGTTAGGACGCGTCTTGGTTGGTCGGGACACACAGTCCCCTGTGCGCGTGGGCCTCGGGGCGGCGAAGCGGTCCATGCCAAGCGCCGGCGCTTGGCTACGCCCCGCTGGCTAGGATGAATGGCAGATGGGGAGACTCGTTCCTCCCCGCGCCTTTCGGGTCCACCCCGGCCAGCTTCAGCGCTGTCGAGTAGATGTGGCCATGGTTGGGCATGATGAACCCGTCAGTGGGCCCGTCGTACCCCTTGCGTAGGTTGCCGTCGCGGTCGAAACGCGGGTCAAGATCCCCAGTCACCGGGTGGATGGGGATCGGCTGGAAGGTCTTCTGCCCGACCCAGCCGAACTGTTCTCCGCCGCGCACGCGAGGGCCGAGGAAGGCGCACGAATTGACGGGGTTGTGGGCGCTGATGTCCTGCGAGAGGATCTGCTCTCGCTTCTCCTCCTCGCTCAGGTCCGCGTTCGCGAGTATGGTCTCGATGCTCCCGGCCACGGTCCTTCCGAACTCGCTGCTCAGGACAATGGTCGTGTAGTCGTAGAAGGAGTTTCCGGTATCCAAGTACTCCGTCTCCTTCAGCTTTCGCACGAACGTCTTGAGGGGCGTCCACAGTTCCCGCCGAATCATCTCGCGCTGGTCGAATGGGTAACCGGACAGGATCTTGCTGCGCGACCAGTGGTGGTCAAAGCCGCGGACCAGCCGGTTCTCGAGCCAGCCGGCACAGCTGAGCCCGCTCGTCAGCATTTCGTACATCATCATGGCCTGCACGTTGATGTTGGGGGTGTACTTGCTTCGCGGGAGCGTCTGGTTGATGAGCTCGAAGTGGATCTCCTCGTCGGCGGGAGTGACCCCGAACTCCTCCCGCAGCTCGGGATCGAGGAACTGCGGGCCGGCCTTGGCTTGCCCGCCGCCACCCTTGACCAGCCGGTTGTAGACATCCAGTGCGGAAGCGAAGCTCTGCAATTCCGGGCTGTTGCGGTCTGAGAGCAGGCTCCGCCGGGACTGCTCCAAGAAACCCTGAACGGCGTGGTTGCGCTCGTCGTTGCGCATCGCGAGCGTCTGCCGGATGAGGCTGCGGGTGAACTTCGGGGTCTGCGGGTAGATGATGTGCGCCCAAGGCGGACCGAGGGCGTGGTAGATGCCCGTGCCCTCCGGGTATGCGCTGATGTCGAGCTCCCCGTCGGAGAGCCAGCGATGCCAGTTGAGGTTGGGCATCAGGTAGGGCCGACCCGCCCGCTCGCAGAAGGCCTGCAGCACGGTGCGCTCGTCCGGCTCCCGGCGCGCCTTCATGTCGACGGTGTACTGGCCGTAGTGCGCCTTGAAGCGGTCCCGGGTGTGACCGCTGCCGGTGAGGGCGCTGGAGAGAATCGCCATCTCCCCGAACAGTTCGCGACCGTCCTCGGCCAGCGGGCCGTGAAAGACTTCGCCGTGCCGCCTGAAATCCTCGGGAGCGAGGTCCTTGGTGCGGTAAAGATGCTCCGAGATTACGCCCCAGTCGTTGGGGTCACGTGGCAGATCCCCAAAGCTGGCGTCGTTGCGTACGGGAACGACAGGCCCGAACATGTCGTAGCTCATCCAGGCCCCTTCCATGAACCAGTAGATGAGGAAGCGGGGCCGGGAGGCCTCGTTGGCATGCTCACTGACGGCTGCCGTAAGGGCTGGGCTCAGGGAACCGAGGCCGCCCGACGCCGAGTAGCTGAAGAAGTCGACCGCGGCGAGCGCAGTTGTGCAGCGGGCTGCTTTGGCCAAGAATCTGCGGCGGTTCACAGGCGGGCTCCGATAGTGGTCACTGACACGGGCGCCACGATTATAGGACGTCAGCGGCCGGAAGCGTGGGATTGCAAGTGCTTCCGCGTGGCAGGAATCCGCCGTATCCGTTCCCCGGCCTTGCCAGACTTGCTAGGCAGGAGCCGGGCGTCTTGGCAGTTTCGGCACCAGCGTGTTGGGCGCACTGGCGAACACGCGATTCAGCCCTGGCGAGCGATGGGCGCCTTGGCCCGCGAGGCAGTTCACTGCACGGCATTCCGCTCACCGAAGCAGTATAGGCTTCCCCGTGTTCTCACGTATAGCCGCCGTGGTCCGATCGCAGGCGTGGCGAAGACTTGTTCGCCGAGGTCGTTCTGCGAGACCACCGCCCACTCCGCGCCAGCCTGCAGCACGGAGAGGACGCCGGCCTCGCTCGCGACGTAGACCCGTCCGCCCGCTGCGACGGGGGATGCCCAGTAGGGTCCCAATGCCCCCGGAAGGCGGGCCTGCTTCAGCACGTCTCCGGACTCTGGGCTCAGTGCGGTCAGGATGCCGCCGTCCTTAATCAGGTAGAGCACGCCTTCATACAGCAGCGGTGACGGGACGTTCGGCAGTGTCCTGCGGAAGCTCCACAGTACGCCGGTCTCGGTGAGGTCGCCCCTCCCGCCCAGCCGGATCGCCAATAGCGCGTTGCGGGCTGCGAGCCGGGCCTGCGTGTTGCTCCAGTCCGCCGCGCCGACGTAGCCGTCCCGGTCAAAGTCGAAGTAGCTGAGGAAGCGCGCCCGCATCATCGGAAAGAAGGCCTCCTGCCTGGAGAAGCGGCCGTCCCGGTTGGAATCGTGCCGGGCGATCGCCTCGGTGAACGGAGGCAGGGGATCGTTGGGCGCGTCCCCCGTGGAGGACCAGCCGTGGACGAAGAGTGTCGATCCGTCCGTGACCGCAAGCGACTTGACCTCGAACGCGAGCCCGCGGGCCCACCACAGAAGCTGCCCCCTGCCGAGCGAGTAGCCGGCGACCTGGTAAGCGCCAGGAACGACCAGTTCCGGAGGGCCAGAGGCGGGCCGGTGCAGGGTCGGGGTCGCAAAGCCTCGCGTGTACTCAGGCCGTCCCGTCTTCCATTCAACGCCCCCCGTGTTGCGGTCTACGGCGATCATGAAGGAGTCGCGGTCCTGGTCGCAGACGAGGACGACCTTGTCGTCGGCCACGATCGGCGAAGAGGCCATGCCCATCCAGTTGTCAAACGGTCCCAGAGGTAGCCGCCAGCGCTCGTTTCCCTCGCGATCGTATGAAAGGAGCCCGTAGTCGCCGAAGAAGACGTAGACATTCGCTCCGTCGCTGGCAGGGCTTGGGGACGCTGGGTGGTTAAGGCGGTTCAGATCCGAGACTCGGTCGCGCGGCGCGACGCGCCTCCACAGCACCTCACCGTCTTGACGGCGCAGGCAGATCGTCAGCAGCTCGTCACCGTCAGCCCCGGTCACGAATATGCGGTCCCCCGCCAGCACTGGCGAAGAGTGCCCCGGGGGCAGCGAAGTTCTCCAGACGACTTCCTGCGGGCCGAATTCGGCTGGTGGCGCCGCAGAGTCGGCAATGCCCGACCCGTTTGGTCCGCGAAACTGCAGCCAGTCTGCCGCCGACAGCGAGGACACTGCCAATGCGGCGGTCAGGACTTGCGGGATCTGGGACATTTCAGGTCAACAGGCATTCCAAGCACTCCATCCGCGTCGTAGGCACATAGCGCCACGCTCCATCTCAGGCCGCAGGCCCGTCTGTTTCAGGCGGTTCGCTCCTAGCTCTGAGAGCGCTGCCCCATGTTAGATGGTCAGCTCGCACTCGAGAGCAGATGGCGCCCCTCCGGCCGTCCAGACCGGTCGCCCGACGAGACCAGCGCGCGGGAGGTCGAGTCCCAGCGGACAAGGATTCCGGAGTGCTGTCTTGACGAGAACAGTCACGTCTGAGGTCGCAAAGGCGGCTGAAATAGGGTGTTATAGTCCGTGTATCCGTCCTTAGGACGGATACACGGACTATAACCGAATTAATGAAGCTAGGGCCGTATCCTCGCAAACTGACTTTGGCGGGCAGCCATCTGGCAGACTTGCTGCAGGAAAACGGCAAGCCGGTTCTCTCCCATTTCGACTTCTTCCGGATTATCCGGCGGATGTATCGGGACTCGTCCGGCAAGAGGCTGTACTTGCGGAGCTCCACACCGGACCGAGGCGACTATGTCCGACTGAGATCGATCCTACAGAACGCAGGCGTGATCGGTGCCGACCCGGACTATAGGGCGCGAGCGATCCGGGTACTGAGCATCTCGGATCTTCCAGCTGAAGACATCGTTTGTCTCATTGACCCGACGTGCTACGTCTCACATCTCTCTGCCATGCAGAGGTGGGGGCTCACTGACCGCAGCCCGGAGGCCTTGGCGTTGACGCGCCCGGATCGCAAGACAGCTGCCGAGCGGATCTTGGCCTACAGGACGGAGCTCTTGGGCGAGGACGGAGCCGACCCCTTCCCTATATCGATCATCGGGCATCCCTCCCGCGTTCGGGGCCGGACGGTCCGCGTTCGCGAGAGCAGGTCGGCAGGTGCGCACATGCCGATTCGGGGAAGCGATGTCCGCCTTGCCACGATCGGGCAGACCTTTCTCGACATGCTGCAAGAGCCCCGTCTTTGTGGAGGCATGCCTCACGTTCTCGAAGCTTGGGAAGAACACGCGGAGACCTATCTCGACGAAATCGTCGCCGCGGTCGACACTGCGGCAAGTGGGCTCGTCAAGAGCCGCGCCGGTTACATCCTCGAAGAACGCTTGGCCTTGCACCATCGCGGCATCGATCGCTGGAAGGCATGCGGGCAGCGCGGCGGCAGTCGCAAGCTCGACCCGGCCGAGGGCTTCGCGCCAACCTTCTCCGAGACCTGGATGCTCTCGCTAAATGTCTGACCCGGTCATCAGCGCCGATGTCGCGGAATGGGTCAGAAGAGCCGGGGCCGACCCCAATGCCAACCAACAGCGCCAGACGGTGGAGATCAGCCTCCATGCCATCGCGATGACGGCACCTCTGGAGACCAAGATGTTTCTGAAGGGCGGGATCCTCGAGGGGCTCGCCTATGACAGCCCGAGACAGACGCGCGACATCGACTCGACGACGGCACTCGCGCCTATAAGACAAGATCGGCGACAGGCTCCGACGATGAGATGGACGGAATGTTCCCACGGGCTGCCGCCGCGCTCGGATATCCTGACCTCATTGTCAGGACCCAATCGGTGAAGCTCCGGCCAACCGCGAGACTCCAAGATGCCAATCTCCCCGCTCTGAAACTTAAGGTCGCCTCCGCGAAGCGAGGGTCGCTGCAAGAGTCGGCGCTGCGGAAAGGGAAGGCTTCTGTCGTGGTCGGCGCCGACATCTCGTTCAACGAGCGGCTGCTGCAGATTCAAGTGCTGAAACTGACAAGCGGTCGGGAGCTGCATCCCTACGCCCTAGCCAATATAGTCGCGGAGAAGTACCGAGCTCTCTTGAGGCAGGCTCGGCCGAATCAGGCGTCCCTCGCAGACCCCGAAGTCAAGCAACGGGCCGGCCGCGACTGGCAGTCGATGGGGCTGGAACTGGGTCCCGAGCCGGACTTCGAAGGCTGCTTCGTCCGTGTTGCAGAATTCTATCGGGACTTGCCGTGGCGGATTCATGACGGCTAGTGGCTCTCTCGCCGCTCCCCTCGTAGGGAACCTTAGACTCGCGTTTGAACTGTGCTCCAGATGAACGTTGGCGTCCTTCAGCCTTGAATTCCGAATCGGCGCAGAACGGCAGGGTTGTCGATCCTCCAGACGGAGAACAGGAGTGCAGGGCCGCTGGGCGAAGGTCCTGCGGCGGCATGCTCGAACGTCTACTAGGCTCGCCGGTAAGGGCCCCGAGCCGGAGGTTGGACGGCTCGATGCTCTCAGGGCCGTCCCATTAGGTCCGGGCCGAATTGGGATGCCCTTGGATTCTGGGGCAGGTGACAGACAGCCGGTTCAGATAGAATCGGGTTGCAGTAGACCGTGTGCCTCATGTGGGGGCCACCCCTGAGAGTCGATGACGGAGTTCGAGACGTGGCATTCTTCGAGCTGAGGCAGTACAAAATCCGTTCCGGCAAGATGGACGAGTGGGTCCGGTTGATGGAAGAAGAGATCATCCCGTTCCAAATCTCCAAGGGCATGGTCGTTACGGCGAGTTACCGAGGCGAGACGGACGACTCCCTCTTCTTCTGGATCCGGCGCTTCGCGAGCGAGGCGGAAAGAGAGCGCGTGTATGGCGCGGTCTATCACAGCGGATTCTGGAAGGAGAAGATCGCTCCTCGCGTGGCGGAGTTCCTAGTCCGCGAGGAGTCGGTGATCACCCGTGTTGTGCCGACTTCCCGGTCTCCCATGCAGTGAGCCCGGCCTAAGCCAAGAATCGCCGGTCTCGCCCCTATGGACCGCGCGCCATTTGGGCGGCTTCTTCGGCTTCGCCCGGCTCGCCCCATCCGTGCGCCCCTACTGGCAAGCCGCTGATGAGGAGCCGGATTCCCGGTCGCTGGCGCCGGCTCTCGTGCTGAGCGATACACCCGCGATCCCAGCCACCAGAGCTCTCGCCGCAACGATCGCCTTGGATGTTCAAGAGTCCCGCGGCTAGGGGAGCGTAGCGACTGCGCGGCGCGAGGTAGCTCAAGAGGTCCGGGAATCTCGGGAACAGCAGCCCGCCGAACCAAACCTTGGCGCCTGACCGGCTGACCCGGACGCGCAGGGCCTGCAGGGCTGCAATGACGTCGCCGCACAGGCTCAAGGCCACACTTTGACCACGCTGCCGGAGCCGTGGCACCGGGTGGGCTGACCGGCGTCATGGGAGCGGGCCTGAATCCTAGGCCTACCCCACCCCACCTGATTGCAGGTCTGTGGCCGCTCGTCACCCGAGGAGCCCCTCTGCCCCGGGGCCGGAGTGCCGGATTGCGAGAGCCGTCCCCCGGCCCTTCCGGTTCAGCAGCCGCAGCTATGCACCGCCTGGCCGTTCCGCCAGCCTCATCAGGACCATCCGCTTGAGCAGCGGACGTATCCGCAGGTCGTTGGCCGTGGCGAAGTCGTACAGCTGCTTGTACTCGCCTCTCTGGTCTTCGAACAGGCGCAGCGGACGGTGGAAGAGCATGTCGTGGTGCTGGTTGACGAAGGACCTCACGAACCTCTCCTTTTGCACGACCTGAGCGGCGAACGCTCCCAACCCAGTGCCCTTGAACGGGTAGTCAGGGACGACACCCCTGTCACTGTCATCGATCGGTTCGTGGCCGTCGTCCACGCTGCGATAGTGTCCATGCTCATCCCAGCGCTCGCGCTGGAAGGCGAGCGGCGTGAGGAGCTTGTGGCACGAGTAGCAGATGCTCTCGGGATCGGTCGTGCTGACGACCCTGTCCCTGGCATCCTCGACTGCGTCAGAGACCTCGAACTGCACTCCCAGGGCGAACGTCAACACCTCGGCCGGATAGGTGAACTTCGGCAGGCCCGGCCTGCCTTCCAAGTACCCCCTCATCGTGAGAAAGCCGGTCGGGCCATGCATTGGCCGCCGGGTGGTCTTCCGCCAGTCCGTTCCGACCGTGTAGTCTGCGGTGAAGAGTTCCCGGTAGGACAGGTCGTTGGCAGCGATGTACGCCCACAGCCGCGCCGGCTCGTCGCTCTCGGCAGTGCCTCGCGAGCGGAATACTCCCCGCGCGCGATGGAAGAAGAAGTCTCGGAATTCCTGTGAGGCCAGATAGGAGTCGATAAGGGGTTCGATCCGCCCTTCCCGTTCGAAGCGCGCCAGTTCGGTGACTGTCGGGACCCTCCCGACCAGGTCTAGGGCAGCTCGGACCAGCGAGGTCACGGGAGCAGCGTCGGCTCCGTCCCTCGGCATCACGAACTCGGGCCGCTGGAGCAGTG
Source organism: Bryobacterales bacterium (assembly GCA_028819235.1). GTDB lineage: Bacteria > Acidobacteriota > Terriglobia > Bryobacterales > UBA6623 > VXMF01. The sequence goes on from JAPPMC010000193.1 coordinate 12,495, forward strand.
CCTCAATCAGGCCTGCCCATCCTGGACGGGGGGACTGTAGCGGCGGCACACGAAAGGTCGGAGCTGGAGTTGACTCCCCCTCGAGAAACAACCCGAGGTCGCTAGCGTCATGGCTCCATCGCAGCGTCAGCGGCATTCCCGCCGGGTGGTGGGTCCGGGTGGCGTTCAGGAACGCCACTTCTCCCACATTGAAGGTCGGCGGTGCCTCGACGGACACGACAGGGGCGAATGCGCTCCCGTGAATGTCCACGGCCACCCAGTCGGCATGCGTGTGCCCTCCGGGTGCCCACACATGCACGCTGTACCAACCCGGGCGGTACGCGCCACCTTGTACGGGGCGGTACCTTGCCCAGACGCGCGTGTCGGGGTCGACCTGCTGACCCTTGATCGGCTCACCGCTCTTCGACGGCGGAAAGTGGAGGACGTCTTCGCCGTGCATCTTGCCCCGTCCGGGCAGGTTGCGGACCAGTTGATCCGGAGCCCATCCGTGGGAGACCTCGAAGCCGTCTGTCGACGCGTTGTCGACGACGATCTCCGATCCTCCGTCGAGAGGGACAAACTTCACGGCATCCGCCACGACCACTTTGGAGGTCGAGTCGACTCCCCGGTTGCTGATCTCCACATAGTCGTCGCGCCCGGCGAGCAAGACCTCGCGGTGGATCATCTCCCATTGGCTGTCGCCCTCGGCGTCAAGCGTGCTCTCGGCCTGATCCATGAACACCGTGGCGAAGCCGGCGCTATCCCGGCCGTCGTCGACGGCTGGTGGGCCCGAGCCCGCGTCAGAGTGAACCTCGACCATAGCGGCCGCAGCGGCTCGCGGGACTCTCGGGGAGTTCAGGTAGACGTTGTAGTCTCCGTCTTCGGGGACTTCCGCGGCGACCTCGGCAGACGCCAAGCGGTTATCGACGCTGCGCCACTCGAGGTGGTTGCTGCCAATCACGCCAATGTCCGACTCGTACTTCTTCTTCGGCCCTCCGGCGCGGCTCAGCTCACCCTCTTTGGCGATGGGCGTCCACTGACCCGAGAAAGTGCACTGCGGGTCGAGGTTGTCCCTTATGAGGGCCTCCCCGGTCTCGGCTCCGTCCCGGACCCGGACGAACCGCACCGCGTCGAAGACCGTCACATGATTCCCGGGCCTGGCCACGACACGGACCAGGTGGTCCGGATCTCCCGCCCGGAACGGGAACGGTCGGTCGCCGATCCGCACCCAAGGCTCGCCCTCCGCCGCAGATGCCTGGTCCACCAAGTGGCGCGAGACCGAGGCCCGCGAGGCGCGCAGCGTCACATCGAGCTCGCGAGAAGCGCTGCGGCCCTCTGCGTCAGCAACATCCAGCCTGAATCGAACGATGCGATGGTCCAACGGCCGTCCCTGAAGTTCGCGGACCAGCCGCAATGCCCGGTCGAGTTCGACCTTCGACGGCTCCGCGAACAGGATTCTCTTGTATAGCGCCTTCGCGCTGCTGGCAGCCTTACGCCGGGAACGATCGACGAACACGTCGGGGTCGAATCCCGGAAACCGGGCCTGGCCCGGCGCCGAGACGTACCGCCGGGCAACTTCCCTCGCGATTTCCTGCCACGCGGAGATATAGCTGGCCGTCATCGTGCGCGACTGGTCGAAGCTGCTGCGGAAGTCGGCGCCGCCAAGCGCATGGGCCTTGCTCGTGAACGGGTCGTCCCCCGATCCAGCGAGCCAGGCCGCGCCGAAGATTGTCTCCGCCGAACGCCTCAGCTGGAAGTAACTCAAGCGCCGCTGCGCGCGGTCGGACACGTCGGGGCCGTCATAGGGAAGCAGCAGACTGTCGGGGAAACGCTCGTCCGCTCGAGCCGCGGGGCCGCTGTCGCCCGCCCCGACAGAACGGCGGAGATCATCCGCGAATCGGACGATGCGGTCGATCTCCGAGGTATCCAGCGCTCCGGCCTGCGGCATACGCAGGCGGTCGTCGGCGCTGGTCAGCCGCTTGGGAACGGCCATCGGGTCAGAGGGGCTTAGCAGGTCTCGCTCAAGCATCAGGCTGAACGTGGCCGCCGACGAGTCTAAGACACGGAACGACTGCGATGAGTCTGCGCCATGGCACGCCGTGCAGCCATTGGCGCCGCGAGCCAGAATCGGATAGACTTCCGCCCGAAAACGGTCGGCAAGATCCGCGAGAAGATCTGCGCGGCCAGCGGTCGCGCCGTCGGCTGGCCCTCCCGCTCCTAAGAGCGCCGCGAAGAGAGCCCACTCGGCCACCCGGATAGCTGGCCGCCAACTACACATATCGCCCGCCCTGCCTGGTCCTGCCACCTGCTTGCTCCGCACTTCCGAGACTAGATTAGCCCAGCCAGACCGGCTTCCGGTGAATGTCTTGCACACCGCACGCCGCCGATCGCTCGCTTGTGCTGGGCTCCGTCCGATCCGAAGGGACTTTGGGCGCAGGTCACGTGCGGCCGCCAAACAGCGGCGGGATCTCCCACCAGTCGCCCTCGCCTCCCTGATCCACCACTGCAGCTGGGTGCCCAAGAAGCCAACCTTCGGCGGCGTCGGAGGCCAGTGGGCGGTGCTCGGGGCCAAGTGCAGGCGCTCCGCTTCCCGACTGCAAGAGAGCGCGTCCCAAGGCGGGCGCTGCGGGCCGGCGGATCGAAGTCAGGCGATCAGTTCGCTGACAACGCGGCCGTGGACGTCCGTGAGCGAGATGTCCCGTCCCCCGAACCGATAGGTAAGCCGTTCGTGGTCAAGGCCAACTAAGTGAAGGATCGTGGCGTGCAGGTCATGAATGGTCATCACGTCCTCGACCGCGTGGACGCCGAGCTCGTCCGTGTTGCCGTAGACCAGACCGTTGCGGACGCCGCCCCCGGCCAGCCAGATCGTGAACCCAGTCTCGTGGTGGTCTCGCCCGTCCCCATTGCCGGTGTCCGGCGTACGGCCGAATTCCGTGGCCCAGACCACCAGCGTCTCGTCCAGCATGCCGCGGGCCTTGAGGTCCATGAGCAGCGCTGCGACCGGACGGTCCGTGATCCTCGCGTTGCCTTCGTGGCCCTTCTTGAGGTCCGTGTGCTGGTCCCAGGTGCCGTTGTTGCCCCCGTACACTTCCGCGCAGGTGACCTCGACGAATCGGACGCCGGTCTCGATCAGACGGCGGGCACGCAGGCACTGGGTGGCGTACAGCCGCGCCTCTGTCTCGGAAGCATCAAGTCCGTAGAGCCGCTTGGTCTGGGCGGTCTCCCGGCTGAGGTCCAGCACGTCGGGAAGCAGGGACTGCATGCGGTACGCCAGTTCGTAGTTCCGGATTGCCGATTCGATTGCGTCGCTGCCCCCCTGCGACTCGGCGAACGTGCGGTCGCTCTCGATCACCGCATTGAGCTTGGCCCGCTGGACGGGATCCGCGTCGGCAGGGGCAAGGTTGTGAACCGGCACGCCGTCGGCCCTGACCGAAGTCGCCTGATGGCTTGCGGGCAGGAAGCCGCTTGAGAAATTCTCGATCCCGCCGGGCGGTACGGCTCCTCCGTCCAGCAGCACGTACCCGGGCAGGTCGCGGTTTTCGGTGCCGAGGCCGTAGGTGATCCACGACCCCAGGCTGGGATGCCCGCCGACATTGCGGCCCGTGTGCAGCTTGATGTTGCTGCGCGGGTGCAGCGGGAAATCGGACTTCATGGAGCGCACGACGGCAAGGTCGTCAACGCAGGTCGCCACATGCGGGAATAGCTCGCTGACGAGCGCTCCGCTCTCGCCGTGCCGCGAGAATCTCCACGGGCTTGCCAGCCACTTGCGGTTCGGGCCGGCCGTGTAGTTGTCGAGCGTGGCCTTGGTCCCGTCCAGTTCCGCCAGCTTCGGTTTGGGGTCGAATGTGTCCAAGTGCGAAACGCCGCCCGCCATGAACAGGAACACCACGTTTTTGGCCTTCGGCTCGTGGTGTGGATCCGGCAGCGCGGACAGCCCGGCATAGGACTCTTCGGCCATCAGCGCCGAAAGGGCCGTCATGCCAAAGCCGCTGGCGGTTGCGCCGAGCATCGCCCGGCGCGAAAGGCCTCCGCGTCTTAGGCGCTCCGAATGTGAGGTCCTCCTCGCGTTGCGCCGCCGTGTGTCGTCCGGGTGCCGTCTCATCTCTTCTCCCTCAGCGGATGTATATGAACTCCTTCAGGTTAAATATTGCGTGCGCCATGTCGCGCCAGACGGGGATGCTGTCCAGCAATGCCTCCGGTTGTTCTCCGTGCAGTACGCCGAACTCCGCCGTCAGAGCCGCCATGCGCCCCAATTCCGGCTCGGCGGGGGGCCGGCCCAAAGCCTTTCGATACATGGTCCGCAGCCGGTCTTCGACCGACGCGCTGGACTCTCTGACCAGCGCTCGTGCCCAAAACTCGGCCTCTCCAACGACGAATCGGTCGTTCATCATCGTAAGGGCCTGGCGGGGCACATTGGTGACGTCCCGCCGCCCTCTTGCGGCCGCGGGGGGAGGAAAGTCCAGCGCTTCCAGTAATGACGCGCCCTCGTGGCGGGTCACCTTCAGGTACAGGCTGCGCCGGCCGCGGCCGTCGAGCGGGCCCGACAGCAGTTTCCGGTACGGTTTGGGCTCCTCGCGGTGCGGGTGAATGCTCGGGCCGAACATTGTGGGGTCGAACTTGCCCGAGACCGCCAGGATCGAGTCCCGTATCGACTCGGCTGTCAGGCGTCGCGCCGGATATTGGTGGAAGAGTTCGTTTGCCGGGTCTGCTTCGCTCGCTCCGGCGCGGGCTGCGCTGGATTGCTGGAACGTGCGGGACATCACGACATTGCGGATCGCCTCCTTGATCGACCAGCCATCCTCCACGAACCGGGTCGCTAGGTGGTCCAGCAGGTCCGGATGCGATGGGCGCTCGCCGAAGCGTCCGAGGTTGTCGACGGTCGCGACTATGCCCCGGCCGAAGAGGTGGTGCCAGATTCGATTGACCATCACTCTCGCGGTCAGGGGATTCCGATCGCTCGCGATCAGCTCCGCCATTTCACGGCGTCCGCTCCCCCGCGGAAGGGGGTCATTCGAGCCATCGCCGAGCAGTGACAGGAAGCCTCGCGGAACTTCATCACCGAGGTCTTCAGCGTTGCCGGACTTGAGGATCCGGGCGTTCCGGCCGTCTTCGAGGTCGGCCATGCCTTGGATTACTCGCGGTGCGCCCAGCCGCCGCTCCAGCGCCCGGTATAGGTCGACTGACTGCCTAAGGTGAGGCGTCAGGTGCTTGGAGTTTGCCAAGAGGCCATTGGCCAGCAGCCACTGCAGCCAGCGTGCCTGATCGTCCGTCGCAGTGCCGTCGCGCCACGCCTCTACAGCACGGCGGACGATTGCCGAGTACCTCCCCGCAAGGTCGGCCGCGTCGGCGGGAGGACCCGGGGAGAAGAGCTCCGCTAGGTGGCCTAATTCGTCCTCGGGCAGCTCTTCGCAGTCGTGGAGTACGGCGCGAGTGATGCCGAAGAACGACCGGGGATCCGCTATCTGCTCGTCGCTGATGTCCTTCATCCGGTCGGGACGGTCCGGAAGCCGAGGATTGTCGTGCTTGGTGACAAGTTCCGCGTAGATGCGGTACTGGCTGTGCTCGGCCCGCAAGGGGATCCTGATCCAGCCGACTTCCGGCTGGTCAATAGGCCGGTAGTGCTCACTGAGCATGCAATTGTCCAGGACGGTGCGCCAGGACGCCAGCTTGCCGCCGACCACGCGGAGGCTGAGGTACTGCCGGTCTCTGGGGAGGTAGGGGGACCGAAGGGCTCCGTTCAGCTTCGCCGACAGCAGGTGCGTGTACAGGCCCGCCGGGAAGATCCCAGACAGGACTTCGGCACCGTTCGGCAAGATCGAGAACTGTCCACTCGGAGCGGAAAGGGTCTCGAAGGCCCGGCCCTCCGCGTGCCAGCCCGAGAGGTTTCCCGTGCCGAAATCGGCGATGACGTCGAAGGTCTGCTCATTGAATTCGGCGTACTGACGGCGACGCAGCTCGTATCGCTCGACAAGCCGGTCCCAAGATTCCGTCGAGAACGCGCCGGCCCTGACGACGGCCGCCCAAGGTGCCAGCGGACTTCGAATGTCCGGTCCAGAGCCCGCTGCAAGTTCCCGGATTCTCTCGGCGCGCTCTGGGTCAAGGACGGTCGAGCCATCGCTGGCGGCTGGTAGCGGTGGACGTCCTTGGAGCGACGCCAACAGGTGCCGCTTAAGGTCCCTTGCCTCTGCAAGCCAGAAACGGGCCATCTCTCCCCGAATCTCATCTCTTGCCCGCGCCATACGTTCCTTCAGCGCCCTGTCGACCTGGTGCGTGTCAACAGTCCTGGTGACCATCCTTGAGCTGTCTAGAACGCCGTAGATGCTGTAGTAATCGGCCGTCGGGATCGGGTCCAGCTTGTGGTCGTGGCACCGCGCGCAGGAGACGGTCATGCCCTGAAATGCCTTGCCGAGCGTGTCGATCTGGTCGTCGACCACGTCCGTGCGGACCTCCCGGAACATGGTGCAGTCGTCGTGACCCTGCTCGCCGAGGCGGAAGAAGAACGTGCCGACAAGTGACTCGTTGACGTCGCCTCGCGCGTTGAGGCGAGGCTCCTCCAGCAGGTCTCCGGCGATGTGCTCACGGATGAGCTGGTCGTAGGGTACGTCGTCATTCAGTGCCCGGATCAGGTAGTCCCTGTAGAGCCAAGCCCCGTTGTTCTCATAGTTCCAGTCGTTCCCGAGGGTTTCCCCGTAGCGCACGACATCCATCCAATGGCGGGCCCAGTGCTCACCAAAGTGCGGGGAGTCCAACAGCTCGTCAACTGTCGCCGCATACGCACTAGGCGAGGTGGCGGACACGAAGTCGTTGACCATTCTTGGAGTCGGTGGCAAGCCCGTCAGAACGAGGCTCAGACGCCGGAGCAGCGCCCCGCGCTCCGCAGGCGGACTCAGCTCCAGCCCAGCCCGACTGAGCCGGGCTTGGATGAACCGGTCGACAGCGTGCGTGCCCTCCGCCTCCATGCCGCTTTCGGGGGGCGGCGGGTTCCTGACGGGCTGGAAGGCCCAGTGCTCGCGCCGCATCGCGTCGTATTGCTCCGCCACCTCGGCGGGGCCGGGCGGGGCGTCCTCGGAAGGCCATGGTGCCCCCCGCCGGACCCATTCCTCCAGGGCCGAGATCTCCGCCTCAGAGAGGCTCTCGCCCAGCGGCATCTTGATCGACTCGTGCCGCACGGCTTGGATCAGCAGGCTGTCGTCCGGTCTTCCAACGGCGATAGCCGGCCCCCGATTCCCTCCCGCCGTCACGGACGCACGAGAGTCGAGCCTCAGCCCGGACATGGCGTTCGCCTCGCCGTGGCATGAAGAGCACCGAGTCGCGAGAATCGGCCGGACCTCGCGCTCGAAGAATTCGACATCCGCGTCCCCCCAATCCGGCGCGGCTGCCAGGGGACCGCCACCCAACAGGCAAACAACACCCGCCAAGACCGTTCGGGTTGCCAGCGGGCGAAGAGGTCTATCCGAGTTACGCATGCGAGGCCACGCGGCAGGAAGCCAAGGGACCGCCACTACGGTAGCCGAACTGTCGACCCGGCACGACCATCCACTCGCGGCTCCGGGAATTAGTCGGGAAATAATCGCCAATCCAGCCAAGACTGGGACTCGTGCAGTTAGGCTTTGGCAGTACGTCGGCATGGGGAGAGTTCAGCAGGTCCGTCCTCAGGGACAGTTGCGTAGGTCCTTGCCGATTGTCGTCGGACCGGATGCCTGGCGCACAGTCGCCAAGGAAGGTGATCGCGCATGGCCATGGGGATTCGGCGTCGGGCAGGCAATGCCCTCTGGTCTTCCCACCGCCGGAGCCTGCGCGATTCGCGAAGTCCAACGCGGAGCCGGTGGCGCTCATCCGGCGGTGCGGTCGGACCGGCTACGGTCGCCCGATCCTTCAGCGAACCTGTTTGGACGGCGGGTGACCATCTCCAGCCGCAGAACCCCCTTCCGGCTTTGCTGGCTCCGGACTACCGAGATCCTCCGGATTCCGCTGGGCAAGATAGCGAAGCACCATTGACCTGATCTCGCGAACATCATCGTGCAAGTCGTCGATGCGCCGGTTGATGTCGTCGATGCGCCGGTTGATGTCGTCGATGCGCCGGTTATAGTCCTCGAACCGGGCGCTTAGGAGGTAGCCTTGGCCCAAGACAAGGCCTCCGACCACCAGGACGGACGTGACGATGAACTGCGTGTCGCGCGTTAGTCGCTTCGGAGGACTGGGCTCAGCCGTCGGGGTGACAGCATCGCGCCCGGAGGTCTCTCGATCCACGCCCACGCGCACATTGTATCCGCCCAGCCTCTGCCGCACCTGCGCGGGGCCACGAGGGCTCGCCGACAACTAGGGGTCTATTGGCTCCTACGGGTCTCGAGCGACGCCGATGCCAGAGCGCGCGACCAGCCAGACCGGGTGGCGAGCCTGCCGATCCCTGAGGCCGGACGGCAGCTTCCTGCGCCCTTACGGGCGAAGATTTCTTATGAAGAGGCCCACCGTTCCACGTGGAACACCCTGCCCGCTGCCAGATCCCGTACCACGCCAAAGCGGTCGCGATCAAGTCTGCGCGATCGGGTGTCCTACGTTGTCAGGCCCGGCCCATCGCTCGGACCCCCCCGGGAGTTCACCAGTACGGGCCTTCCCCCGCCCCGGAACTTCGAAGGGCCCTGCCCCCGGCCGGGGACTGGGCCCTTGCTCGCGAGGCTTTCGGCTCAGAAGATGAGCTTGAGCGCGAACTGATTTGTTCGCATCTGCCGCGCGCTCGTGATCACGCCGAAGTTCCGCGACCTTGGATTGCTGTTCGGGTTGTTCCAATTCGGGTGATTCGCGAAATTGAATGACTCGAAGCGGAACTGCAGCCGATACTTCTCGGAGAGGGCGAAGTCCTTCATCAGCGAGAAGTCCCAGTTGTTGAAGCCGGGTCGCTGAAGCGTGTTGCGGCCGCGGTTTCCGTCCCGGTACGTCAGTTCGTTGAAGCCCTGCGCGTCAGGAACGCTGCAGGCGATCGTCGCCGAGCGCCCGTCGGAGCCCTTCTTCCAAAACTCCTGCGGGGTCGGGTTGCTGGTGTGCGGATCCCCGATCGCGTCGCCGCGGTTGTTCTGGCCCGTGCCGTTGAGGTCGCTGCAGTGGCCGCCGTAGATCGGCGTGCCGTTAGACAGCGTGATGATCGAACCGATTTGCCATCCTCCCGCGATTGCTTGAACGGCGCGGCTGTCGAACCGTACCGGGAGTTCGTAAAGGATCGAGGCCGTGAATCGGTGCGGCGTGTTGAACTGCGACAGGTCGCGCTCCTTGCGAAGGTTGTAGTTGTTGGTCGGGAAGAGCACATCACCGGAGTTCGTGCGGATCGCCGATCCGGTATCTATAGCCTTGGACCACGTGTATCCGATCAGGTAGGTCAGCCCTCGCGTGGGACGCTGCTGCAGCTTGACACCCAGCGCGTTGTAATTCGAGTTGACCACGTTCCCGATGGTCTGGATGCGCCCGTACACGTCGCCCCACGGCCGGCGGTTGTTCGTCAACGTCCGGTCGAGCGGGCCGCTACGCTCGATCGGCGTATTGAAGCCGTACATGCGCTGCAGCTTGTGGCCCGCGTTCCCCGAGTAGCCGACCTCGAACAGGAGCGTGTCGGTGGGCTGTCTCTGGATGTTGAGCAGGTACTGGTGGATGTACGGCGTACGCCGGTTGGCATCATTGGCGAAGGTGTAGGGCTGCTTGAAGCACGGACCCGAGAAATCGCCGCAACCTGAGGATTGCTGGTTGGCCCAGGGGTTGTCTAGGTTGTCCAGCGGGAACAGGTCCTGCGAGCGCGCCGTCTGTCGGACACCGAAATTGAGCCCCATGTCGAAGACCGGGTTCCCGGTGTCTTGGGCGTAGAAGACGCCGTAGCCCGCCCGGATCGTGGTCTTCTCCCCGAGGCGGTAGGCCAAGCCGAAGCGCGGGGCGAAGTCGTTCGTGTCCAGCACCTGCGTCGCCCGGTTGTGCAGCACATCGTCTCCAGTCGCCTTCGGCACGATGTCCGCGATGCGAAAGGCAAGGCCCTCGTGGAAGTCGCCGTCACCCGGCCGCACCAGAACGGGCGTCTGGCAGTCCGGATCGATGGCCCGTTCAGAGGCCCCTGCACAGAACAGCTTGACGTTCATGACGCCCCGGTACCGGTCGGCGAACGGCGGCGTCAGCTCGTACCGCATCCCGACGTTCAGGGTCAGGCGCGGCGTGACTTTCCACGAGTCCTCGAAGTACAGCGAGAAGGCCCGCGACCGAAACTGTACGTTGGCGATACCGGGCGCGCGGGTCGCTTGTCGCGTCCAGCCCAGCAGGCCAGTGGCGAACGCGTCGCCCGTCCTGGTCAAGTTGGAAGGCAGAGCGGTGTAGCGGCTAGGGAACTGAAAGTGGCCGCACGGGAACTGGTTGCCGATCTGGTTGAAGCGACGCTCGATGATGTCTCCTCCGAACTTTAGCGTGTGGTTGCCCCTGATCCAGCTCACGTTGTCGACGATCTGGTAGGTCCGGTTTCGGTTGATGAAGGGGCCGCCTGTCTGTTCGCCCCAGCCGGCAACCTCGTTGTTGCCGTTGAAGCTGATCTGCGGAGTGCCCCAGGCCGCCTCGATTTGGGATGTCAGCCCCGGGATCGCCAGTTCGGCCGTCACGTCGCGAATGCCGTTGAAGTATGTCAGCCGGTCGTTGTCGAAGAGGTTTGCGCCCAGTCGCAGCTCGTTCACCAAGGTCGGCGAAAACGTCCGCGTGTTAGAGACCATGATCTGGTCCACGAGGGTCGTCGTCCGCAAGTCGCGGGGCTCGAAGTTCTGCCCGCTAGTCAGCCGCTCGTCCCCCCAGCTGTAGCGGCCGAACCACTGTGATGCTGCGCTCTCGCTGAAGTCGATGCGCGTCGTGAACTGGTCCCAGTCGAGCGGGTCCGGCGCGTTGCGCACGTAGTTCCACGCGGGGTTTGTCCCGCCGACCACCGCCCCGGCCACGTTCGGCTCGGGATAGAACTCGAACATTTGCACGAACGGCGTCTTGAAGCGGGACGTCGGGATCCGCCGGTTGGGAAAGGGATCCGCGCTGCCTCCTGTTGCATCGTCGCGGATCGTGTCCGGATCGTAGATCGGGAACAGGTTTGCGATTGAGAAGTCTCCCGCGCGCATGGCCGCGTCCGCGACGGTCGACCGCCGGATCCCCTCGATGCGCTGACGGAAGCCCTCGAAGTTCGCCATGAAGAACATCTTGTTCTTGACGATCGGCCCAGCTACCGTGAAGACGAACTGATTGCGCCGGAACGGGTTCTTTCCCCCGGGCTGCAGCCATGGGCGCTTGGATCTTGTCGTTGCGCAGGAACTCGAAGACCGAGCCGTGAATGTCGTTTGTCCCGGCCCGTGTCGTGACGTTGATCTGCGACGTGGACTTGCCGAACTCTGCCGAGTACACGCCCGTCTGCACCTTGAATTCCTGCAGTGCGTCGACGGACGGCCGCACGACGAATGTGTTGACGTTCGGGTCCGTGTTCTCGACCCCCTCGAGGGTGAAGCGGTTGTACTGCAGGCGCTGGCCGCTGCCGAGATTGCCTGGTTGGCGCGCTCGCCGCCCTGGCGCGAGTTTGCCTGACCGCCCGACCCCATCTCTGCGGACACGTTCGGGCTGAGCTTGACCAGATTGAGGTAGTTGCGGCCATTGATCGGCAGGCCGACGATGCGGCGCTGTTCAATCACGGCTCCCAGTGCCGTCGAGGACGCTTGCAGCATCTGCGCAGCGGCCTCGACCTCGATCACCTAGGTCACCACGCCGATCTCAAGCGTGAAGTCCACTCGCGCCACGTCGCCAACTTGCAGCGTCCAGTCCTCCTGGCGTGCGGACTTGAACCCGTCCGTCTCCGCCTGCAGGTCGTACACGCCAGGGCTGAGGAACGGGACGGTGTAGTTGCCGGACTCGTTGGTCTCGGTCTCTCGGGCGACGTTCGTCGCCGTGCTTGTGATGGTCACTTTCGCGCCGGCTATCACCGCGCCGGTGAACTCCCCAAACGTCTGGCCGCCGGCAGCAACCGCGGCTAGAATCGCGGGCACTCCTACCCGCAATGCTCTGAAGAACATCCTTAAGCCTCCAGAGCCCCGGTGTAATCTAACTGACCCCGCCCTCCGCTAAGGAAGGCACCCGCTAACTGACCCAACGATAGCAGCAGCCGCGACGCTTTCCGTCGTGCCGCACCTAAGATTGGATCATGGCAGAGAGCACCTTCCGCGAGCCGGCGATCGCGCTCGACCGCATCTACACGCGTGGGGGCGACGCAGGCCGCACAATGCTCGTCAACGGGCGGCGCGTCCCCAAGGACGACCCGAGGGTCGAAGCCTACGGAACGATAGATGAGCTCAACGCTTGCATTGGGCGCGCCCGCGAGCGTGCGGTGCGCGACAGCGGCAAATGGCCATGCCTTGCCGCGCTGTGCGCTGCGCTTCTGCGTGTGCAGCACGAGCTGTTCAACCTCGGCTCGGAGGTGGCGACGGATCCGGACGAGCTCGGCGAGCGCCAGCCTAGGATCCTCGGTTCCCACGTCCGGCTCCTTGAAGAGGAAATGGACAAGCTGACCGCCCAGCTGGCCCCCTTGCAGTCGTTCGCGCTTCCCGGCGGCTCGCTGCTGAATGCGGAGCTGCATGTCTGCCGAACGGTTTGCCGCCGGGCGGAGCGCCGGGTGACGGGCCTGTCGGAGGGCGGGGCTTCCCCGGGGTTGCCGGGCCGCTACCTGAATCGGCTCTCTGACGCGCTGTTCGTCTGGAGTCGCTGGGCCTGCCAGTGCACGGGCAAGCCCGAGACGCTGTGGCGTGCGAACCCTGCCCGGTGAGTGTCGGGCCCGACAGCCGGCTTGCATCCAGACCCCCTCGACCGGGCTCCGTGGGGCCATAATGGCTGCATGCTCACGCGAAGGGGATTCTTGGCCTGCGGCCCGGCGCTGGTCGGCTTGGGCGGATGCGCGCAGGAACGAGGGCTGCCTGTCGTGGGTGTCGTGCCGAAGGGCACCAACCACATCTTCTGGCAGTCGGTGCACGCTGGCGCCGTCAAGGCAGGCAGCGAGTTCGGCCTCGAAGTCCTCTGGAACGCCCCCCAGATGGAGATTGACAGCTCGCGCCAGATCTCGATCGTAGAGAACCTCATCACTCGCCAAGTCGACGGCATCGTGCTGGCGCCCGTCGACGCCGATGCCCTGGTGAACGTAGTCGAACGCGCCGCGGACAGCGGCATCCCGGTAGTGATCTTCGATTCGGCCATCAACACTGACCGCATCGTGTCGTTCGTCGTCACCGACAACTACAAAGGCGGGGTGATGGCGGCCGAGCGCATGGGGCAGATCCTCGGCGGGACCGGCAAGGTGGGCGTGATCGGCTTCATGCCGGGCAGCGCCTCCACCATGAAGCGCGAGGCCGGGTTCGTCGAGACCATCGCCGAGCGCCATCCGGGCATCGAGGTGGTCGGGGTGACGTTCAACATGGCGGACCGCGCAAAGGCGCTCTCCGAGGCCGAGAACATGATGACCGCCCACCCGGATCTGGCGGGCTTCTTCGCGGACAACGAGTCGAGCCTGGATGGCACGGTGCAGGCGGTCAAGCAGCGCGGCTTGGCCGGCAAGGTCCAGATCGTCGGCTTTGACGCCTCCCAGACGCTCGTCGAGGACATGCGGGCCGGCGTGATCGATTCGATCGTCGTCCAGGATCCGTTCAAGATGGGCTACGAGAGCACGCGTCAGATGTCCCTCCACCTGGCGGGCCAGCCGACGACGCCGCACATAGACTCCGGGGCCTACCTGCTGGAACCCGGCAACGCCGATACCCCAGAGATGCAGGCTGTGGTCTTCCCCGACCTTGAGCGCTGGTTGGGGTCCGGCGCTGGTGGCCACTGAGTTGCATCCCAGCGACGAGCGCTTCATGCGCGTCGCGATGGAGCTTGCCGAGCAGGCCCGCGACGCGGGCGAAGTGCCCGTGGGGGCAGTCGTGACCCTCGGCGGGCGCGTTGTCGGCCATGGCGAGAATCGCTCTTTCCGCGATGGAGACCCTACCGCGCACGCCGAGATCGTCGCCTTGCGCGCTGCGGCTAGGGAGCTTGGCGGACCGCACCTGCTGGGCACGACTGTGTACTCGACGCTGGAGCCCTGCGCAATGTGTGCCGGAGCGCTCGTCACTGCCCGCGTCCGGCGTTTGGTATTCGCCGCCCGCGACCTGCGCTTCGGGGCCGTGCGGAGCAAGTTCCGGCTTGCGGACTCGAGCCTGCTGAACCACCGTGCCGAGATCGAAGAGGGCGTGCTCGGGTCCGAGAGCCTCGCGCTGCTGCGGACATTCTTCGCTGCCCGCCGCCGTTGACAATCGGCCTGCCGCCCGGCGACAATGGCTCATTGGTGGTGAGCCGCCCGCCCGGCCCATCAGCGGGCGGCGACTAGCACGCAAGCCCCGCGCTTCTCTTGCCGGCAGGTGGATGTTCGGCGGTTCGCCGATCGGAGGATCTCATTGCAGGCTCCAGCAAGGCAGTTGTTCACTTCAGAGTCCGTCACCGAGGGCCATCCCGACAAGGTGTGTGACAAGATCTCCGACGCAGTTCTCGACGGCGTCTTGGCGCGCGACCCGCTTGGTCGGGTGGCCTGCGAGACCTTGGTGACGTCCGACCTGTGCGTCTTGGCGGGCGAAATCACCACTGGTGCCGATCTGGACTTCGAAGCGATCGCGCGCGAGACCATCCGGGCGATCGGCTATACCGATCCGGCCTACGGCTTCGACGCCGCCACTTGCAGGGTCGACACCCACGTTCACAGACAGTCGGCCGACATCGCCATGGGGGTCGACAAGGGCGGGGCGGGGGACCAAGGCCTCATGTTCGGCTTCGCGTGCCGCGAGACGGACGAGCTCATGCCGCTGCCGATCATGCTGGCCCACAAGCTGGTGCGGCGGCTCTCCGAGGTCCGCCGTGCCGGCACGCTGCCCTTCTTGCGGCCGGACGGCAAGTCGCAGGTGACGGTCGCCTACGAGGACGGCCGCCCCGCCCGAATCGACGCAGTCGTGCTCTCGACACAGCACGACCCCGTCGGGGGGCCCACACTGTCCAGCCAGGAGGAGCTGCGCGCCCTGGTCCGAGAGGCAGTCCTGGACCCTGTGTTGCCGGCCGAGCTGGTTGGCCGCGATACGACGTACCACATCAACCCAACGGGCCAGTTCGAGACCGGCGGCCCGCATGGGGATGCCGGGGTTACGGGCCGTAAGATCATCGTCGACACGTACGGCGGCATGGGACGCCATGGCGGCGGCGCGTTCTCCGGAAAGGACCCGACCAAGGTCGACCGCTCTGCCTGCTACATGGCGCGGCACATCGCGAAGACCTTGGTCTGGGCCGGCTTGGCCGACCGCTGCGAGGTGCAGCTGGCCTACGCCATTGGCGTCGCCGACCCCGTGTCCGTCCGCGTTGACACTTACAGGACAGGGCACCTCGCCGATTCGCGCCTCGCCGAGGTGGTGCGGGAAGCCTTCCCGCTCACGCCGGCCGGCCTGATCAAGTATCTTGACCTCAGGAGGCCGATCTACGGCTCAACGGCGGCGTTCGGGCACTTCGGCCGCGACGAGGCGACCTTCACGTGGGAGCAGCCCACGAAGGTGGAGGAGTTCAGGGCGCTGGCCTGAGCCGCGCGGATTCTTTGGAGGACCCAACTATGCAGGCAGTCCAGACTAGGCGGCCGCAAGTCCTGCGACAGGCCGACTTCCGGGTGCGGGATCTTGCCCTGGCCGAATTCGGTCGCCGCGAGATTCGACTGGCTGAGCACGAGATGCCCGGACTGATGGCGCTGCGCCAGGAGTACGCCGGCGAGCGGCCCCTGCTCGGGGCGCGCATCACCGGGTCACTGCACATGACGGTCCAGACGGCCGTGCTGATAGAAACCCTGCGCGAGCTCGGCGCCGAGCTAAGGTGGGCGTCCTGCAACATATTCTCGACTCAGGACCATGCCGCGGCGGCGGTGGTGGCGGGGCCCGCCGGGACCGCTGACGAGCCGTCCGGCGTCCCGGTATTCGCTTGGAAGGGCGAGACTCTGCCGGAGTACTGGTGGGCCACGGCCCAGGCCCTGCTGTGGCCGCGGGGCCGAGGCCCGAGCCTGATCCTCGACGATGGCGGCGACGCCACGCTAATGGTCCATCGCGGGCTCCGCTATGACGTTGAGGGCGTCGTGCCGCCCCCCTCGGCGGCCTCTTCCCACGAAGAGGCGGCCATCCTGGAACGGCTGGGGGCGTTGCGGACCGAGCGCGGCCAGTTCTGGGAGAGCGTGGCGAACGACATCCGCGGGGTCTCGGAGGAGACCACGACCGGCGTCCACCGCCTCTACCAGCGTCAGCGTGACGGCACCCTGCTGTTTCCCGCCATCAACGTGAACGACTCGGTGACCAAGTCGAAGTTCGACAACCTCTACGGCTGCCGCCACTCGCTGCTCGATGGGCTCAACCGGGGGCTGGACCTGATGATCGGCGGCAAGGTCGTGGTCATCTGCGGCTATGGAGATGTGGGCAAGGGCTGCGCACAGTCCGTCCGCGGCCAGGGTGCCCGCGTAATCGTCACCGAGATCGACCCCATATGCGCCCTGCAGGCGGCCATGGAGGGCTTCGAGGTCCGACGCCTAGAGGACATTCTCGAGGTCGGCGACGTCTTCGTCACCGCGACGGGCAACAAGGGGGTGATCCGCGTGGAGCACATGGCCCGGATGAAACATCAGGCCGTGGTGGGCAACATAGGGCACTTCGACAACGAGATCGACATGGCGGGCCTCGTCGCGACGCCGGGAGTGACCCGCCAGCGGATCAAGCCACAGGTGGACGAGCACTGCTTTCCCGACGGGCACTCAGTGATCGTGCTCTCCGAGGGGCGCCTGCTGAACCTCGGCAATGCCACCGGGCACCCCAGCTTTGTGATGTCCTGCAGCTTTACCAACCAGGTGCTGGCGCAGATCGAGCTGCACCGCAACGCCGAGTCCTACGGCCGGTCCGTGGCCACCCTCCCGAAGCTGCTTGACGAGCAGGTCGCGCGTCTCCACTTGGGCGCGATTGGCGCCGATCTGACGACCCTGACGCCGGAGCAGTCCGACTATCTGGAAATTCCCGTTGAGGGTCCCTACAAACCGGAGCACTACCGGTACTGACGCTCAGGCGGCGATGTCGGGTTCCAGGCCTCGTCGCGCGCGAGCGTTGCTGGCGGCCGGCGCGGGGCTGGTGGCCTGCGCCGGATGGCTGGTGGCCCAGCGTTCCTACCACGGCGTGCAGCTGCCTCCGGAATCCCCTTGGGCCCTGCTGGAGCCGCCCGGCAGCGGCCGGCCGTCGGAGTTCGTGCTGGCGCGGATGGCGTACACCGACCGCTATGCCGATCAGGATCTTGAGATCCGTCCGTGGCAGATCGACACTCCGGCGGCCGAGCGCCATTTCCTGCAGGGGCTGACCAGGCTGTCGGCGATCGACGCCCGGCCCAACGAGGCGTACGTCCATCCCGACGACCCCGACTTCCCCGACCACCCGTTCCTGTACGTGGTGGAGGCCGGCCACTGGGATCTGACCGACTCCGAGGTCCGCAACATGCGCGAGTACCTCCTGCGCGGAGGCTTCATCGTCTTCGACGACTTCCACGGCAGTGAGGAATGGGAGCACTTCATGGGCGGCATGCGCCGCGTCTTTCCCGAACTGCCGATCGAAGATCTCCCCGCCAGCGATGAGGTCTTCCACGTGCTGTTCGACATGGAGAACCGCGAGCAAATTCCCGGGGCGCAGATGCTGCTCAGCGGAAGGCTCTACGAGCGCGACGGTGTCGTGCCCCACTGGCGGGGCATCCGCGACTCCGACGGCCGGCTGATGGTGCTGATCAACCACAACATGGACCTTGGCGATGCTTGGGAGCATGCGGACTGGCCCGAGTACCCGGAGCGCTACACCGCGATGTCGTACCGGCTAGCCATCAACTACATCATCTATGCGATGACGCACTGAAGGGCGCCGGCCGCCGAAGACCGACGAGAGGACCTGCCGCATCTGGCCCGTTCCGATCCACAGAGTCACCAGGCCCAGACCGGAGACTGCGCCGCGGAGGTGGTTGCCCAGCCAGAAGCCGCTTTGCTGGGGCTGGAGGCTGAAGAAGTAGTTGTTGTCCCACAGGAGGGTCCACGGCAGCACAACCAGCACCAGCCCCGCTTCGACTATGCACAGCGCCCACACAACCTCGGCCAGCAGGCCGTGGCGATGACGCCCGGGCCGTCGGGCCGGCCGCTGCCGTGCGCCAGTCCCCAGACCGATGCTCACGGATCCCAGTCTAGTCCCAGGCCGCCGGGCCGGCTCCTTTCGTTCGGCGCCCAAGCGTCGCGCGCGGCCAGCCGTCTCACCGGGGCGAAGCTGAGACGGTGCTGCGGCGTGCAGCCGTGGGCCCGGAGAGCCGCGAGGTGGACCGACGTGGCGTATCCCTTGTGGCGGCGCAGGCCGTACTGCGGGTAGACGGCATCCCACTCGCGCATGCACCGGTCACGGGCGACCTTAGCCAGGATGGAAGCGGCGGCGATGGAAACGCTCCGGGCATCGCCCTTGGCGATCGCCAGCTGAGGCGTGGGTGTCTCGACCGTCACCGCGTCAACCAGCAGGAAGTCCGGCCGCGGCTCGAGGGCTTCGACGGCCAGCCGCATCGCCAGCCGCGAAGCCTGCAGGATGTTCATCAGGTCTATGCGGGCGGCATCAACCGCGCGCACCGACCAGGCTAGGGCAGCGGACCGGATGAGTTCGTACAGGCGGCGCCGGGTCGCCGGTGTGAGCCGCTTGCTGTCGTCCAGCCCGTCTGGGCTGGCCTTTGGATCCAGTATCACAGCCGCTGCGAAGACGGGCCCGAAAAGACACCCCCGGCCAGCTTCGTCGACACCGGCCACGAGTCGGCTGCCACGCTTCCATGCGCCGCGCTCGAAGCCCCATCCGGGGGCTGGGCTGGGCGCCTTGCGGGCCACCCTACACCCGCGTGCGGTACCTGTCGCTAAGCAGGTCGAGCTTCTCGCTCAGCGTCAGCCTGCCCTCTCGTCGGCCTTTCCGGCGGTGGCCTTTCTTGCTGGGCCCGAACACTTGGCGGTACGGCTTGCCGCGGTCCCGGCGCCCGCGGCCAGGCTTGCGACCGGGCCGGAAGGGGCGCTCACCGAATCCCGGCCGGGGCCGGCTGGCGGCCGCTCTGGGGGTCGCCGCCCGCGGGCGCATCGTCAGGCCGATCCGGCGGTTGCCTTCCAGAGGTGGCCGGATGAAGACCTCGACCGTGTCCCCTTGGCGGAAGTTCGGCCGGGAATCGGAGAGGAACTGCCGGTCAATCTGGGAGACGTGCAGGAACCCGTCGTTGTCGGCCCCGATGTCGACGAACGCGCCGAAGTCGGCGGTGTTCGAGATGACCCCCGTCACCTTATTCCCCGGCTGCAGTTCCTCATCGGTACGCAGCGGCACTGCCCGCTTCGGGGGCTCGAACTCGGCTCGGGACTTGCGCCTTTCCGGGCTCAGGTCCTTGATCGCCGACCGCACCAGGTGCACCGATCGGTCCGGTCCGGCCAGCTGCTCCGCGTCGACGTCCTCGAGTCGCTCCGGTTCCCGCAACAGCGTCTCCAGATCGCACCCGGCAGCCTCCGCAATGCTGTCGTAGAGTTCCCTGTACTCGGGGTGGCCCGCAGTGCTGTCGAGGGGGTCGTCGCCTTGGACCCTGAGGAAACCGACGGCTTGGGCGAACGCGCGCGGCGTTAGGCCCTCGACATTCTGGACTTCTGAGCGCGCCGCGAACGGGCCGTGCTTTGCGCGGTGCGCCACGATGCGCCTCGCCAGCCGATCGTTGAGGCCGGGGACCAGGGCCAGCATTGCAGCGGATGCGCTGTTTACGTCGACTCCCAGCTCGTGCAGCACGGACTCCAAGGTCCGCCGGTGGGCCTTCCGCAGCAGATCGGAGTTGACCTCAAGGTAGTTCGCGCCGATTCCCGTGGACCGGAAGTCGGACCTGGTGAGCTCGGCCAGTGGATCCTGCGTGCGGCGCGCCATGGTCGCCGCGATCGCGAAGGTTGTCGGCAGCCGCCGATAGATCCGCCTGGCGACTCTGGTCCTAGCGAACATGCGAGCGCCAGGGTCGCGCACCACGCGCCACGGCAGGTCCAGCCTGCCCGCCTTACGGATCTGCGAGCGCAGGAATTCCTCTGACGTGTGCGGGCGGGATCCGCCCGCGCACACGACGAGATCGACGGCCCGCGAGGAAAGGAACTCGGCGAGTTCTACGCGCGTGGGCCTCCGGGGCACGCGCGCGCTCTTGGGCTTGGGTTCGCTGACCCCGCGCTCTCCGTTGGCGGTCGCCGCGGCGGGAGCGTCGCCGGTCTCTTTGGCCGCGTCTTGCCTCGTGTCTTCCTGCGCTGCCTCGGCATCCGGTCGGCCGCCGCGGACCGCGGAACTCTCAGGGATCTTGCCCTTGCCGGCCGACTTCCCGCGAGGCTTGCGGTCCGACCGCACGACCGCGCACTCTTCCAGGCGGCCGTCGGCGCCGACCAGTGCGGCGTGCCACTCCCCGGAGCGGGTGATCTCGATGCCAAGTATCCCCAACCCGCTCGCAGGGGGGGACAGCAGGACCCTGCGCAGTTCGGTTCGGTAAGCGTCAACCGCCCGCTCGTCGGCCTGCTCGTTCAGGATGGCCTGCACGCTGTTCTTGATGCGCTCGGAAAGACCGTTGCCCATCGCCACCGTGACGACCTTACGCAGGTGCTGGGCGTAGGCCGAGTCGGGGTCTTGGATGAGGCGCCGCTCCAAGAACTCCAAGGCCGCCGCCGTCGGGGACCGGAAGTCCACGTCCAGCATGCCGCTGCGCACGCCGCGGCGGATCTGCAGCTGTCGCCGCCAGTCCAGCGTGGCTGCCTTGGCCCGGAAGCCATCCAAGGCCCGCACGCGCGGCACCTTGGCCGCGCTGGGCCGCGTGCGCACGGACACCTCGGACTCCTTGAGGTAGACCTTGCGCAGGGCGCGCACGATCTCCGGCTTGTCACTGAGCCACTGCGCGGCGATCTCGTAGGCCCCGTCGAGCGCTTGAGCCGGGTCGCTCAGCTCGCCGTCCGGTGCCACATGCTTGGCGGCCTCAGCGTCGATGTCGACACCCTCTTGCTGCATCCACAGCACCCTGGCCAGAGGGTCGAGACCCTTGCTTATCGCTTCCTCGGCCGCGCCCGCCTTGCGCTCGCGGTAGGGCATGTAGATGTCGCCTAGGTCCCGGCGGCTTGTCGCGCCCTGCAGCTGCCTCCGGAGGGCGTCGGACATTAGGCCACGCTGCGACAGAGTGGCGATCATCGAGATTCGGCGGTCTTCGATGTCGCGCAGCTCGGCCAGCCGGTCCAAGAGGTTGTGCACGGCCTCTTCGTCGATGCCCGCGCACAGGTCCGGCCGGTAGCGGGCCAAGAACCCTGCCGTTGCGCCGTTCTCCGCCTGCTGAACCAGCTCCAGCAGCGACTTGAGCGGAATCTCGACCTCCTCGGAGACTTTAAGGAGAGTCTCCACAGGAAGCCCTGTCATTGGTTTCATTCCTGAATCTAGGACCCCTAGTGCTTTCTGTATCATATGGCAAACGATGTCGCGCTCGGGTTGCGGGGTCTGGCGCTCTGCCGCTGCCCTTCTTTTTGCGCCCGTCGTTCTCTGGCCTCAGGTCATCGAGTTCCGCTCCAGCGGCCTGGACTACCAGGTCCTCACGCGCTCGGGCCTCACGGTTATGTGCGCCACGATGCCCCTGAGGACGTCGCGCTACTCGCTGCTTCACGTAGCGGTGAGCAACGGGAGCGAGCGGGCATGGGAGATCGGCTCACGGGCGTTCACGTTCGAGTACAGCGACGGCAGGACGATCCGCGCGGAGCCGGAGCAGCGCGTGATCGACGAGTTCTTCCGCAAGGCGGGGCGGTCCGAGCTCCTCAAGCTGCAGTCCGCATACGAAGCGGCCATCTTCGACAATCGGTACGTGCGCCCGAACAACGGGTACGAGAAGCGCAGGCTGTCCGCGCTGGCCATGGGCGCCAAGGGCCTCAAGGCGTCCGCCGCGGCTGCAGCCATCGCGTTCGTGAGCGGCAAGCTCCACCCGGGCGATTCCACCGATGGAGCGATGTTCTTCCCGACGGCCGGTCGCGGCCTGAAGTCCGGCCGCATCGTTGCGCTCGTAGATGGAGAGACCTTCGAATTCTTGGCCCGCTAGCTGGCGACCGACGGCCCGCGTGGGAGAATGGCCCGGGCATGGCTAGCGTCCTGCGCTACGGCACCTACATCCCTCACGCCCGCCTCCTTCGCGACCGCATCGCCTCTGGCGCGCCCGGCGAGCGGGCCGTCGCGGGCTTTGACGAGGACTCGACCTCGCTGGCTGTCGAGGCCGGCCGCGAGGCGCTGCGAGGGTGCCCTGTTTCCCCTCGCCATGCGCTGTTCGCGTCCACGTCCCATGCTTACGCCGAGAAGCTCAACGCAGCAGCGCTGCAGGCCGCGCTGGACCTGCCGCCGTCCGTCGTCGCGCTGGACGTAGCGTCGTCGGCCTCGTCGGGATTGGCGGCTCTGGGGCTGGCGGCTGTCATCGGCGCGGGAAGCCCCGTCTTGGTCTGCGCCGCGGATGTGGCCGCGGGGGCTCCGCAGGGCCCACGCGAGTTGGCCGGGGGGGACGGCGCCTGCGCCTATCTCGTGGATGGCGTTGACGGCGGCGGCGCGGCGCGCATCCTTGCATCGGCGACCTACACTCAAGAGCTCCTGGACACTTGGCGGGGTAGCGAGCAGCCATTCCCTCGCCACTGGGAGGAGCGGTTCGCCCTGCGGCTGCTCGTTCCAGCCTTGGCCGAGGTGCTCGGTGAGGCTCTGCGGCAAGCGGGCCTGGCGGCTGGCGACTTGGACGCCGTCGCCGTTGATGCCGGCCACGCCAAAGCTGCCCTCCAGCTGGCGCGTTCGGCTGGCCTCCGCCCGGACCAGATGGCCAACGACCTTTCCGGGAGTGTAGGGCGCTGCGGGGCGGCCCATGCCGGCGTGCTCCTCGCAAGTCTGCTCGACACAGCCGAGCCCGGAGACCGGATCGCCGTGCTGAGTGCCGCCGATGGGGCCACAGCTGTCGTGCTGGAGGTCTCCGAGGGAATTGCCGATCACAGGCCCCGGCGGTCAGTGCGCCGCTGGGTGGCGTCGAAGCGGGCCGATCTGCCCTACCGGACATATCTCAAGTGGAGGGGGATCCTGCCGTTCGAGCCGCCACGGAGGCCGGATCCGCCCAGGCCGGCCGCTCCGCCGATGCAGCGTTCTCTGCGCTGGAAGTACGCCTTCGTCGGCGGGCGCTGCCTAGATTGCGGGGCGACCAACCTACCGCCCCAGCGAGTCTGTGCCCACTGCGGCGCGGTCGACCGGATGCAGGACGTCCCTTACGCCGATGAGCGGGCGCGGGTGGCGACGTACACGGTCGATCACTTGGCGTACTCGCTCCAGCAGCCCGTCGTCGCCGCTGTGGTCGACTTCGACGGCGGCGGCCGCTTGGCGTGCGAACTCGCGGATGTCGATCCGGCCAAGGTGGCCATCGGCTTGGAGCTTGAGATGACCTTCCGCCGCCTGTACACTGCGGACGGCGTCCGAAACTATTTCTGGAAGGCCCGCCCGAGGCGCTGACAGCGATCTGGCCTGAAGCTCGCGTGGCGTCCGGCTCCGGGCGGGGATAGAATCAGGGCCGGGAGGCGCAGCAAGGATGGCCAGCAGGGGAATACGCGACCGGGTCGCGATCGTCGGGATGGGCTGCACGCGATTCGGAGAGCATTGGGGCCGCGGTCCCGGGGATCTGCTCGTCGAGGCCGCCATGGGGGCCTGCGGATCGGCGGGCGTGGATCGCGAGCGGATTGACGCCTACTGGATGGGGACGCTGACCAGCGGACAGTCCGGCCTCCTGCTCTCCGAACCGCTCAGGACCGGCTACAAACCGATCACGCGTGTCGAGAACTATTGCGCGACGGGGAGCGAGGCGATCCGCAACGCAGCCTACGCAGTGGCCTGCGGAGCCTACGATCTCGTAATGGCGGTCGGCGTGGAGAAGCTGAAGGACTCCGGGTTCTCCGGCCTGGCATCCGCGGCCGCTCGGCCGACCGATGGTACGCAGTCCTCGATGACGGCCCCGGCCACCTTTTCGCTGCTGGCCCCGGCTTATTCGCGCAAGTACGGCCTGGACCGCGGGACGCTGCGCAAGGTGCTCACCCGCATCGCGCACAAGAACCACGCCAACGGAGCCCGAAACCCCAAGGCCCAGTACCAGAGGGTCGTGCCGGAGGCGGCCATCGAGAACGCTCCCCGGGTGGCGGGGATGCTGGGAGTGTTCGACTGCTCGGGCGTCAGCGACGGTGCCGCGGCAGCGATCCTTTGCCGCACCGAGGACGCGCATCGCTACACCGACCGTCCGCTGCTGATCAAGGCCCTGTCGTTCATCGCCGGCCCGGCAGACGGCGCAAAGCGCCAATACTATGACTACACGACCTTCCCCGAGGTCGTCGCGAGCGCATCCGACGCCTACGCGCAGGCCGGAGTGCGGCGCCCGAGGGAGGAGATCTCACTGGCCGAGGTGCACGACTGCTTCACGCCGACCGAACTCGTGCTGATGGAAGACCTCGGGTTCTCGTCCCGGGGGACCGCGTGGAAGGACACGCTGGAGGGCCGTTTCGAGATCGGAGGGGAGCAGCCGGTCAACCCTGACGGCGGGCTGAAGAGCTTCGGGCATCCCATAGGCGCCAGCGGGCTGCGGATGATGTACGAGATGTGGCTGCAGTTCCGGGGCGAGGCCGGGGAGCGCCAGATCCCCGCGCCCAAGCTCGGCCTGACCCAGAATCTGGGGGGCGCGCCCGGCCGTTGCGTCAGCTTTGTATCCGTTGTAGGAGCGAACTGATCCCGATCGCTCCCGTCACGCAGCTCTGAGTTTCTGCGGCCCGGCAGCAGTCCCGCTCACTCAGTCCAACTCCGCCTCGAACCTTGTCACGTTGCGCGTCTTGGCGCTGAACTCCACAGCGACCAGATGGATCGGCTCCCCCCTTCCCCGGTACCTGTCGGCATAGCCCCGTGCCCTGATCTGTCCCAAGGCGGTCTCCGCGCCGGCCCGCTCCCGCATCTTGAACTCGAAGACGTAAACGCGCCCGAATGCCCGGACGCACAGGTCCGCACGTCCAAGGCTGCCGCTCTCCTCAGCCTGAACTTCCGCGCCCGTCGACGCGAAGTACGCGTACAGCAGGCTCGCATACCAGCCTTCGAAGCTTCCCATCGGATTCTGCCGGTGCCACTGGTAGGGGATGCCCGCAAGCAGTGACCGAATGCGGTTCTCCAACCCTTCGACGTCACCCGCCCTCAGGACTTCGCTCAGCCTCATCCGTTCGGCTTCCCGTTTCCCGGCTGCCCCTGGGAGTGTGGCGAGCAGCGCCCGGTTCAGGCTCTGCCTGACCTCGCGGTTCGGGAAGCCCAAGCGATACGTGGGCCCGTCGTCAAGATCGCGCCGCTCCAAGATCGTCAGGTATCCGGACTGAAACGCCAGCGCCTCGGGAGCGATGTCTCCGACGTCGAATCTGGAGAGGATCTCGTCCGAGGCCCGCAGGCCGTCCAGTTGGTGCCATGGAAAGCGCTTCTCGGCGAGGAGATCGATAAGGAATGATGGCGTCGCGGTCTCGTACCACCACGGCTGGAATGTACGCCGCTTCAGCAGCAGCAGCACGTCAAACGGGTTGTAGACGCGCTCCGCCGCACCCCATCCGTAGCCGTTGTACCACTCCCGGACCCGCTCCCGGTCGAGCCCTTCGATCCGGTCCGCGAAAACCGAGTCCAGGTCGGCTTCCGCATAGCCGCAGATCGACGAGAAGGTCGGGTCAAGGGTGATGTCCTCCAGATTGTTCAGGCCGGAAAACAGGCTCACCTTGGAGAACTTGCTTACGCCGGTCAGAAAGCAGAACTGCACGTGGTCGTCGCAGTCCTTGATTACGGAGTAGAGGCCGCGGAGCAAGTCCCGGTTGGCCCGCGCCATCTTCGGCTCGTCCAAGGTGTCTAGAATCGGCTTGTCGTACTCGTCCACCAGCACCACCACCCGTCGCCCGGTCTGCCCGTGCAGATTCTCCAGCAGGTCGGCCAGTCGCTCGGGCCCGCTGTCGAAGGGTGACCTCAGATTCTCGCGGCGCTCGATCCCATGCAGCTGGGCCGCCAGGGTCCGCTTGATGTGCTGGGGGTTGGAGAAGCTGCGGCGCCCGAACGAGAGGAGCACGACGGGGTAGCGTACGGTCCAGTCCCATTGGCCGTGGGCCTCCAATCCTTCGAACAGCTCGCGGCGGCCCTCGAAGAGTTCGCGAAGCATGCTCACGAAGAGGCTCTTGCCGAAGCGCCGTGGGCGAGCGAGGAAGTAGTGCGTGCCTTCTCTGACGAGCTGTAAGGCGAAGCCCGTCTTGTCCACGTAGTAGTAGCCGTCTTCGCGGATCTTACGGAACGACTGAATTCCGATCGGCAGCCGGGATCTGGATCTGTTGAAGCGCATCCCCTGTCGTGCCGGACTTCGATTCTAGGGCAGGCACTGCGGCGGCTCGGGCCCTTCCGCTAAGAAGTGTCGCCTGACAACCGGCAGTTCGCCCGACCGGGAACCGCCTGAGCGCATCGCCCGGTCTTGTCGGTAGAGTTAGGGAGGAGAGCGCATGCGAATCGGCGTAATCGGACTCGGGTTCATGGGCAGTGCCCACTTGGCGGCGTACAAGGGGGTGAGCGGTTGCGAAATTGGCGCCGTCTGCAGCTCCGACGAGAGGAAGCTTGCCGGAGACCTTGGCGGGGTCGGCGGCAATTTGGACCGTGGCGGCGGCCGGTTCGATTTCGGTGGAGCTGGACGTTATCAAAAGCCCGCCGACCTGATTTCCGATCCATCGGTCGATGCGGTCGACATCTGCACGCCCACGCACCTGCACAATCCGCTCGCGATCGAAGCATTGAGGGCAGGCAAGCACGTCCTAGTCGAAAAGCCCATGGCGCTTACGGTTGAGGACTGTCTAGAGATGGATGAAGCAGCCGTCTCCTCCGGCCGAGTCCTGATGGTTGCACAGGTGCTGCGGTTCTTCCCGGAGTACTTGGCGGCTAGGCAACTGATCGTCGAGGGTGAACTGGGCAGCGTCCGGATGGCCTCGTTCAGGCGGCGCTGCGCCGCGCCGGCGTGGGGCAAGTGGCTGAAGGACCCGCAGTGCAGCGGAGGCGGTGTCTTCGACCTGCTGATCCACGACTTCGACTATGCGCGCCACATGTTCGGCGTGCCGCGGGCCGTGCGCGCCGTGGGACATGAGGACCTGGAAGCCGGAATCGACGTCACTGAGGCCGAGCTGCTCTACGATCAAGGCCCGACGGTCGTCATCTCCGGTGGCTGGCACCACCCGGCGAGCTTCCCGTTCTCGATGGAGTTCACGATCGTGTGCGAAGGGGGGACGCTCGACTACCACTCGGCGAATCCCGGTCTGCGCCTGTATGCGGCCGACGGGACGGGCAGCGAGGTTGCACTTCCGGAGCAGGACGGCTTCGAGGCCGAACTGCAGGCGTTCGTAGATGCCTGTCGGAGCGGGAAGCCGAGTGAAGCCTGCCCGCCGGAGGAGAGCGCCCAGGCAGTCGCGATGACCTTGGCCATGCGCCAGTCGCGTTCCCTCGGTGGCGGCGAAGTACCGACCGGCTGACCGGACCGGCAGTCAGCGCTCGCGTTCCCAGCGGGCCCTCTCGGTTGCGGCGAGCAGCCCCATGGCACCGCCCCTGTCGTCGCGGCCCAGGATCGCCTCACGGTCAAAATAGGCCCGCAGCGAGGTTTGCTTGCCTGTGCTGCGGCAAACATCGACCAGCGTTGCGTCGCTCTTGATACGCAGCTTCAGCGCGCGCCATGCTCGGTCCGCTACGGGCTCGAACATGTCCCGGTCCAGCCAGCCCGAGCGCAGCCCGCGCAGGATCGCGAACGCGGTCATCGCCGTGACGGTGAATTCGCGATAGCTCTCGGGCCGGTCGACCACCTGGTGCCAAAGGCCAGTCACGTCTTGGTGACGGGCCATTGCGTTCATGTGCGCCCGATAGGACGTCAAGACTTCGCTTCGCCCGGGATGGTCCTGCGGCCAGTCGGTGAGGGCCAGCGCGTGACCCAAGGCCGGAAAACCGTTTCCCCGGCCCCACGCGGACTCGTCCAGGGGGGAATGACGGTACAGCCCGTCAGGCCGAAGGTCCAAGGCCTGCATGAAACGGAGATGCCGCAGGGCCATTCGGAAGTAGCGGTCCTCGCCGGTCAGCCGTCCGACCCTCGCCAAGATCGAGAACCCCATGAAGACGGAGTCGCTCATCTGGTTGTGGGCGGGCATGGACTCGTTCTCGCCGCCGTCAGCGCCGAACCCCAGATCGGCCGCGGCTCGGGCCAGGACCAGCCATTGCTGCCGGCCCGTCCTCTCGTACAGATCGGCGAAGATCAGGTGCCCTGAGATGTGGCTTCCGGTCAGGCGCTCCCCTAACGATGGCTTGCCGTCCGCGAAGGGCTGCGCAATTCGCTCGACGTCGGCTAGCGGAACCGTGCCGTCCAGGTCGCCGAGCCTCAACCGGCCGATCAGGGCCAGCGCCGGAATGTAGACAGCGTTCTCGAGCGTGTGTCCGTAGACCGTTGCAAGCTGGCGCGCGATCTCTTCCGGGGATCGCTGCAGCCGCGATCGAAGCTCGCGACGGGCATGGGAGACAGGGAGTCCTGCCGTGAGCGTCCTCAATCTGCTCTCGGCGAGCATCAAGTTGTCACCGGATTCGCTGCCGTCCGCTGCCCATGCCCCATAAGCGGGACTTGACAACGGCACCCCTCGTGTGGCATCC
>JAPPMC010000112.1 GCA_028819235.1 Bryobacterales bacterium
GTCAGTTCAACAACGACAAGGCCGGCCGCCGGGCCCTGCGCAACTGGCTGCGCAAGCACGGCGTCCAGCGGGCTGTCTTCGAGCCCACTGGACGCTATCACCGCCAGCTCCACCAGTGCCTCTTCGACTCCGGCATGCAGACGATCCTCGTCAACCCGCTGCGCTCGCGGCGCTTCGCCGAGGCCATCGGCAGCCTCGCCAAGACGGACCGCGTGGATGCTGCCATGCTGGCCCGCTTCGGCACCCTCGAAAACCTCGATGCGACCGACCCTGCACCGGAGAAGCAGCAGAAGCTCAGCGATCTGCTCGCCATGCGGCGCAAGTTTCTCGAATATCTCGACGCCCTGCGCAAGCTGCGGTCCGAAGTCGGCACCGATGCCGAGGTGCACATGACCGCGATCACGGCCTTGCGGGAGGACATCGGCAGCTGCGAAAAGGCGATGTTGGCTTGCGTTGCCAGCGACGACGAACTTTCCCGTCGCGCTGCCATCATCGCGTCCGTCCCCGGCTTGGGGCCCATCAACGCAGCCTCGCTGTGCGCCGACATGCCGGAACTCGGCTCGCTCGCTCGGCGCCAGGCCGCCTCCCTCTTGGGAGTCGCACCCTTCGCCTCCGACTCTGGCGGTCACCGTGGTCGGCGTGCCATCCGCGGAGGCCGTGCCCAACCCCGCCGCCTGTTCTACATGGCGGCCATGTCAGCAAAGAATTGGGAACCGGGCTCCCGGAGCCTTTACAATCGCCTCGTGGCTCGCGGCAAGCCCCACAAGGTGGCCATGGTGGCGGTCATGCGCCGGCTCATCGGTGTGATCAACACGCTGTTGCGTGACGACCGCATGTGGCACAGCGAGTGCCCCTTCCGTGCGCCAGAGGCCGCTGCGTGAACTCTCCCCTCCGCTCCTGTGCGAAGGGTCGTGCTTGGCCAAATTTGGCACGGGCAGCCTGGGCCCCACCGCCCTTCCGAGGCGACGAGAGAAAGATGATGCTGATTCATCTCCGATTCGTTGAGATTCTTCCCTTGCATCGCCTCGGCCCCTTGACGAGCGCCACGGAAGCTGACATCGAAGGGGCTGCAGGCGTTGTCGCTAGAGTCAGACCCTATCGCAGGTGGCGTGTGACTCCTGGTCTTGGGACGTTCCGAAACCAGACCTAGCCGCAGGTAGGGAGTCTGAGCCCCGCACGGCGTCATTGTTCGTCATCCGTGGTCAGTCGCACGCGGTCAAGGGACAGCGGAGCCCCGTGCTCGGCAAGGCCGCCGACAAGCCCATCTGGCGAACTGGCCCTGTCACGCTGGCGCGCTGTGCGGACGGACCATTGGACGGCGGCCTGCCGTCGCTGTCGCATCGCACAGCGCCGGTCCCGGCCCCGTCCACTGCGATTCTGCCCGGAAATGCCAGCAACCCTCGGCTGCTGGCCGGGTGCGCGACTTCGCGCACATCAAGCCCCTCATGCGCGAACTCGATTTCACCGCAATGGATGAGGTGCGCGTGATCCGTAGTGCGCTGTACCCGCAAGACGGTATCCCTTGGCGCAGTGAACTGCGAGTTGAGCACTGCCTTGGGGATCTGCCCAACCTGTTGCGGGCCAGACCGGTTGCAAGCACCCGCACTACGCCAGATCTTCAGTCCCAACGCCGTGTTCCAAAGAGTCAAGCGCGCCTGAGCGCCAGCTCGCCCAGCGCAAGTGCGGCTTGTGTCCAAGCTGGTCGCGTCCGCCCCGGCGAGAGAGCCGCGGTCTCAATCCCGTGCAGGTTCTCCAGAGGATGTTCATCCGCGGTCCAAGTGCTTGCACCATGAGGCTTGCGAAGGAACACAGGGCTCGGCCGAACCGCTGCACGCGGCGTTGCGGAGTTTGCGCCAAAGGGTGCCGGATCTGTTCGCAGCTCACGCGGCGGAGGGCGCGGGATCGATCACCTCACGAAGGCGTCGAACCAGAGAACTCCTTGCAGGGTGTCGGCTGCCTGTTCCAACAGCGTGTCGCAGCTGCGCGGGGAACACGTTCATTCGCGTGAGACTGAGGGGTCGCGCGCCGTGCGCCGACCCTCCAAGCGCGTTCCGCTCCGAGGAGCCGAGCAGGCGAGCAGCGGGCGCGGGAATGCGCGACTCGGAACAGTGCGCTGTCGGCGGCGAGCAAGGCAGCGAGCGGGATCAAGACCTTGCTGCAACGTCCGGGATTCCTGCCCGAGCGGCTCGCTCCGGGCCACGCATCGTCCGGAATCGGCCCAAAGCGGCCACCTGATCACGGCGGATCCACAGGGCTGGCGCGCTTGAGCAGTCAACGTCAGCCCAAGAACCGGCCCTGGGGATCGGCATGCGGGGCCGGCCTCGCTGTCGTAGGCATTGCCAGGGTCCTGCGATTGGAAGCGGAGGACGGCATCTGGCCGCTGTCGCCCGTTGGTCCCGCAGCCACCAAGGCTCGCCTGCTGGAGGTATCCTGCCCAGGCGTTTCGGCGGAGGCTTTCCGGGAGTCGCGATGGCGTTGCCGTTGCGATGGGGTGACTCCCGCTCATCGGGGATGTATGCTGGCGTGGAAAAGCGCTGGCGTGAAGCTGGCTCCGGTGTCTTGGCAATGGCGTCTGGTTCGACACAATACTCGGCACTGCCCGCGCCGGTGGCCGGAGCGGTGGCAAGCGAGCCCGACGCGCTCGAGTACCCGGGCAGGCACTGGATCGCGCAGAGCCTCTGGCACGGTGACGCTGTCGCGCAGGCCAGGACGGCGTTGCGGCAGCATTTCAGGAAGCGCGACGATGTGCTGGTGGCCATGGAGTTGGCGGTGTACTTCGAGCACGGAGACGAGGAGACTTGGCTGCAGCCGGACGTGCTGGTGGTCTTCGGCGTGGAGCGTGGGAGGGAGCGCAGCTCGTACAAGGTTTGGGAGGAACGCAAGGCCCCGGACTTTGTCCTGGAGGTGGCGTCGCCGTCGACCGCAGACAGAGACGCGCTGGACAAAGCGCGGAAGTACGCCAGCATCGGTGTTCTCGAGTACTGGCGGCTCGACCCGCAAGGGACAATCCTGGAGGCGCCGTTGGAAGGCTACCGCGCCAAGGGGCACCGCTATCGCTGGGTGGAGGAGGTCGAAGGCACGGGCGGGGTCGGGTACCTGCGGAGCAGGGTGCTGGGATTGGACCTGCGCGCCGAGAGTCGGAACGGGGCGACGGTGCTGGTGATTCGCGACCCGGAGACAGGGGAAGAGTTCGACGGTGCGCTGGAGGGACCCGAGCGTCGGCGGAGGCTTGCGGAGGATCGGGCGAGCGTCGCAGAGGATCGGGCCAAGGTCGCGAAGGAGCAGCTGACCGCCGCGGAGGATCGGGCGAGCGCCGCAAGGGACGAAGCGAGGGCTTCCAAGGACGAAGCGAGGGCCGCCAAGGATCGGGCGAGCGTGGCGGAGAAGAGAACCCAGGTGCTGGAGCAGCAACTCCGAGACCTTACCGGCCAAGCTCGTCTTGAGAGGCGGAATCCCTAGCGTCGAGCCCCCTTTGCGCAGGGAAGCCCTTAGGCGAGCGGGGCGTCAGCAGCCGGACTCGCTCGTTCCACTGGCTTCCCATCCTAACCTGACAGCCATCGAGGCCTTGTCGCAAGGCCCGGGCGTCCTGCTCCAGCGGCTGGAGGCCCGGCAGCCGCTATGACCCCGGGGAATCGTCCTTCTCCGGTCCACACATCATCCCGGATCGACCGGCCCAAAGCCGTCGCCCCATCACAGCTAGTGCATGCAGCAGCGGCGTAGGCAGCCACCTTCAACGCAAGAACCGCTCCTGAAGTGCGGCAGAGATCCACTGCCTCGTTGTCGAGGGGATTGCGGGGGACCTGGAAGGGAAAGCCCTGCGCCAGTGCTGCCACGGGCAACACAAGACCGCGCTTGGCCGCGCTCAGCCATTGGTCCCGCCACCAGCGAAGCTGGGCTGACCGAGAATCCGGGACAGCGATTGTTTGTCCATGTAAGGAACTGTGCTTGATGTAGCGGCAGCATTGACAGGCGCGGGCTGCCCGTGCCACACAAGCAGACCCTATCCGCCCGTGATGAGAGTCCCAA
>JAPPMC010000227.1 GCA_028819235.1 Bryobacterales bacterium
GCCACGCCACCGCCCTTGCTCCCTGCCGATCGTTGGGCACTCGGCGACCTTGGGACGGGCCCGGCTCCAACGGTCGCTCTGGAAGCAGACCACCCATGGCACGCAGCGTCGGCTCGCGGCGAGGTGGGGTGCCGGCGGGATGGGGCGTCTCTCCTGATAAAGACGAGGCAATTCCAGCAGATGGACCGACGTGGGCTGCCCGTGCGTCCCGGGCTGTCAGCCCGCGATTTGCCGCAGCAGCGCTACGGCTTGGCGGATATCCGCTCTCTGCTCCTCACCGACGATCTCTCGCTCGATGACGAGAGGACCTGTGTAACCGATCGCCCGCAGGGTTTCGACGTATCTCTCCATCCCGACGTCTCCGCTCCCAAGGGGTGTCTCACGGCCCCACTCACCTTCAGCCTCGGGCCAAGTCCCGTCCTTGCAGTGCACCGTCAATACGTGGGAACCAAGAGTTTGGAGAGCCTCCATAGGCTCCCCGGAGCCGTACAGGATCATGTTTGCCGGGTCAAAGTTCACGCCGAGATTGGGCCGGTCGACCGCACGCAGGAAATCGAGCAGCTCGGCTGCCGGCTCCTGCCCAGTCTCCAGCGCGAAAGTCTGGCCGTTCCGGGCGCAGCGGTCGCAGATGCGTCGGACAAGCTCCAGCACGGCGACGTGATCGGGGTCCGCCGGGTCCTCCGGCAAGCAGCCGATGTGCGCCGCGATCCCGGGCACTCCCAAGACCTTGGCGAAGTCCGATATCTGCAGTGCTCGTGCTTCCCGCTCGTGGCGCGTCTTGCGCGGCACGAACCCGACGGTGGCCGCGCAGACCGGGATGCTCTCGTAGCTTTCGCCCTCGAAGTTCATGAACGCGGTCACCACTTCGATGCCGCTGCTGGACAGGGCCGCCTTCCAGCGCGCGGCCGAGTCGGCACTCAGGTCCGCTGCGCCGTGCACGCCCAGCTGCCCGCAGGTGACCCCCAGTGACGCGACAGAGGCGGCGATCTCCTCAGGGGCGGCGTCCTCCCCGAGGACCCCGCCGGTCCAGAACATCAACCCTACTTGCAGTGGACTGAGAGTGGCCATGAATGGCCATCTTACAGTAGGACCACGCTCACGCTGGCTCCACCCAGCCGCCCTCGTCACTGCTGCGGAGCACTGCCTCGACGAGCCTGAGCTGACGCAGGCCGGCATCGAAGCCTGGGATCTCCGAAGCCCGGGACCGGTCTCTGCAGGCGGCGTAGAAGCGCCGGAAGAATTGCTTGAAGGTGTCGGCGTAGCCTTCGGCGTGCCCGCCGGGCAGGTCCGCGAAAGTGCGGGCCTCCGCGTCCAGCAGGGAGGGATCCTTGACCAGTAGCTCGTTGTTGCCGTCGCGGCGCCCGATCCAGAGCTCGTTGGGCCGCTCCCCGTCCCACGCCAGGCCGCGCTTCGTGCCGTAGATCTCCATCAGCAGGCGGTTCTTTCGGCCGGCCGCCACTTGGTTGATCGTCAGCGCCCCGCGCATGCGGCCGTCGAAGCGCAGCAGGATGGCGCCGAAGTCCTCGGTCGAGATGGGCCGGTCCTCGTAGTCCTCCGGCTTCAGCATCTTGCCGGCGTAGGTCTCGATGGCCCGCTTCGGTTTCTTTCGCACGGGGTGGAACGTGGCCAGTTCGGCGCAAACGGCCTGGATGCGACTGCCCGTGACGTGCTCCGCCAAGTCGCACCAGTGGGAGCCGATGTCGGCCATGGCGCGAGACACGCCGCCGACTTCCGGCTCCAGACGCCAGTTGTAGTCCGTGTCGTAGAACAGCCAATCCTGTGAGTAGGTGCCCTGGATCGCGAGCACTTCGCCCACTTCTCCGGTGGCCACCATGCGCCGCATCTGCGCCGCGTTGGGGTAGAAGCGCAGGTTGTAACTGGTCGCGTTGACAACGCCCTTCTCGCGGGCCAACTCGACTAGGCCGGCTGCCTCCTCTGATGTCATGGCCAGCGGCTTCTCGCAGATCACGTGCTTACCGGCGCTGATCGCGTCGCGCGCAATCGGGAAGTGGGTGTGGTTCGGCGTGCAGATGTGGACGGCGTCAATCGATGCGTCGTCCAGCAGTTCGCGGTAGTCGCCTGTTGCGCGGGCTATGCCCAAGGCCTCTCCGAAGCTCGCGGCCAGCTCGTCGTTCTGGTCGGCAATGGCGACGATTTCGGCATCCGTCTGCCGGCGGATGTTCTCCACGTGGACCCTGCCAACAAAGCCGGTTCCTATCACGGCGGCGCGCACTTTGCTCATGGCTGTGCCTCCTTCTTTCCCAAATTCGCGTTCCGGCGCCTGACAGGCACCACGTACCGAGTGTATGTGCGCGGCGCCGGCGCGTTCAACCTCGGCCTGAGCAGCTTGGCCCACACGGCGATTCCGAGTGCGCCGACGTGTTCTACCGACGCCTGTCCAGCCAGATGGGGCGGGAGCCGGTCGTCAGTGCTGTAACCTGATTGGCGCCATGAGAAAGCTGCTCGTTCCCACCATCCTGGCCGTCTTGGCCTGCGCAAACGGCCAGCCCACGGTCTCCAAGGCGGATGTGGACGCTTGGATGGAGTCGCTCTCGAACTGGGGCCGATGGGGCGATGAGGACCAGCTCGGCGCGATGAACCTCATCACTCCCGAGACCCGCCTCGCCGCCGCTAGGCTTGTCACCCAGGGCGTGTCCGTGTCCCTCGCCAGAGATGTGGAGAAGGTCGAGGCAGTGGACAATCCGCGGCCGTTCAAGCACACCATGCTGAACGTCGGCCTCAACAACCCGTCCCAGTTCGTCTCCGACGACTACCAGGTCAGCTACCACGGCTACGCTCACACACACATGGACTCGCTCTGCCACATGGCCTACGGGGGAAAGATGTACAACGGCTTCCCGCAAGCCGATGTCGTCGCGGAGGGTGCCCCGACGCTGGCAGTGACGAACTTCAAGCAGGGCATCTTTGCCCGCGCCGTGCTCATGGACATCCCGCGTCTGAAGGGTGTCGACTGGCTCGAGCCCGGGACCCCAATCTATCCGGCAGACCTGGATGCTTGGGAGGAGCAGTCAGGCGCTAGGGTCGGCAGCGGCGACGTGGTCCTGATCCGCACCGGCCGGTGGGCGCGAAGGGACAAGGAGGGCCCGTGGGACGTGTCCAAGATTTCGGCCGGCCTGCATGCCTCCTCCGCGACGTGGCTGAAGGATCGCGACGCCGCCATCCTCGGAAGCGACGCCGCCAGCGACGTTTCGCCCTCGTTGGTCGAAGGCGTGAACCAGCCGATCCACCAGCTGGTGATCATTGCGATGGGCATGCCGATCTTCGACAACCTGGACTTGGAGGCGGTCTCCGCCGAGGCAGCGCGGCAGGAACGCTGGGAGTTTCTCCTGACGGCCGCCCCCATGGCTGTGAGTGGCGGCACGGGTAGCCCATTCAACCCGATTGCGACTTTCTGACTCCCGGGAGCACTTCGCGGCGACGACACACACTTCCTCGCATGAGTCGGCTGGCGTGCGGCTGGATGCGCGGGAATGTCCATGGGCCTGCGCTTCGAGGCCTTCACCAGCGAGATTCGCCGATCCCATGCGTCTTTTCGCCTCGATCGGATCGCCATGAACTCGTGATGTGAGCAAGGACCTGTCCGCGTCGACGGCGGGAGATAGGCGAGCATCGCAACTGGCGACGTCACCGGTGGGAACGGAGCCATGTGTCTTCGCTCTCGTCTGCAATCGGAATCAGTCACTGCGATCGGGAGCCACCGATACTGACCGGGGTCTCTGGCAGCGCGTGCCGAGTCGTTGGAAGCTGTCAGACGGCGGTGCCGATAGTTTGGAGAAATTCGCGGACCGGCTTGAGCACTTCGTGATCCAAGTCCCAATAGGTCCTTCTGGCGGCATCGCCGACAGACACTTGGGGTTTGCGCTTAGTGGATAGGTACGCCATTGCTCGAGCCTTGTGCCGTCTGTGCAAAGCTTCTCCGCGGAGATCCTCGATGCAGGTGAAGAACGAATCGATGCAGCATCGTACATCATCCGGTATCGTCTCCCAGAGCAGCGTCTCGAGCATTCCGGCCCTGCCGCCGCCTGGGAGGATCATTACGGAGACTGCCGGACGGTAGCCCTCCAGCTGACCGGTTGCGCTGGGAACGGGTAGACTCGCATACTCTAGCGCTCCTCGGACACTGTTGAATGCCCCAAGCTCGGATCGCTCGGCATCTCTAACGATTCCTATGGTTCTGACTCTCGAGAAATCCGACATCCTCACGAATGCGTGCAGAAACCTCCGCAGGTCAGCGATCCCGCCGAAATTCTGAAGCTGAATGGCGTTGAGGTTGAGTCTTCTTCCCATTGCCTCGAAGAAACCCTCCGAGTCCTTGCCCTCAATGAAAAGTTGGACGTTGGACGAGATTTGTTGCGGTCGGAGACGCATTGCCTAGCGCACTTCCAAGCCATGTCTGACCACGACGTCGACGTCCTCAACGTCGAACGACACGCAGCGGCTCGATCCGTCTTCATTCCGCTCCAGACGATGGAATCGCCACGCGTCCGGCAGTGCTTCTTGGGCGGCTACGAGACATTCGAAGCTGTGCGTTGTTGCGAAGACCTGAACGTCGAATGTTCTAGCGGCCTTGGCCACTACCGCCCACAGCTTCTTCAGGACGGAGTGGTGAATGCCGGTCTCAATCTCGTCGACGAGTACTACGCCCCCTCGCACGCTCGACATTGCGAGGACTATCCGTGCGATGCGTGTCATGCCCTCACCCATCGCCGACAACGGAACGAGTTCTGGCAGCCCGATGTCCACCCGGATCATCGGCGTGCCGGTCGCTGAACTGTCTTCGACGCTTTCCAAACGGGGTTCAATGATCCGTAGGGCCTCGGTCAGCAGCGATCCCTGTTTTCTCTCTCTGAGTTGGCCTAACAGGACTGAGTCGTCCCTTATATTGCCTATGCTCGGCGATACGAACTCTGCTTCGAGTCGAATGACTTCGCCACTGAACCAGACATCGTTGCTGTCTACCGTTAAGTGCATGCTTCGCAGCTCATCGTTGTTCTTATCTTTCCAAGAGAGCAGGATTCCCCATGGTCCTCCGGGGTTGCCCTTGGATGTAAGCAGGGAGAGGCTCCGAATCTGTCTTGAACGTGCTTCGCGCCCTCCTCGCCCTTTGGAAAGTCCGACGCCTTGTCGCACTAACGAGCTTCCCGACTCCCTTGAGACCGTCAGAGAGAGATAACCCAGCCGAGAGTGGGTGCACTTGATCTCGATCGGCTTTCCTGTGTCGAGCTCGAAGAACATTGACTTCCAGAAGGACGCTGGTACTCCCGGTGGAAGATGGCTAAGGCCACGGAACTTGGGGATCCGCAATGCCAGCGACGGGTTTCCCCCGACTGCCAGAAGGAGGATCGCCTCCAATACGGATGACTTACCCGAATTGTTGTGCCCGGCAAAGAGATTGACCCGCTCCAGTCGATCGACTTGCAGCTCGCGGAAGAGACGGAGGTTCGTCAATCGCAGATTCTCGATCACTCTAGCCCCCTCTCTCGACGCTTGCCCCGGTCAGGCGCCAGACAGCCCCCTACCTACCCCCTGCAATGCGGGCCATGCACGGCTCCGGCAGACAACTTCATGGCTGTGATCCCTCGCCCAGCCACCTCAGTCAATAGGGACCACCTTCCTCCAAGTATAGCGACTACACCGCTAATTGTCACGCCAAGTCCGCCTAGTGGACCAGTGAGCTGCCGCCTAAGCTTTCTACAGATGAGCATGCGCGATTGGTTAGGCTACCAGTATCCGGTCGGACGAGCGGTGATGGTCTCAGCCCATCAGGCTCGAACGCCGCAGGGGATGAATGGGCTTGAGCAAGAGATGCTTGACGGGCATTGCGAAGCTGTTGTGAGCGGCGGGCTTGGCGCATTCTTGCACTTGGCCCGCATGATCCAGGTGGGGGCCCGATATCCGGCCCCGCGGTGGCGGGCCGTTCGCCGAGGGTCTCCAGCGGTATGGGGCACACACTGCGCTCGGGCCACTCATGCGGTAGGCGGAGGGTGGTCGGGGAACGCAAGTGCGAGGCACACGCATCGCACGCCGGACTAGGGCAGCACCAAGTGTGGCGCTCAACAGGGGATGCCGCATACACTTCCTGCCGGGGCATCTTGGCAGGGGCGGCGTAGCCGTTCTCTGTTCGGTGCGATGGCGATGGAGAGCGCGCTCCGCAGCTGGTGACGAGTTCCTGATGAGACTCGTGATCATCGAGTCTTTGGGACGGCACGGGTGCCGCGTGTAGGCTGGGTTTCCGTGAACCGCCGCATTGTCGTCAAGTCCCTCTCTCTCGGCCTGCTGGGGAGCCGCATAGACGCGG
This sequence comes from Bryobacterales bacterium, assembly GCA_028819235.1. Lineage (GTDB taxonomy): Bacteria > Acidobacteriota > Terriglobia > Bryobacterales > UBA6623 > VXMF01. The sequence goes on from JAPPMC010000227.1 coordinate 6,320, forward strand.
CGCTGCCGCGCATGAAGATCACCCGCGTGCGCTACTACCACGTGGGTGGCGAGGGCGCACGCCCAATCTTCAACCAGTCGAGCCACGTCGTGACTGTGGAGACCGACCAGGGTGTCACAGGCATCGGCGAGGGCGGCCATAAGGACTCCATCGAGCAGCTCGCCGGGATCATCGTGGGCGAGGACCCGTCGCGCATCGAGCACCTGTGGCAGCTGATGAACCGCCAGTACTTCTACCCGCCGGGCCGGGAGAAGATCCACGCGCTCGGCGCACTTGACTTGGCCTTGTTCGACCTGAAGGGCAAGGCGCTTGACGTGCCGGCATACGAACTGCTGGGAGGGTCAACCCGAGACCACGTGGAGTGTTACGCCACCGGGTTCCCCAGCGCGGGCAGTCTCCGCGAGACCGCCCGGGCCTGCATCGAGTTCGGATACCGGGCCTTTCGCTTCCACGGTGCCGATCCGGCCGACCGCAGCGAAGGGTACCACCACCGCAAGATGGTTGACGCGACGTACAGGATGTGCCGGGAGATCCGCGAGGGAGTCGGCGAGGACGGCGACTGGGCGATCGACTTCCACACGCGTCTCGACCTGCCCGACGCGGTTCGCCTGTGCACCTTAATCGAGCCTCTGCGGCCCTTGTTCGTCGAAGACCCCATCCGCTCGGAGAACCCGGAGGTCTACCGCACGCTGCGCCCGATGGTCCGGACGCCGCTGGCGGTGGGGGAGCACTACGGCGACCGGTGGGACTCCAACATGCTCGTCGAGAACCAGCTGTTCGACTATTCTCGCGTCACGCTGCCGAACTCGGGCGGCATCACCGAATACATGAAGCATGCTGCGCTGTGCGAGACGCACTATGTCGGACTCATCCCGCACTTCACGGGTCCCGTCGCAGAGGCGGCACTGGTGCATTGCCTGTGCGCGTCGTCCGGCCCGGCGTTGATGGAGATGCGCGGAATAGGTGACCCGCGGGCGCCCCACCTTCCGCAGTCCTACGACTTCCGGGCCGGCAAGCTCTTTCCCAACGACCGGCCCGGCTTGGGGGTGACGTTCGATCCCGCTCGAGCGGACTTGGTGGCCGAGATCACCGAACAGGACCGTCCGATTTCCCTGTACCGCCGGCCCGACGGCTCGATCACGAACTGGTGATCGCGCAGGCGGCCCGGTCGGCCGATCACGGTCGGGGAATCGGCAGCATGCTGGGCCGTTCGCGGCCCCGCCCTTGGGGAGACTCGCTCCAAGGCTCCCGGGAGGACACGTCGAGGACGATACGCCGATAGTCCGTCAGCCGGACTTCGGGATGGTCGTCCCGAACCTCTAGGATCAGGTGGATCTGGTGGTCGCGCGCGCCGGTCGGAACTGAGAGGCTAGCGGTCGGGCCGGACTCGCCGTGGACCAGCACGCGCCCCGGGTAGGTGCCCGCCTCTTGGTAAATCCACCAGCGGAACTCCAGCCTGTCCCCGTCAGGGTCCGAACTTGCCGAGGCGCCGAACGCGAGCTCTCGGCCTGGGTATGTGCTGATCCGGACAATGGCGTCCGAGCTGTCGCCGTCCGCCGCCGCGATCGGATGGTGGTTGGCCTCTGAGTACGGCTTCACGCACCAATCCATGCGGGCCTGGAAGTCGGCATACATCGCTTGGCGGAAGCGCCACACCGGGACGAAGTCCCCCTCGTAGGTCTTGCCGTCCACCGGGTCCGTCCAAACGTCGCTGGCCTCGCGGTAGCTGTAGAACGGCGCAAAGCGCTCCTCGTCGGGCCGAATGTCGGCGTGCCTCGACCAGAAATCCGCAACGTTTCCGCGGGTGAAGCGGCCGCTCCAGCCGCCCCAAGCGGGCTCATTGATGTCGAACAGGGCGCGGTTCACCAGCCCCAGCCAGGGCACCGTGCCGCCGCCTTCGATGAAGCCCAATCCCCCTCGCTCGAAACGCCGATCGGGGTACCTGGCCCCCAAGGGCCCGCGTCCTGACTGAATGTGCCGCCGCACCCACTCGTGCTGCCCTTGGACGCTGTACTCGAAGGGCTCCCACTCGTGCGGGCCCGCGACCCGGCCCGCCTGTCCCGCACCTCCGGCGGGCCCCCGTACGCATAGGTCTGGTAGTTGCTGCGGATCCAGTGAATCCCGGGGAACTCGCTTGCGATCCAGGCCCCGGAGTTGTCTTGGGAGCCGTTCTCAAAGACCCGCAGCTTCGCACCGGCGCTCCGCACTTCTTGGGCGGGGCGGGTTGTCTTGAGCACGTACAGCGCTTGGGCGAGGGTGTTCGATCCGCCGTTCACGACGACCCACACCGGGCGCGGGTCCGGTTTGGCGAGCACGTCCAGGATCAGCTGCGCGCCCTCGCTCGTCCTGCCGTCGCCGACATCTGCGATTCCGTATCCGGGCTGCCCGCTCCGCGTGATCGAGCGCAGATGGGCAGCATCTGGCCACCCGCTGGCGTGTTGCCGCAGATTCGGCAGCACTTGCTCGTAGGCGCCGATCAGCTCGAGGAACAGTTCCGGCTGGGTCTTGCGCTTGCGCGGGTTCTCGCGCCCCGGGTGCAGGAACTTCCCTGTGACCGCAATGAGCCCTTCAAGCTCGAAGGGGTTGCTGCAGACGAGCATGTGCGCCATCTGGTGCATCTCGTCGGGCTCGTTGCCCAGGTCCGCCAGAATCACCAGGCGGGCCTTGGCTTGGCCGTAAACGGCAGGGCAGAGCAGGACCCCCACGGCCCAAGGAATGAGTCGTGCTCGCATCGAAGTGAAGTTCACGCAGGCGCTCGGCCATGGGCGAGTGCCGCTCTCCGGTCTAGCGCGGCGCCGCAGCGAGTACGGCTGCGGCGCCGCCGTGCCGGCGTTCGAGGCCTAGAAGTAAAGCTTCAGGCCCAGCTGTCCGATGCGGGCAGCCTCGGCCGCCGTGATGTTGCCGAAGTTCGGATTGCCGAAGCTCGTGTTCGGACGCCGGAAGACCGTGTGGTTGAAGAAGTTGAAGAACTCCGCGCGGAACTGCAGGCGCAACCGCTCGTTGAACGGAAAGTCCTTCAGGATCGAGACGTCCCAGTTCACGTACCCCGGCTCGCGGGCGTCCGGCAGGAAGTTCCCCATGTTCCCGAACATGAACGGTTCGGGCTGCTCGAAGGCGCTGGCGTTGAAGTACGGCGTGCTTGCAAACCTGCCACCGAGGCGCTCCGTGATCGGACCATCGGTGAGGGGCCTCTGGCCCAGCACCCGATTCGGCGTCTGGCGCCCGCCGAAGGCGTTGAGGTTGTTGAAGCGCGCGGTAATGCTGATCGGCAGCCCGCTCTGGTAGGTCGTGACGCCGTTGATGTTCCAGCCGCCGAGGATCTGATTGATTGCGCCGCCGCGGTTCAGCAGGGCGCGGCCCTTGCCGAAGGGCAGCTCGTATTGGTAGTTGATCACCAGCCGGTGAGCGACGTCCAGACCCGACAGGGTGCGGTCCAGCCGCTTGTCGTAGTTGTTGGTGTAGCCGGGGTTCTGCGCTCCGACGAAGCCCGCCACCGAGCTCACGTCATCGATCATTTTGGACCACGTGTACGCCCCGAGCAGCTGCAGGCCGCTGCTGTAGCGCTTGCGCATCTTGACCTGCAAGGCGTGATAGTTCGACTTGAATTCGTACCCTCGCGGCGTGTTGAGGCCCGAGTACTGCGGGAACGGCCGCAGCAGCTGCCCGTAGGCGATCGTCTGGCGCCCGAGCCCGAGATTGCTGGGGATGACGCCGAAGAAGGGATTCGGAACGCGGTCGGCCAGGCGGTCTCCGAGCGACTGGTACTCGTTCGGCATTTGGTTGAACTGGACGCCCGAGCCCAGCAGCTTCACTCCCGAGTTGCCCGCATAGGCGACGTCAAAGAGCCAGCTGTCGGGCAGTTCGTACTGGATGTTGAAGTTCCACTGGATCGAATAGGGCGTCCGGTCCGTCCGCACGATGGCCGCAGGCCCTTGGCCAAGGAACGTCTCCAATCCCTCCGCGCCGTTGGTCGGCGAGTTGAATCCCAGCGGGAATGGGTCCGAGAGGGTCGCGAAGGCCGTGCGACCGCCATCTTGGCTGCCAATAATCGGCGAGATGGAATTGAAGCTCACCGCCCCGACAGTCGCCGTGCCCGGTCCGAAGCCCGTGGTCGGGTTGTAGAAGAAGCCGCCGCCGGTGCGGATTACCAGCCTGTCCGTCAGCTTGTAGGCCAAACCCAACCGCGGGGCGATGTTGTTGTTGTCGTAGTTCTTGATGTGCCGGGGATTCCCGTTCACGCCCGCAAATTGCAGGCCGCCCACGACATCGCGCTCGAGACCGGGGTTGTCGATCCTCAGGTTCGGCTGGCTGGCATTGAAGTCGAACCAGCTGGCCCGGTTGTAACGCTCGGTGATGGGCCTGTCCTGGTCCCATCGCAGGCCAATGTTGAGCGTTAGCCGATCGGAGACCTGCCAGTCGTCCTGGATGTAGAAACCCCAGTACGGGGTCTGTTGCGAGAGGGAAGGCTCGAAGCGGATCCTGCCGCCGCTGACGTGGCCGAGGAGCATGGTCGCTACGGCGTTGCCTTGGCGCCCGCGGTTGAACCGCTCCCGTGTCCAGCCGCGCTGGAACTGGTAGAAACCCGCCGGATCCGCAGGGCGGTGGTTCGAGACGCGGTTGAGTCGGAACGTGCCGCCGAACTTGATCGTGTGGTCCCCGAAGAGCTTGGACATGTCTCCGACCCAAGTGTGGGATTCAAACTTGTTGCCGATGTACCAGAACGCGTTATTGCCCATCTGCTGGAAGTCTTGTACCTGCACGCGCGGGAACGCCACGAACTGCGTCTGGCTGTCGAGTTCCGCGGGAAGGCCGAGCGACGCTTGGGTGATGTCTTCCTCGATGTAGCGCCGGGGATTGGCGTGGTAGGAGTAGCCGTAGTTTCCGTGCATCACCCATCCATTCCACAGGTAGGTGTCGTCCAGCGTGTAGGACCGATTGATCGACCCGTTCCAGCCCGACCCGGGCGAGGCCAGATTGTTCCAACGGCTGGGCAGGGTGTTGATCGTCTTATTCAGTGAGACCCGCACAAACAGGTTATTGCGATCCGTGACGCGGTAGTCGACCTTTGACGAGATGTCCCACGTGTTCGGGCGGGAGCCCAGCTGGTTGAAGAAGTTGTTGCGGATGCCCGGTGCGGTCGGCTCCGGGTAGTACGAGAGCAGCGTTAGCGCCGTGGGGTCATGCCTGGACGCCGGGACAACATTGCCGGGGAATGGGTCGCGCGTGCCGTCGTCCTTGATCGTCAGCGGGTCGTAGACCGTGCGGCGGTCCTCTGTGAAGTCACCCTGCCGCATGAGCCGGGTCGGCACGGACTGCGTGACGTTGCCCGGGTTCACCTGCCTGCGGAATTCGACGGACTGGAAGAAGAACACGCGCTGCCGCGACGGCGTCAGGGGCCCGCCGAGCGTGCCTCCGAACTGGTTGAAGCGGAAGGGGGCGCGGTCTCGGCCGTTGGCGTTCGAGAACCAGTTGTTCGCCTGCAGCTTGTCATTGCGCAGGAACTCGTACAGGACGCCGTGGAACTCGGTACCGCCGGAACGAGTGACCATGTTGACCACCGCTCCTGCCGTGCGGCCGTACTCGGCCGAGAATGCGTTCGTCTGTACCTTGAATTCCTGCAGGGTGTCCGGCGAAGGGATGTAGGAAGGCTGGTTGAAGCCCATTACCTCTTGCGAAGATCCGTCCAGCATGATCGAGTTTGCTACGTTGCGGCCCCCGTTGGCGGAGAACGCCACGGCCGAGATCGACCCGTTCCCGCTGGTGGAGTTCCTGAAGTTGCGGGTCGTGTTGATGCCCGGTGTGAGCCCGATCAGTTGCAGGACGTTCCGGCCATTGAGGGGAAGCGACTCGGCCGTGAGGGAATTCACGACCTCTCCTAGGTCGGAGGTCGCCGTGGCAAGCAGTGGAGCCTCCGCAGTGATCTCGACTACCTCGGTGACATCCCCGACCTCGAGGGGCACGTCAATCTCGGCGACCTGTGCGACCTGCAGGATGAAGCTCGGCCGCTGGTGGCCCTTAAAGCCCTCGGCTTCGACCAACAGCGAGTAGTTCCCTGGCGGGATTTGCTGGAAGACGTAGGCGCCAGCGGCGTTCGACTCTGCCGACCAGGGCCGGTTCTGGTCGACGTTGGTGAGTGTCAGGACCGCCCCCGGGATCACGGCGCCCGACGCGTCGCTGACCGTCCCGCGCACGGTGGCAGTCTGGGTCTGCGAGAATGCGGCGAGGCTCGCCAGCAGGAACGGAAGCGTGAGCCTTCCGCCGGCTCGCAGCGCGTGCAGAATCTGTTGCATGAATACTAATCCTCCTTCGATCACCGGAATTGCCCGGCCGAGAATCTGCCGATCTCAGGCGCTCCAATTGACGCCAACCCCAGTAGCCCGGTCGCCATTGTAACCTTCGGCCGCGCTGAGGGCTCGAGCGATACATCAGGGCGGATTGGAATTCATATCGAATGCCAGGCGCTCGAATACGGTTCTGGAGCGAGGCACGGCCAGCTGCCCACGTTGGCGCTCCAGTGGCGATTACCCCAGCCGCCAGCGGCAGGATCTGCCTTCACCGAGTCGAGCATGGCACGACCGGTCGGACGGGAGACACACTTTCGCTAATTAATCGGTGATTCATTCTGGCTGGCCCATCAGTCAAGGAAATTCTCATTCCATACGGGTGAAAGCTGTCGCTCCTGCCCCCTGCTATCGTGGAGTCTTCACTCGCCATGGCCCGGATCGACCTGCCTTCCCGGGGATAGCCGTATGCCAGACCCTCTCCCTGACCAGCCGGACGAGGAGCGCGTCTTCGCTTTGCTGCGGAAGCTTGGCCTCGCCCCGGACGAAGCGATTACACTATTCGCGGGATTCGCGAGATGGCCTCGGCAAATCTCATCGCCCGCTTCGAGTCCAAGCTGGATGCGATGCGCTCTGAGCTGGGATCGATGCGCTCCGAGCTGACAGTCCAGCGCTGGCTGATGGGCCTGGGCTTCGCGGCCTTGGTCGCGGCAGCTATTGCCCAGTTGTTACGCTCCGGCTCCTAGCGGTAGCGCTCGCCGGGGAATCAGGATTACGTCCTCGCTTGGATTGCCCCTGCCAGCTAGGGACAGTCGGTCCGTTCAAGGCCTCAGCCGTGTCTGCCCCCTGCCGATGTCACCGTCCCTGCGCGAGGTGTCTCGCCCTGCACAGTAGTGCTTGGCCTGCTGCGGGATGGCATCCACCTCCTGCCCGGCTTGGCTGGCATGCTCCTCCGGATCGCCGGAAAGCCAGTCCAACACCGCCCTTGCCTCCCCGACGGCTGTCTCGATCTGCTCGCGTGCTGCATCGCGGCCCGCTCCGCGGTCAGCCAGTGTGCCAAGTGGCGGATCGCCACCGCTCAGACGTGGTTGCCGAAGACCAGCGCCCAAGGGGACACCTCTTGAGGGCAGTCGAGGGCGATACGTGCGCTGGCATTGCAGGGCTGCCGCGCCGGAATCCTCGCTGCCCGACGCGCTGGGACGGGAACTCAGATGTGGCGCCGGACCGGATGCAGCGTCGACAAGAGGCCTGTCATCCGAGCGGGCTGTGGGTGGCGGATACCTCGCCGGTGCCCACCTTGGGAGGGTTGCTGCGCTTGACGACCGTGGTGTCCGGGTTCAGCCGCAAGAACGTGGACTTGGGCATGCGGGCGCGCCAGACATGAGCTGGTGCAGGTGGCGCTCAGAACGGCGCAGGAGACGCCTGTGGCCCCAGGGCGTGGTGCTGTTTCCAGACCCGTGGCGCCGAGCTTGCAGAGTCACTTCGTGTCCGAGGTGATTCAGCGCTAGCCCAAGGCTCTTGAATGCCGCCGAATCGCCGACGGCAGGCCCAGTCCCTATGCCTTGCCGCGGTCCGGGCCACTGATGGGATCGCGGTTCAGAAGCGGCACCGCTACCGAATCGACACCTTCATCTGCTGTACGCTGGATGCAGCCGCAGCTATCAGGAACGGCTGCTGCAGCGGATGGTGGGGCGAGGCCTGAGCCAGACAGTCGTGCGGGCGGTCGTGACGGTCCTGCCGATCACCTTGGCCTCGGCCTTACCAGCGGCTGACTGGCCCCTTTTTCTCGGCAACAGCGCGAGGAACGCCATTGCGCCGGAGCCCTTGGAACCCCCTCTTGAGGTCCGCTGGGTCTACGAAGCCCCGGGTGGTGTGGACTCGACGGCAATCATCGTTGACGGCTCGGTGTACTTCGGCGAGATGGACGGAAGGTTCCACTCGGTGAGCTTGGCGACGGGTGAGCCGAATTGGGTTTACCAGGCCAAGCTCGGTGTGCCTGCATCGGGCTGCGTCACTGACGGCAAGGTCTTTTTCGGGGACGAAGAGGGCTACTTTCATGCGGTCAACATCGAGACGGGCCAGCAGGAATGGGTCTACCAGACCTTCGCCGAGATCCTCTCTTCGCCCCACTGCAGCGAGGACGCCGTGCTGGTGGGCTCCTACGACACCCACCTGTATGCCTTCGATCCCCGATCGGGGGACCTGCTGTGGAAGTACCAGACGGAAGACCGCGTCAACGCAAGCCCGGCGGTGGTCGGAGGAAAGACCTTCATCACAGGCTGCGACGGCAAGTTCCGCGTGATCGATATCGCTACGGGAGATGAGGACTCGTTCGTGGACATGAAGGACTACGTCGCGGCGTCCCCGGCAGTGATTCGTTCTTCGGCCTACGTCGGCACTTTCGGATATCAGGTGCTCAAGATCGACTGGAGGGCGGGGAGGGTGGCTTGGCGCTACGACCACCCCGACACCGACTACGAGTTCTTCGCATCCCCAGTTGTCAGCGGCGGTCTGGTGGTGATTGGAGGGCGCGACAAGCGAGTGCACGCCATCGACGAGCAGACCGGGGAGTTGCGCTGGGATTTCGCGACCCGCTCGCGCGTCGACTCTTCCCCTGCCTTGGCGGGCGACGTGATCTGGGTGGGATCGATGGATGGCCACCTCTACGCGCTACGGCACGGGGACGGGTCGCTGCTGTGGAAGTTCGCCATCGGAGGGCGCGTGGTCGCCTCCCCGGCCATTTCCGGGGGCGCTGTGGTGATCGGCTCTCGCAGCGGTGAGGTCTACTGCTTGGCCCGCGCCGGGCGGTGACCTAGGCCTGCGGCCGGCTGGTATATTGGCGCCGTGCGCAGGCGCCGCGCTATGCAGGCTGTGGCCGCGGCCGTCGCGGCGCCATCCTTCGCCTTCGCGCAGTCCAAGCGGCGGAACCTGCTGTTCCTCTGCTCCGACCAGCATCAGGCTGCGGCCTCTGGTTGCTACGGCCATGCCGAGGCCCTCACGCCGCACATCGACGAGGTCGCGGCCGGAGGCGTGCGCTTCGAGAGCGCCTATTGCCAGTCGCCGGTCTGCGTGCCTTCCCGCGGGTCGATCATCACCGGAAACTATCCCAGCAGGCATGGCGCCAAGATCCTGCAGGATCCGCTCCCAGCAGACGCGGCCACGATTGCCCACCTCTTCGCCGATCACGGCTACTCGACGGCGGCGATCGGCAAGATGCACTTTGTCGACGAGAGCCTCAAGCACGGATTCGGCCACCGCGTCAACGCGCAGACCCATCTCGCACGCCTGACGCGGGAGGAGGCACGGGCGTTCCAGCGAGACCAGGGCGCGGGAGGCGGCACTTCGGGCCGGCCGTCGGCGATGCCGGAGCGGCTATTCCGGGACACCTTCTACGCCGAGGAATCCGTGCGCTTCTTGCGGGCGCACCGCGACAGGCCATTCTGCCTCTGGTCCTCGTTCTTCATGCCGCACACCCCGCTAGTGCCGCACCGGAGGTATTGGGACCTGTACGAAGGAAGCGATCTGACCCTGCCCGATCGTCGCGACGATGCTCTCGAGGGCGGCTTCCACGGGCACCTCGTGCGAGCCAGGGAGCGGGGTTGGTACCAGCAGACAGACGAGCAGCTGCAGGAAGCGATCCGGGGCTACTACGGGAACGTGTCCCAAATGGACGCCAATGTCGGCCGTGTCTTCGATACCCTGCGCGAGCTCGGGCTGGACCGCAATACCGTCGTGGTATACACCTCGGACCATGGCGAGATGGCTGGGGCGCACCGCATGTGGACCAAGCACAACATGTACGAGCAGTCCGTCCGCGTGCCGCTTGTCATCCGCACGCCGGAGGAAGACGGGGCAGGCTCGTCGCGGGAGCAGATCGTCGAGCAGGTGGACCTGCTGCCCACACTCGCCGAACTCTGCGGGCTGGACGCGCCCAAGGGCGTCGACGGGAGGTCCTTCGCTTCCTTAGTAACGGGCGGCCGGCACACCCCGAGGGAGTGGGCCTACTCCGAATACTACTTCTGCCGGAGGGTGTTTACCGCTGACGACAGATTTGTGGGCAAGCCGCCGATCCTGATGGTGCGTGCGGACCGCTGGAAGCTCAACTACCTGAGCTGGGAGCGGAGCGAGTTATTCGACCTCCGCAGCGACCCGGCCGAGCACCGTAATGTGATCGACGATCCCGGAAACGCCGGCATCGTCAAGGAGCTGACGGCGATCGCGCAGTCCAACTATCGGGGATAGCCTGGGCTCGCAGCCCGGCGCGTCACAAGCCCTGACCGCGCCGGATCCAGTCCAGGTCGAGGCTGGCCACCGTCAGGTACTTCACGTGCGTTCCCCTATCCGTGGGCGTGTCGTCCTCGTAGACGACGAACACTGTCCCGTCCTGGCTGGCCGCCAGATCGCTGTAGCCGCTCACGCCAGGTTCGATAACGCGGGAGTAGGGCCACGTCTGGCCATCGTCCTCGCTGAGCCTGACCGTCAGGTTCTGCCGTTTCCAGGAACCGTCGGGATTCGACGGATCGCGGGGCTCCAGACTGTGGGGGTTGGCGAAGACGAGCGAGTCGCCCACGCGCAGCAGGCTCGCCATGCAGATCGGCTCGATGAGCTCCTCGTCGAACTCGACGGGCCCCCACCCGGTCGCCCCGTCAACGCCCACCGTCACTGCGCGGCGATGCTCTGGGGACTCATTGCGGATGTTCAGCATCACCCGCCCGTCGGAGAGCTCGACAGCCAGCGTCTCCGAGGGATTCTTGAGTTCCGGATGCCGGACGACTACCTCGCCGCGCTCCCAGGTTGCCCCGCCATCGTCGCTGTAGATGGTGGAGACGATTGACGGTCGGTGTGCATGGCCGGCAGTGCCGTCCGACAGCCAGACCGGCACGATGAGCCGGCCCCCGCTGTGGCGGATGCCGTGCCCTGGCCCGGTGGCGATCACCTTCCAGTCGTAGTCCTCGCGGAACTGCTGGAACGTGGCGGTTATCTCGACCGGCTCCGTGAACGTTTCTCCGTCATCGTGCGTGCGCATGTAGTAGGCGCGCTTGTAGGCGCTGCAGAACAGGAAGTGCACGGCCCCGCCCTCGGCATCCACGATCGGAACTATGTTGTTGTACGTTGTTACGCCCTTTTCGGCCAGCCCTTGCGCGAGGGCTGCCTCATTCTCGGCGGGATCCCCGTCAAGGGCGACGATCTTGCGCGGTTCGTCCCAAGTCTTTCCGCCGTCGCGGCTGCGCACCATCAGGATGTCCTGGTGGCCCCAGTCGCCGCTTGAGCTGCGCCTCGCCTCCGTGACGACGATCACCGTCCCGGAGGGCGCCACCGCAATGGCCGGCACCCGGTAGTGCGCATAGCCCCCGGTCTCGGCCTCGAAGACCCGCACCGACGTCATCGGCGGGTCATTTCGAGGCACTTCAGGGGAGGAACAGCCAAGCAAGCTGGACAGCAAGGCCAGCACGATCAGGGGAATCGACACGGCGCCCAGTCTACCAGCGGGTGCCCGGACAGGTCTGCCGCCAATCGCGCTCCATTCCGCAGCCTTGCACATGCGAAACCCCGCCCAGCGGGCCTCGGGCACGCATGCCCCGGCGCGGCTATCCACGGGAAGGGAGTTCTCTGCAAGCGTCCCAAAGTCAGCACTTGCTCTTGCGGTCTCGCGGGCTTGTCGATCTACCGAGGATCGGCCGGGGACAGGACGTCGACCACGGCGACCTCTAAGCTCGCGGACGGTCCCGGCCCGTGCGGCGCTGCGAAGCGGAAACGCCAGCGAGATTCCCGCAAATCGCGTCGCTTCCAGACTGCAAGATTCGAAACTCCCGGGCAGGGTTGGCTTCCCGTGGATGTCGTCCTCGAACAGTGCCTCGAGATCTAGGCCGGCTGTCGCGAACGCCGAAGCCGACAGCCTGACGCTGAATCGCTCCCGAAGTCTGACCGTGGACCCTCCGGTCGGACAGGGCCGGTGAGCCGCCCGGTCACTCAGAATCCGGGTGAGGAATCAGCGGACTCGGATTGTCCACGAGTCCGACCGGCCGGCACTGTGGGCAGCTGTCGGGACCGTCCCCGAGGTCGTTGACGGCGGAGTCCAAGTGGTTCGAGAGCTCTTCCACGATGTCTGGATGCAAGCCAGACACATCGGTGGTCTCGCCGATATCGGCTTCTAGGTCGTAGAGTTCGCCGCCATTTCGGAACAGCTTCCACTTGCCGGAACGAACCGCCCGCAGCTCGTGCCTGTGGTAGTAGAAGAACGCGTCGTGCGGGGATTTGGCGTTCGAATGACCAAGAAGAATGGCGGAAATGTCACGCCCGTCCAGAACGCGGCCTTGCGGAACAGGACCTCCAGCGAGCCTGGAGAACGTCGGCAGCAGATCCATTGTCGAGGCGACCTCGTCACTGACCGAGCCGGCGGGCACCTGGCCGGGCCACCAGGCCAGCGCGGGCTCTCGCATGCCACCCTCCCAGGTGCTGCCCTTTCCGCCGCGAAGCGGTGCGTTGACCGTTCCAGTCGCGCCGCCGTTGTCCGAGGTGAACACGACTAGGGTGTTCCCGGCGACACCCTCCTCCCTGAGTGCGTCCAGAACTGCTCCGACACTCCAATCGACTTCCTCGATCTGGGCCTTCGTATGGCGTGCGACCAGATCCTTCCACGACTCCTCGCTAGCCGTGCCCGGGCCGCAGTTGAGGTCGGAATCGCAGTGCCAAGGCCTGCCGGAGGTGATCGCGGTCCAATCAATCTCATCCGGCGCGAATCCGGCCTGGTCCATGAACGACTCTCGGGCGACGCGCGGATGGTGGATGAACGCGTGCGGGATGTAGGCGAAGAACGGACGGCCCTTGTGGCGGCGGATGAAGCTGACGGCCTCATCTGTGAACGCGCGGCAAAGCTCAGCCTGCTGTCTCATGTCCTTGATCTCGCCGATGACCTCCGTGCCGCGCATTAGCGGCAGGGGAGGGAAGTCGTAAACGCCCCCCTCAGCGGCACGGGGGTGAAGCGGCCACATGTCGTTTGAGTAGGGGATCCCGAAGTACTCGTCGAACCCGTGCTCTGTCGGCAGGAACGCCGGCTGATCTCCCAAGTGCCACTTGCCGAAGCAGCCGGTCGCATACCCCCGGTCCCGCAGGATCTCCGCAATCGTCAATTCGTCACGGTGCAGGCCCCACGGCTCCCCCGGCCAAAGCACCCCCATTACCGGTCCGGTCGCCAGACCCACGCGCTTCGGGTGCGATCCCGTCAGAAGGGCGGCCCTCGACGGAGTGCAGACCGGAGATGCCGAATAGAACGAAGTCAGCTTCATGCCCTCAGCCGCCATGCGGTCAAGGTGCGGTGTATCGTTCAGAGCCGAGCCGAAGGGGCCGATGTCCCCGTATCCCATGTCGTCGATAAAGATGACCACGAAGTTCGGCGGCGTCTCAATGTCGCCGGCACATCCGGAATCGAAGGCGAGGAGCGTGGCAAGGCAGGCCGCCTGCAAGACTTGGCTGGGCCCAGATTGACGGCAAAGCTCCAGGGGGTGAGTTGAGAGCATTCCAACATCTTCCCTGAACCCCCGCAGCTGATGACGCATGCTAGGCTCACCAACATGCTGAATCAGTGCTCGGTCAAATGGAGGCTTCTGGCGTGTCTGTTTTTCCTCACCGCTTCGCTTGCCGGTGACCCTGACGCGAAGGGTGCAGCCAGGAAGGCCGCGCTGGAATGGCTCGCTCTCGTTGACTCCGGGCAGTATTCCGAGAGCTGGAACGAAGCTGCCACCTTGTTCAAGGGCAAGGTCTCAAGTAGCCAATGGGCAAGGGTGATCCGATCTGCGCGGGGACCGCTCGGCCCGATGCGGTCGAGGTCGTTCCACGGAGCGGTATACAAGACCGAACTCCCTGGCGCGCCGGACGGGGAATACGTCGTCATTCAGTATCAGGTGGCGTTTGAGAACAAGGCAGACGCTGTGGAAACGATTACGCCCATGCTGGACAAGGACGGGGTCTGGCGCGTATCCGGCTACTTCATTCGGTAGGTGACGGTCTCGGTTGCGGGGACTGGATCCAGCGGATTGGCCGGGACAATCGCTCGCGCGGGCCAAGACACAACCCGTTTGGTGACGCCAGTGATCGCCTCATTCAGGGAAAGAGGCAGTGCCGCGTGATTCGGCTTGTCCTGCCGTCGACACCGAGTGGCGGAAGCATCGACGCCAGATCGGCAGGCTCCGCGTTCGCTCTGTGTCATCGTTCTCGTCAGCAAGGGCCATTCTCGCCGGTTCGAGCCTGCACGCGGAATCCCAGGCGAACGACACCAGCTCCGCAGTCTTGGGGAAGGGATCCCCCAGCGAGCCGGGAGAACGTAGGAAACCGATCCAGTGTCGAAGCAACATCGACACGGGCCTGGCTACTAGGCGAGCGTCGCTCCTCGCAGGCACGCTCCATTTCGATTCACTTGTGCAGCTGATTCGTCGATACGGGCGACTTCATCAGGGGCACTTTGTTCTTTAGACCCTCCTTCGACAGCGCGAGTTCGGCCTCGGACTACGCCTTGGTTTGCAGGCGATGCGCGTCCACATCGGCGATCACGGATTCTTGGGTGAGATGCTGATCCTAGGGCTGCGCCCGGAGACTGGCGAGATCGGCCTCGGCCTCCCTGAGTCGCGCCGCGGATTCGGGGGTTAGCCCTCACGAAGCAAGATCCGGCGGTTGTCTCGCGTTGCGTGCCATGCCGGCCAGATGGCCGCAGCCAGCGAAACAACAAACAGGATGGCCGCTACTGAGGCCAGGACAATTGGGTCACGTGCGGAAGTGCCGCGAAACACGTCCAGCCTCAGCGTGCCGAACGCAGTCACAGCCGCCGTGCCGGCCGCGAGACCCAGAACAGCAAATCGTACGGTTCGCACCACCAAGTCACGCACAACTCGGCTGCGCGGCGCGCCCAGCGCTGACTTGATCGCGACCTCAGTCCGGCGCGCTGCCATCGTCTCAGCGATCACGCTATAGACCGCAGTGACGGCAAGGATCACTGCACACGCGCCGAACCAGAGCAGCAGGATCACATTGAATCTATGTCGCGCCGTGTCCCGATCGATCAGTTCCCCGATTGTGAGCGGGTCGCCCGCATTCTGCCTTGGATCGATTTCCTTCACCACGCGCTGTACCAGCGTCGAGAGTTCTTGGCGCGGGCGCGGTCCGCGGATCACGACGTGCCGAGTCGCCTGCGCTGCCTGCAACATCGGCACAAAGATGTGGGCGCCTGAGTGAGTGCCGGACCGGTAGCGGGCGTCTCCGGAGACGCCAACGACGCGCATCCAGCCCGCACTCCAACGGATACCGAGCCGAACGCGATGGCCAAGCGGCGTGTGGCCGGCGGACCGCACTTGATCGGCGAGCGTCTCGCTGATGATCGCGACCGGTTCCGCTTCCTCCGAATCGCGGCTGTCGAAGTCGCGCCCCTGCAGCAACGGTGATCCAACGGTCTTGAAGTAATCGGTGGTTACGACCTCGTAGTTCGCTTTCGGACGCGCCCCGCCATCCCAGCTGCCCGCCTCGAACTCGAACTCGTATGAGATGTCCCATCCGATGGGGCCTGCGAGGGGCCGCAGCAGGATCGCGCCCACCGAGGTGACACCCGGCTCCTCGCGCAACCGTTGCAGCAGACGCGAATAGAAAGCGTGCCGAGTACTTGCGTCGAAGCCTTGGGCGGGAAACAAGCCCGGACCTCTCAGCGTGACATCCATCGTGAGGGCATCGCGATTCGCGAAGCCGGTCTCAACGAACGCCACGGAGCGATAGCTCAGCACGAGCAGGACAGCCGTTGCCACCAGCACGAAGGTCACCGCGGACTGGGCGAGAACGAATAGGTCGCGCGCCCGACTGGCGCGGAGGGACACCGAAGACCGGGGATCGCCTTCCCGGATTGCCGACTCGAGTCGCATTCCAGAGGCTCCCCATCCAGGCGCAAGCGAGCAGACGACAGCGACGAAGGCCGCCGCTCCGGCCGCGAAGCAGAAGGAGTTCAGATCCAGCGAGGCTTCGGACAGTCGCGGAATCTCGGCTGGAGGCCATCTCACCAAGGAGCGAATCACCAAGTACGCTATACCCAGTCCTGCAATTGCGGCGATGCCTCCCGCGACTGCACCCTCGGCGGCCATCTGCGTAAAGATCCGCCTCGGCGGAGCTCCTAGCGCGAGATGCGTGGCAATCTCGGAACGACGTGACACAGCGCGTGAGAGCAGCAGTCCCCCCGAGCTGATCGCGGCCGCGGTCAGTAAGAGCAGAGAGGCCCCGAGAACGATCCACAAGTGAATCCTCGCCGACCCGGTCCAATAGTTAACCAGCGGTGTCACGATTGCCAGCTGGGAGCTCGAATACGCCTCCGGGTATTCGCTCGCGAGCCGCCTGAAGAGAGCACTCACGTCGCTATCGATCTGTTGACGTGAATAGCCCGGCTTGGCGCGCGCCACCGCTTGCAAGAAAGTCGCGCCGCGGCGCTCGATGACTCGCTGGTCGATCCCCAGCGGAACCCAAAGGGCAGCTCCCCGTGGAAAACCTTCGCCAGGTGCCATGACCCCGATCACGGTGTGGCCCTGGCCGCTTAAGCGCACCGTCCGACCGATGATTCCAGGGTCCGCACCTAGATGTTCACGCCATGTTCGATCCGAAATCACAACGACCGGCGGTGCGCCAACCCGTTCGTCGGAATCAGTAAACTCCCGACCCATGCGGGGGGTGACACCAAGGACGCGGAAGAAGTCGTGAGATACGGGCGAGGCTTCCAATTGGACGGGATCGGCCGTCCGGGTCTCCAACACCCTGGCGTAGCCATAGAGGGAAGTTGGGGTGACAGCCACATACTCGAACCCGGGGATGCTCTCCTGAAGATCAATCAGCTCCGGGTATGCGAGTTCCTCGACGTGGGTTCCAGCGAGAGGGTCTGCTTTCTGGATCACGTAGATCGAATCTTGGTCCGGGAACGGCAGGGGGCGCAACAGAACGGCGTCCACCATCGAGAACATTGCAACGCTCATTCCGATGCCGAGCGCCAGGCTGCTCCCGACCACAGCTGCAGAGCGAGGGTACCTCCTCATGCGGACCAGAGCGTGCCAAAAATCCCTGATCAGAGCGTCGGCCCAGCTCACTCCCCAAGACTCACGGCACTGCTCCTTGACCTCAGGTACACCTCCCAGAGCTACCTCTGAGAGCCGACGGGCTTCGTCCGGAGGTCTTCCGGCGCGAACATGCTGTTCCGCCAGTCGGTCCAGATGGAATCGCAATTCTGCGTCGAGATCGTCTTCCATGGCCTTGCGCTGGAATAGCGCACGCCAGCGATAGAGCAGGTCCCTGACCAACATCTCCTCCGGTTAGGCAGTGTCAAGAATGATCTGCACGGCGGCAGACAGTTGCCGCCACGAGGCGGATGCATCCTCCAGTTGTCTCCGCCCCGCAGGGGTGAGCTCGTAGTACTTGGCGCGCCGATTGTTGTCGGACACACCCCATGTCGCCCGAATCCACCCCCGTCGTTCCAGCCTATGAAGCGCCGGATACAGCGATCCCTGCCTGACTTGCAGAACCTCGCGGGAGACCTGTCGGATCCTTTCCGAGATCCCCCAGCCATGCTGCCGCTCGAGGTTGAGCGTCTTGAGGATCAGCAGGTCCAGAGTGCCCTGCGGTAGGTCGATGCCCGACAAGAGGTTCCCTGTTGCTTCTACAGGTCTATGCTACTCGCATCTCCTGCCGAAGTGCAGGGGCAGGCAGAAGAGCGGCCTACCGGCCTGATCTTCAGAGTGCGAGCTGTCCCAGCCCCACTCTGGACCCGGCGTTCTTTGGTACCTCAGGCGAGGAGCTCTTGCACTACCCGGTGCCCAGATTCGCGGAGTCGCGCTTTGGGCTCACCTCCGGTACACTCCATCGCCTGCTATTCCTCGCACTCGATGCTCCCCATCGCAAAGGGCACGCCCCAGAAGGTGCATAGGGCGCCACCGCGGCCGCCTCTGCCGCTGGGGACCCGCGATCCCGCGAGCTCTCGCCCCGGGCTCTTGCCCGAAGCGAGATGGTCGCTCCCGGTAGCGCTAGAATCCGAGCGATGGACCGGAGAGCATTCTTGGCTGCGGCGGCCTTCGCCGGCTGCTCCCTCCCGCAGCCGCGGCCCGACCACGACGGCGTTCCGGACTATCTCGCAGGCCAGAGGCCGGACTTCGCGACAGATCCGCACGGCGCCGGGATGGCGTGGTTCCGCTCCGTTGGCCTAGGCTTGCACCTCGACTACGGGGTGCACACCCAGCTCGGACGCGGGCCGGCTGCCCAGTTTGAGGACCGTATCCCACCTGCCGACTACGCCAAACTCAAGCGCGGTTTCGACGCCAGCGGCTTCGACGCCCCCGCGATCGCAGATCTGGCTCAGGAGGCAGGGTTTCGGTACCTCGGCCTGACCGTGCGCCAGCCCGACGGGTTCTGCCTTTTTCGGACTACCGCGACCGATTTCAACGCACTTGAGGTCACGGGGCGGGACCTGTTGGCTGAACTCGGGGAGGCCTGCAGGCACCGGTCCTTGGGACTCTTCGTTTCCTTCTCGTACGCGGCCGACTGGCGCCACCCGTACTTCTATCCGGCCGAGAGCTCCCAGACGGAGTGGCGCGGTGCGCGCCCCGCTTACGACTCCCAACCGCCCGAGTACAGGTTCGCTCGGGACGAGGACTTCCAGCTGTACGTCCGTGACGTCCACCACCAGATTCAGGAAATCGCCTATCGCTACCGGCCGTTGGCCGGCATTCGGCTCGAGCCGGACGCCGGGTACCACGCCCGACCGGACCTGTTCCCGGTCGGACAAGCCTACGCGCTCATTCGCGAGGCCAGTCCCGGAACGCTGATAGCCTTCGGTGCCGGGGCCAACGGTGAGGAGGACTTCTCCGCGCTCTCGCATCTGCGGCCCGAGCCTCCACCAACGCCGCTGGCCGCTTCCGTTTGGGAGCGCAACCGCGACAAGCCGCGCGAAGTCGCAGTACGGCTCAATGGCGGCGAGAGAATGGCCGACGGGCCAGCCCAAGACCCCACAGCCCCCGTCCCGAAGAAACTGTTGCTGGTTGCCGGCCTACAGGCTGACGGATCGCTGGCCCCGGACGACCAGAGGGGGATCGCGGAATTCGCCGCCCATCCGGAGGCAGCCTAGGATGGCTGCCGGGGAGGGTCAGCCCACCAAATCGGTCGGGTCGGAAGCCCCGTAGAACTCGTGCCACGGCGTGGCCGATGCCTGCAGGCGCTCATTGATGCAGCCGATGTTCGCCACGCCCTGGCCCATTAGCCACTCGTCAAGCGCCGGGACGCCGTGTTCGCAGTACAGAGGAATGGCCTCCTGCCAAGTTGCCCGGCCACAGAGTACGCCGGAGAACTTCGCCCCAGACTCGGCAGCCCATTCCAAGGACTCCAAGAAGACGTCGTGGCTCACGCCGGCACTGAGGTAAATGAATGGTCGCCTCGCCGCGGCGGCGGCCGCGCGGAAGTGTTCGAGGGCCTCGGCCTTGGTGTACGCGGACTGTCCCTGGCAGCCGCGGGATTCCTTCACGAACTTCATGTTCACCGGAACTTCGACCTTGAGGACGTCGACCCCATAGCGGTCCTTGGAGAACTCGCGCATGCTCTCGGCGACGACTTCGGGCTTGCGAGGGGCAAACTCGAGGCTCTTCTCGTTGCCGCCTTCCGGGTCGTATCCGACGAACTCCAAGAAGAACGGCAGGTCGTGCGCCTTGCACTCGTCCCCGATCCTCTCGATCAGAGCGTGCTTGACGTCGTTGATGGCCGCGCTCTCGAACGGCGTGTAGTAGAGCAGGACCTTTACGGCGTTGGCCCCGAGCTCGCTCAGGCGACGGGCCGAGATGTCGGCCAGCAGCGTCGCCATGCGGCCCGGCTGCGTGTTGTCGTAGCCGCTCTCCTCGTAGGACAGCAGCAGCCCGGCGCTCTCCGAGCGGGCGCGGGCGCCCGGCATTCCCCACACTGGATCCAAGAGGATTGCGCTCGCGTGCGGCGTGAGTGCCTTTGAGACGCTCAGCTTGAACTCGGACATCATCTCGTCGGTGACGTCGGTCGGGGCGATGCCCTTGCCTTTCCCGATCGCCTTCTTCAGCGAGCCGCGTTGGTCCATTGCCGCTGCACCGATGATTCCCCGGTCCGTCGTCAGCGCCTGCATGTGGGCGCACTTCGCTGCAGAAATCTTGACGCTCATCTATATCGCTCCCTTGTGACTGCCCGAAGGGGCACTGTCCGATCCGGCGGCTCCGCCGCCCATTCCCCCAGCCGCGGCCGATGCGGCGCAAAGCCGGCGGAAGAATCGCTCGGCCGCGCCAATGTCAGTTTGAATCTGCTCCTTCAGCAGCTCGGCTGACGGGAACGACCGCTCATCGCGGACCCGGCTGGCGAACCCCAATTCTAGCGCGTTCGGGGGATCGCCCTTCAGGGGCTGGAGGAGGTACGTCTCGACCGTTCGGGAGCGACCGTGGAACGTCGGCCGCGTGCCCACGTTCGTGATCGACTTGCGCCATTGCGGGTCGTCGTCTAGGCGGGTGCACGTCACGTACACGCCGTCAGCCGGCAGCACGTCGCTGTCCGGCGACAGGTTCAGAGTCGGCACCGTCTGCCGCGATCCGATCCCCTTCCCCCGGACCACCTCGCCGCGCAGGCAGAAAACCCGCCCTAGCAGGCGGCGCGCCTGTGCCACGAGGCCCTCGCGAAGAAGGCCGCGCACGCGCGTGCTTGAGACGGGCTCGCCGCGGACGGCGAGGGTGCCGCCGCATTCCACGGCGAATCCAAGGTCGCTACCGAGCGAGCGGAGGGTGTGGGTGTCGCCCGCCTGTCTTCGGCCGAATCGGAAGTTCTCACCGACCAACACCCGTTTCGCACTGAGCCGCCCCGCAAGAATCCGCTCGGCAAATTCGCGAGGCGAGAGCCTCGCCACTGCCTCCGTGAAGCGCATGCACACCACGGCCCCGATGCCGAGGGACAAGATCAGGTCGGCCTTGTGGGCCAGGCTCGTGAGGCGCTGCGGCGCCCGGTCCGGAGCCACTATGGTGAGCGGGTGCGGCTCGAAGGTCAGCGCTACCGACTGCAGGCCGTCCGCGTGCGCCGCCGCCGCCGCTCTCCGCAGGACCTGCTGGTGGCCCAAGTGGACGCCGTCGAAGTTGCCGATGGTCACCACCGCCGGCCCAAACCGGCTCGGCACGTCTGCGAGGTCACGCCAGGCGTCCTGCATGTGCTGGTCACTCCCCTACTGCGATTCGCAGTCCGTCGTAGGCCAGCGTCATGCCGTTCGGCAGCTCCCGGACAGTCGCGGCGTGCGGCAATTCGTGACACATGTGGGTGAAAAACGCGCGCCTCGGCTTGAGCTCGGCGGCCAGCGCCACGGCCTCGCCGACGGTCGAGTGCGTCGGGTGCGGGTCGTGCCGCAGGGCCCCCAAGAACAGGACATCGAGCCCGGCCAGCTGGGCCTTCGCCTCGGCCGGCAGGACGGTCTGGTCGGTCACGTACGCCGCCGCACCGAATCGAAAGCCGAGGATCGGCTTCCGGCCGTGCAGCACGTGGATCGGCACGAAGTCCACCCCATACAGGCGGATCGGGCTGTTCCGGACCGGAATGGCATCCAGTCGCGGCACGCCCCCGGCATGCGTCGCCCGGCCGCTGAACGCGTACGGGAACACGCGCCGGAGCGACTTGAGGGTCGATGGCGCGGCGTACGCCGGGATGCGGTCCCTGCGCCCGTAGTTGAAGGGCCGGACGTCGTCGAGGCCCATGATGTGGTCCGCGTGGTCGTGGGTGAACAGCAGCGCGTCCAATCGGCGGAAGCCGGACCGCAGGGCCTGCTGCCGAAAGTCCGGGCTGGTGTCGATGACGATGTTCCGCAAGTCCGTGCCGTCCCTCAGCTGCACAAGCACCGAGGTCCGCAGTCTGCGGTCGCGAGGGTCGTCGGACCTGCACACCGTGCAGCGGCAGCCGATCGTTGGGATCCCCACGCTAGTGCCCGAGCCGAGCACTTCGATGCTGCAGGCGGGGCCCATCGGGCGAGTCGACTGCCGAGGCCGGCGGCCAGCGGCCAACACCAATCTTACCGACGCCCCAGCCCCAGCCGTGCACAGGACGGAACTTGGTGGCGGGACTGGCCGGCTACCGAGCGCAGCTGAGAACCAGCAGCTTGCGGGGAGTCCGCAGCGTCCCGTCGGATTACGACGTGCGCACCCGATATCCTGAGGCCGGGCGACCGCAGCCCATCGAGGCTATCCTTCGAACGGGGACCGAACCCGGAGAGCGCCGTTGGGCGGTCATCGGCATGCACGAAGTGGGAGCAGGCTCATGCCGTCGAGAGTGACGCAATCCCGGAACGGCCGCTTAGCGCCCGCGCCTAAGCTACGCCCGCCAACGAGCTCGTGCACCGCTGGGCACAGGGTGTTGGGGCTACGGCTGAGCAGCCCGGGCGGCCAGAGTCAGACTCGGGCCGCCGTCCTGCTGCTTGTCGGGCTTCTGGCGGCCTGCGATGCGTTCGCCCAAGGGATGGCGCTGGTCAACCGGGAGGGCCAGCGATCGCCGCTCGCGACGCTCGATCGGACCCCTCCGGCCGTGCGCTTCGTCGACGTAGCAGCCAACGCCGGTCTGGACTTCTTGCACGTCGCTGGTGGGCGCGTGCGCAAGGAGTACATCATTGAGGTGACAGGCAGCGGAGTGGCGATCTTCGACTACGACGGCGACGGGCTTCAGGACGTCTTCTTGGTCAATCAGGCCCGCTGGGATTCGCGAGGGGATCTGGCCCAGCCGACAAGCCGGCTCTTCCGGAATCGCGGCAGCCTTCGATTCGAGGACACGACTCGTGAGGCGGGCGTGCTGCACAGCGGCTGGGGGCAAGGAGTCTGCGCGGGCGACTATGACAACGATGGCGATGACGACCTCTTTGTCACCTACTGGGGGCACAACGTGCTGTACCGAAACCTCGGCAACGGCACGTTCAATGCGGCCACGGAGGAGGCTGCCCTCCTTTCTGGCCAGCCGAGGTGGGGCAGCGGCTGCGCCTTCCTCGACTATGACCGGGACGGGTGGCTCGATCTGGCCGTGGCGAACTACATCCGGTTCGATCCGTCACAAGTGCCCAAGCCCGGCGAGAGCGAACTGTGCCGCTACAGGGAAGCTCCAGTCGTCTGCGGGCCTCGCGGCCTACCCAGCGAGTCGCCCTCCCTGTTCCGCAATACGGGAGACGGGCGCTTCGCCGATGTCTCCGAGGCAAGCGGCTTTTCCAAGGCATCGGGCATCTACGGTTTCTCCGTCTTGACCGGCGACTTCAACGACGATGGCTGGGCGGATGTCTACATCGCTTGCGATTCCACCCCGAGCGTCCTGCTGCAGAACAACCGGGACGGGTCGTTCACAGAGGTCGGCTACGAGTCAGGCACGGCCGTCAACGAGCACGGGCAGGAGCAGGGCGGCATGGGCGCTGATGCCGGCGACTACGACCACAATGGGCTTGTGGACATCGTCAAGACGAACTTCGACAACGACATCCCGTCCCTGTACAGGAACGATGGGGGCGGGTTCTTCAGCGATGTCGCCGTGCTGGGAGGCTTGGGGGTCCAAACCAAGTTTGTCGGATGGGGAGTCGCCTTCGTCGATGTCGATCACGACACTTGGCTAGACATTCTCATGGTCAACGGCCATGTCTACCGGATGGGAGACGACGGTGTTGAGGGCTTCGAGTTCGAACAGTCGAGGAATCTGTACTGGAATCTCGGCAACGGCGCATTCTCGGACATCTCCCTGCATGCCGGCCCGGGCGTGGCCCAGCGGAGTTCCGCGCGCGGTGCCGCTCTCGGCGACCTGAACAACGACGGCACGATCGAGGTGGTGGTCAACAACCTTGACGGGTCGCCCAGCCTGCTCGTGAACGAGGCCGTTCTCGGCAACTGGATACGGGTCCGGACGGTTGGAGTGCGGTCCAACCGGAACGGCATTGGTGCTAGGGTCACCGTCAGGACCGGGAACACCGTCCAGGTGCGAGAAGTGCGAAGCGGTGGCAGCTTCCTGTCGCAGGGCGACTTCCGCCTGCACTTCGGCTTAGCAGCGGCGGCCCAGGCAGACGAGATCCGAATTCGATGGCCGCTTGGCCTCGTGGAATCGTTCCCCGGCGTGAGAGCCAACCGCGAAATCCTGCTCCGGGAGGGCGAGGGCACGCCAGTTGACCAGTGACGCTCCTGTTCGCCTCTCGGCGGCTCCCCCGAGGCGACTCGGTAGCAAAGTGCCCGGCGCATCTCCGCACAGCTGCTAGGGCGATGGCGAGCGTTGGGCGGACGTCGCGAGCCCAATCAATGGCTGGTATCCTGCGTTGGCAGCCGCGGCTGTCGGAGATCCGTTCCCCCTCGGGGCCGGCTCCGCCACGGCCACGCATCATGGCACTCGCGCGCAGGCGGGCCAGGCAGCGCACGCCTCTCAGGCGGTGCGCCGACCGATACCGGCCTAGCATCCCCGGTCCGGCGCCAGCGGAATCCTGGCGTGCCCGCCTCGCCGCCGCTTACCTTCGAGGATGGCTCCTGCCGGTCACTGGCCTCTTGCTCATCGCTCTCCGCATCCCGTTCCAAGCTCAGCCATTGCCGGACGGTGAGAGATTCCTCGGGGCGAACGTGTGTGGGTCGTGCCATCCCGCTGAATACCAGAGGCAGTCCCTCAGCGGCCATGCGAGGACGCTCCACCGCGCTTCAGAACACCCGTTGGCGGATAGCTTCGTCCCAGCCCAGTCCCTGATCCGACCGCCGGAGTACCGCTTCCGGTACCGCGAGGAGGGCGGCCAGATCACCGTGCAAGCCGATGACAACGAATATGTCATGGAGCTGCCGATCGAATGGGCTTTTGGGGCGGGGGATCACGGGGTCACCTTCGTCAGCCGGATGAATCGGCGAACCTACCTCGAACATGCATTCAGCTACTACTCGGCCTCCGACTCCTTGGAGCTCACGACGGGCCACGAGTCCATCCGGCCGGAGACGCTGGTTCAGGCGACCGGGCTGTCCTACACCGTTCAAGGGCCAGGCAATTCAATCTCCGACTGCTTCGAGTGTCACTCCACGGGGCCGCTCTCGTACTCCCCCCAGCAGGAGGTGATGGTCAACGAGCTTGGCGTTCGCTGCGAGAGCTGCCACGGACCCGGCGGATCTCACGTGGCCGCGGCCGTGGCCGGAAACGCGGCCTTCGCGCGCTCCCGAATCCGGAACCCTGTGCGACTGCCAGCGGATGACCTGTTGCGCTTCTGCGGTGCCTGCCATCGCGACCCGCGCGGGGACTCGGGCCACTTCGATCTCGGCCTCGCCTGGAATGTCCGGCACCAGCCTCCGTACCTCCGGCAGAGCCGGTGCTTCCAGGCCAGCGGTGAGGACCTCACCTGCTTCACGTGCCATGACCCTCACGATCCCATCCGTCGGGGCGACCCAGCGTACTATCGCGATCGGTGCGTTGCGTGCCACGACGGGGCCCTGCGGAGTGCGCCTGCGGAGGCCTGCGGGGCCGGAATGCCCGCAGACTGCACGGTCTGCCACATGCCCGAGGTCGCCGTCAGCCCGAACCTGAAATTCAAGAACCATTGGATCGGCGTCTACCCGGCCGACGGCGGCCTGAAGCCCGCGCGGTAGCGACTCTCGAGCGCCGCAGACCGAGCAATGGGCAATGGCGCCTCCGGGATTCGGCCCCATTGGCGTTCCGCTACACTCGAACTGGCCGCGGGCAGCTTGGCCGGCCTCCGCGGCGGGGTCTCCGGTGATTCTAGGAAGGATAGCCCTGGCATGTCTTGCGGCGGGCGCCATGGCTCTCGCGGAGTCCGCGCAAATCGGCGACCCAGCGCTGCGGGCGGCGTACGAGGCCTACCAGTCGGGCGAGCATGAGTTGGCTGCGAGCCGCTTCCGGGAGATTCTGGGCCGGGATCCGGACAATCCCAGGATTCACAACGATCTCGGCTCCTCGCTTCTGCGCCTGAAGAGATACGAGGAGGCCGTAGAAGCCTTCCGGCGGGCATCCGAGCTGTTGCCCGAGGTCAGGGAGATCCGCAAGAACATAGCTCAGGCTTACTTTCAGTGGGGCCGCTACGATCAGGCGCAGAGAGTCCTCTCGGAGTACGTCGTGGCACAGCCGGAGGACGTCGCCGCCCGGCAGCTCTTGGCGCTCAGCCATATGCTGCAGGGGCAGGCCGAGCGGGCCGCGGGACACCTCGAGCGACTGTGGTCCGCCGGAAACGCGGACATCGGCGTGCTCTACGCGCTGTCCTCTGCTTACCTGCAGATGGGGGACACCGCCAAGGCTGAGGCGATTCTCGATGAACTCTTGCGGTCTCACCAAGACTCGCCACAATTGCAGGTGCTGCTGGCGCAGGCCAAGGAGAGCGGAGAGGACTACCAGGGCGCTTTGGTGGCGCTCGACCGTGCCATTGAGCTCCGCCCCGACACGCCCATGGCCCACTTCTACCGGGGGCGCGTCCTGTGGCGGCTGGGGGACGGAGAACAGGCCGAGACCGCGTTCAATAAGGCGATCCGGATGGACCCGGGTCACGCCGAGAGCTATTTCTTCAGGGGCGTTGTCAGGGCCCGGCTGGGACGCTCGGAAGAAGCGGAAGGCGACCTGCGGCGTTGTATGGAGATCGATCCGCAGCACGGGCTGGCCCACTATCACCTCGGAAAGATGCTCTCGGAGAGAGGAAGCCCGAGAGAGGCGCTGCCTTTCCTTGAGCTGTCCGTCGACCTGCAGCCCGACCACACGGAGAGCCACTATCTGCTCGGCCGCACCCTCCTGAAGCTCGGACGCGCCGATGAAGCCAGGGAGTACTTGGGTGTGGTCCGCAAGATCCAAGACGAGGAGCGGCGGGAGCTCGAAGAAGAACTATCAGGCCCGCGAGTGCCAAAGCCCGCAGAGTGACCGCGGGGGCCTCCGGTCGGGTAAGCCGCCGGGACCGCCTCGCCAGGCATCCGAGCAGCGCGTCACGGCACCTTGGCCGTCCTCCGGCACCAGAGGCCGGCCGCCCACAGCCTGAGAGCGCCGGCCCGGATTCCTTGTCCGGGCCGGTCGGCTCCGGAGAGTTCAGAAGCTGAACTTGAGGCCGATCTGCATGATGCGCGGATCGTGCGCGCTGGTCACCCTGCCGAAGATGCGATTGTTGAAGCCGAGAGCGACGCCGTTCCATTGCGGATGGTTGAACGCGTTGAAGAACTCGCCCCTCAGCTGCATCCGGACACGCTCCGTCAGCTGGGTGTTCTTAGCCAAGGTCAGGTCGAAGTTCGCCAGGCCCGGCAGCCGGATGGGGGCGCGCGGCGAATTTCCGTACGTTCCCCGCGCGGGCTGCTCGAATGCCGAGGTGTTGAACCACTGCCCCAAGGTCTGCGGCCCCGAGTTCGGCTCCCCGACAAGATTCGGTCTCTGGGGGCCGCCGCCGCCGACCCGGGCAGGGTCCCCGGCCAAGGTCGCCCCACCAGCTCGGCCACTCTGGAAGGAGACGATTCCGGCGACGGTCCAGCCGCCGAACACCTTCTTGAGCGCGGTGTCCTGCCTCCGGAAGAACGGCAGCTCGTAAAGGAAATTCGTCATCGAAATGTGCGTGCGGTCGAAGTCCGCCAAGCTCCACTCCGCTGCGAGGTTCCGCGGGTCCTGAACCGTGTCGCCGACGTTGTCCCCGTGGCTCCAGGTGCGGGACAGGGTGTAGGCGCTCTCCAGCATAAATCCCCCCGAGAAGCGCCGTCGCAGCGTGATCTCCAGGCCGTTGTAGGTGGAGCTCGCCGACGGCTCCTGATAGAGTACGTTCGCGAATCCCGGGAATGGCCTGTGCGCATTGATGCTTCCCTGCCGGTTCGCGTCCGGTACGGGACGGTTCAGGTTGGGCCGGATGCCCAAGTGCACGCCTCGGTTGCCGACATAGGTAATGTCGATCGAAGTCTGGCGGAAGATCTCGTTCTGAACACCGAAGCTCCATTGGTAGCTCGTAGCCGCAAGCCCCTCGGGATCGTGGCCCGCAACATTGCTCGGCAGGATGATGTCCGTCGTCCCGCCGGCCGGGTCGCTCAGCCTCGTGTTGAAGATCAGCGGCTGCTGGACGATAGGCGGCTGGCTCGACGACCGCCCGATGTGGCCGGGGCCATAGTAGACCCCCGCGCCCGCCCGCAGCACTGACTTGTCGGAAATCCGGTAGGCGATTCCGAGCCTCGGGCCGAAGTCGTTGAACTGCTGGCGGTACAGGTCCGCCCCGCCAAACTGCTCAGCCCTAGAGTCCGAGGGGGTGAGAATGCCGTTCAGCAGCGAGCCGCTTCCCGGTACGATGCGACCGTTCGACATGACCGTGACGGCCTGAGTGGGGTCGTAGAGCTCGGGCATGAAGGCTGAGACGAGGCCGTTCTGCTCCTCGCCGAGGACGCCTTGGAAGATTGACCAGCGCACTCCGAAATTGATCGTCAGGTCTTGGTTAACTTTCCAGGCGTCTTGGGCGTAGAAGTCCCGCTGCATCGCAATCAGGTTCGTCTGGATGTTGCCTCCCTCCTGCTCTTGGTACGTGAACGCCCTGCCCATCAGGAAGTCTGCCACGGCGTGGCCCGAGGCGCCGCCGTTGAATCTGAACGCTCCTTGGGGCCGCGTGGAACTGTCGACCCACTTGCGGATCCAGAGGATCTCCGTGCCGAACTTCAAGCTGTGATTGCCGACCTGCGTGGTGAGGTCGTCTCGGAAGGTCAGCATCGGGTTGCCGTTGTCGTAGGGAACGTTGGCCGCGCTGATGCTGCCCCATCCTTGGCCCAGAAGGATGTCCGGAATCTTCTCGCCGGGATTCTCGGCGAACAGCTCGGGGATGTTCAGTCCGTTGGGCCGCTGCTCCATGTTCAGCAGCGGTCGGTGGATGGTATTCCAGGAGAAGCCGAAGGTGAATTCGTTGACCATGGTCGGGGAGACGATGTTCGTGAGACTCGCGACGAGGTTCTTGCCGGGCTTTGAGTACGACGAGTGGATGGTGTCGAACGAATGGGCGGACCACAGCGCCTTGTGCTGGATCTGGCTCCAGTCATCTTGGATGTAGCGCGCCATCAACCGGACGTCTTCGCTGAAGTTGTGGTCGATCCGCACCAGCTCCTCGTGCTGGTCGGTAGGCTGGCTGGGCTGTGCAATCCAGTTCTGCCCTCCAACGCGGTTGGGCAGGGGGTAGAAACTGTCGAGAAGGATCGTAGCGTTTGGATCAATGAGGCTGCTGGGAACCATGTTGTTCGGAAACGGATCGCCCGTATCTGGATTGCGGACCTCCCTCTCGCCCGTGAAGTCGCCCATGCGCATGGCCGCCGTCGGGGTACGGGCCAAGAATGTCGCCCCGCGCATGGAAGGTCCGCGGCGCTTGTACTGGGAGATGGATGTGAAGAAGAAGGTTTTGGTCTTGTCGGCGTTGTAGCCGCCAAAGGAAATAGGTCCGCCCAGCGTGAACCCGAAATGATTCTGCTTGAGCGGCGCGGCTTCCGTGGCGAAGAAGTTGGCGGAGTCCATCACGTTGTTCCGCATGAAGTTGTAGAAGTCCCCGTGGAACTCTTGGCCGCCGCCCTTGATGACGATATTCCCGACGCCACCGCCGTAGCTACCCGACTCCGCATTGAAGTTGCTCGTCAGGAACTTGACCTCTGCGATGGCCTCCGGCGGCGGGAAGTTGTTGATTCCCCGCTGGCCGCCGGTGTCCATGTTCTGGATGCCGTCAATTGCATAGCGCACCTTGTCCGTGCGCGTCCCGTGCACTGCCAGCAGTGGGTTGCCCTCCTGCCCGATGCCGCGCTGGTCGGTCGCCTCGGCGGCAACGCCGGCCGCCAGTCGCCCGAATTGCGACCAGTTGCGCCCGTT
This sequence comes from Bryobacterales bacterium, assembly GCA_028819235.1. GTDB lineage: Bacteria > Acidobacteriota > Terriglobia > Bryobacterales > UBA6623 > VXMF01. The sequence goes on from JAPPMC010000227.1 coordinate 36,418, forward strand.
GATGGGCATTTCCGCGACCTGAATGGTATCGATGAGCGCGGCAACCTCTCCACTCTCGGTGTCCAGGACCGGTGCGGCTCCCGAGACCTCGACGGTCGTCGTTACTTCGCCCACCTGCAGTTCTAGGTCTACCCCCAAGCGCTGCTCGGCCTCCAGCGCAATGCCGCGGAGGACCTGGCGCTGAAACCCGGCCAGCTCGCCCGCAATGTCGTAGTCGCCCGCGGGTATGGAGCTGACGACGTACACGCCGCTTTCGTTTGACTCGACCACGCGGACTTCTCCCGTGGCCACGTTCGTCACGGTGACCTGGACGCCTGGGATGACGGCTCCTGTTGCATCCGAAACCGACCCGGTGATCGTGCCGCGGCTGATCCCTTGGCCATAGGCTACGGAAGCGGCGTAGGCGAGCAGCACTCCGACCGCCGCCGTACGCGCGAAGCGCATACCAAGATGACTAGAACTCATAGATTAGGACCCCCTTGGACGGGTGGTCTTCAAGCACCACCGTCGCGGAAAGTATATCACTGCTCTGCTTTGGCGGGTCGATGAGGCCTGTGTTCTGAAGACCATTCCCAACTCACAGCGCCTGGGTTGCGGGAAGCGGGGGCCCACAGCCGAGAAGCTTCGAGTGTGGCCGTGGTCCGCAGTGTGCTGCACGTGGGCGGAGCTTGCTTTGGCTTGGGAACACCACGGCCCAGTGGCGCCGCAGGAGCGCTGGAGTTGGCGGGCAGGTGTTGTGCGGCAGTAGCCGGCCTGGCTGGGCCTTCGTAGCGCTAGCGCGCCGGTTCAAGCCCCCTTCCGGCTCCTTCGCCTTGCGGGCCAGCGAGGCCATCCTCTGGCCGGAACCCTGCTACGCGCTCCCCGCCAGGAGCCAGGGAATCTCCCTGACGAGGTACTCCTTGGCGACGTCCGGGAACTTGCTGTAAGGCGAGTGCGGGAAGCAGGTGTTGTGAATCTCCCGTAGCTGCTCGAACGTCCTCGCGCCGACCTTCCGCGCCAGAATCCGCATGTCATCCCAGTCTTGCTGGCGGTGGGTCCGGAACTTCAGTGCCAGCAGTTGCCGGTCCGAGGGGGCTATCACGGTCAGGCACTTGCCCTCGTAGGCTGTCCGCTCGCCAGCGTCGGGTCGGGTCGGCATGGCGGGTATGAGCGACACGTCGCGGTTGAGCCAGTTCGGCGTGATCCCCATGTCCTTGACGGTCTCCCGCACCGCGGACTCGAACTTGTGATGCCTGCCTGCATGCTCGATCCGCAGCGCATCCACGTCCTGCGTCAGATTCGAGCGGCTGCCGTCCAGCAATAGCGCGGCGCTCCCGGCAAGGTGCACAGTGGTCTGAAGGCATAGTTTCTCCAGCTTCCGGCCAAGTCGCTCGAAGGCCTCAAGGATTCTCAGCCGGTCGAGCACCCGGTCACTCTCCCCACCCGGCCTGCGGTCGCTCCGGTCGCTCACTGCGGACGGGGACGGGGTCAGGGGTAGGCGGGCGGATTCTCCCACGGCCACTCGGGCAGGTTCCAGGGATTCGGCCAGCCGGGGGCCCAGTAGTACTTCTCGCCCCCACGGGGATCCAGCGAGCGGGGGTCGATCAGCGTGCCGTGCCGCCGGAATGCCGGGGGCGCGTACAGCTCCGGATCCCCGTCCGACGGCTCGTCCCTCGGACGGTACGTGACCGCCCAGGCCGGATCGCAGAACCGCTCAGGCTCGTGCACCCACTCGGGGGGCTCGAGGCCGTGCTCCCAGGCCAAGTGCTCCGTCACGGCGGCAAGCAGGGCGTCCCAGCGCGTGCCGGTCAGATGTGGCGGCCGCCACATGGCCGCGATCCGCTCCTCTTGCGGCTGGGCGTGAAAGCAGCGCGGCAGGTCGCACACCAGCATCCGGTAGCGTGTCGCGAAGTCCGGGTGGTTGGCGATCACACCGCTGTATGCCGCGACCTCGAAATCTGGGTCGAACTCCCGCATGCCGCTCGGACCTCCCGGCCCCCATCGTATCCGTCCTTCCAGTTCGCGAGCAGGCGCTCAACCTCCCCGATGTCGGGCCGCTTGAGGATGTAGTGCCACGGGCCGACGCTGGGTGCCCCAATGCGCCCGGTCCATTGCCGCAGGCGGGCGCAGACTGGCTTCGGCGACCCGAGCGCAGCGCCGTTCGATCTAATCCGCGGCGCGATGTGGTTGCTGCGCAAGTTCCCAAGGGGCCGCTGGGGCCGAGATGAGTCTGTGGCGGGAACAGGTGATGCCGATGGCGGCCCAGCACGATCGGGGCGAGGAATGCCGCTGGTTGGCGGCAGGATTTGGGATCGGGGACTGGTTGCAGGCCAGTTGCGGAACCCGACGCTGGTGGAGTGTCGTCAAGGCGTCGAAGCAGTGCTCCTCGCTGGGCCGCAAGCTGCGTACATGGACGTGGCGCACTGGGATTGGCCTCGGCTCCACTCCCCAGTGGCAAGACCGCGGCCCTGCCGCCCAGTCCCCTTTTCACTCCGCCCGCAGCCTCAGCCTGGTCGGCCTCATGTCGGGCTGATCCTGCTTCACTCGCCGGTTCGACGCTGACGCGCTGCACGCAGGATATGCTGGGGGCTGCCGATGTACCTGAAGATCCTCAGCCATCCGGTCTTCATGAACCTGAACTTCCACATGCCGATGGTTGTGGACCTCTCGCACCCCCTGATCATGTTGGAAGGCGAGAACGGCTCCGGCAAGTCGACGCTGCTGCAGTCGATCTACTACGCACTGAAGGGGCGCACGGTAGACAACTTCGCCTACAAGCTGCACCGTCGCGGCGCCAAGTTCTCCCAAGTGGTCCTCTTCGACGCTGAGCAGCACAATCCGCGGAACACGCCCTCGCTATTTGACGATCAGCCCCAGATGAAGGAGTTCCTGATGACCGCGAGCCACGGCCAGGTCATGCTCTCCCTGTTCCGCGAGACCTTCCCCCAGCTCCCGCAGGATTCCGTGCTGCTGCTGGACGAGCCGGAGATGGCCCTGTCACCTTCCAACCAGAGGCGGATCCTAAAGATGCTGAAAGAACTGGTCGACAAGAAGGGCTTCCGGGTCATTGCCGCGACCCACTCCCAGACGCTGATCGGTGCGCCGGAGACCTACGTCATCAATCTCGACCGTCACGTCAACCGCAACGTCACGACCGGCGCGTTCGGGGTGGAGGGGGCTTCGACGATCCACTGACGCCATCCGAGGTCTAGGACTCGGCTGCGTCGGGAGGCAGGCTGTCAGGCTATGAACAGTACACGCCCCGGCCATTCTGAGAGCCATCGGTCCGACGTTGCGCACTGGCTTGCCCGAGACGAAGCCGCCGCATTGGGGCTCGACTGAGTCTGCTTGCGAACCTAGCGCGGATACGCTGGCTCATCCACGGCGCTGGTCGCCACCGGCAATGCCTCCAGCGGCACTGTCGCCATTGGCGGCCTATTGTCCGCATCGCTTCGGCGCGAAGGATTGGCGCATCGTCACCAGAAAACACTCGCCATGCAGCGTGTTGCAGGGCGTCGACCATTCTTGCTGAGCGGTGTCGCGCTCACGATCCCGAGGCTTGGGATCGGACTCACCTGCCGCAATCGAGGGCTGCAGATGTGTCGAAGCTGTGAGATCTGGACGTGGCGCAGTGACGCGGCGGTAGACGCCCGACTCGAATGCCCGAAAACCGGCCGCCCTCCGGGCGGTTGGAACTGCCGCCAGCTAAGCGACGCACGTCGCGGAGCTCCACGAAGCCGTGGCAATCAAGAGCTGAAGTTCTGGTGCCGCAGGTTCTGGTTGCGTGCCACGAATGGCATGAAGCTGGGAATCCCGGGTTCGTGGTAGACGATGGACTCGCGCACCACGGGCCATATGTAGCCGAGGTCTTGTAGTTTTCGGCTCGCTTCCCGGACCGACTCGCTATCTCGGGCACGCCCATCACCTTCAAGCGACGCCCGGATTGCTCGATCTACTTGCCCAGGAAGCACTCTCTCAGAACTCGAGTATGCTGCGGCCACGCTGGCAGCGACCGGGAGTAGCTCAAGGTCGTCCAGTTCCCTGTACCTGTTGAAGTAGAACAGGCCTTGCTGCCGGGAGATAGTCGGCTTAGCGCTCTCAACTTCGGCGCCGCCGATCGTCGCAGATGGGCAAGGACACCTGTCCCACAGCGCCTGCCCCCACATTTGGAGGAAGTAGGGATAGCCTTGGCTCTCCTCTGCGACTCGCTTGACGGCTTCCGGAGCTAGTGCTTGAGCCAAAACCCCTGTCACGACGGGCCCGGCGGCCCGCTGGTA
>JAPPMC010000191.1 GCA_028819235.1 Bryobacterales bacterium
CACATTCTCAGTCACGATGCCAGAGCCCAATGAGTTAAGTGCGCAACCGCGCTAGGCGCTTGGCCATGGGGTGGGAGACCCCTCGCTACAATGTGTACCCATGCGACCCAGACTGGGGATCATCGGTGGCAGCGGCCTGTATTCCATGGACGCCCTCGAATCGCGGCGCGAGTTGAGCGTGGAGACGCCTTGGGGCGAACCGTCAGACTCATTCGTCTTGGGCAGGATCGGCGGCCGGGAAGTCGCATTCTTGGCGCGGCATGGCCGAGGCCATCGCATCATGCCATCCAACCTCAACTTCCGGGCCAACATTCACGGGCTGAAGCAGCTGGGAGTCGAGTACGTCTTGTCCTTCAGCGCCGTTGGTTCGCTGCGCGAGGATCTGGAACCCTTGCACTTCGTGATCCCGGACCAGTTCTTCGACCGTACGCGCGGTCGCGCCTCGACGTTCTTCGACGAAGAGATCGTCGCGCACATCACATTCGCGCACCCGATCTGCTCCCTGCTAGCGGGAGTCGCGGAGCGGGCCTGTCGCAAGGCCGGGGTCACCGTGCACGTAGGCGGCACGTATTGCTGCATGGAGGGTCCGGCCTTCTCTACCCTTGCTGAGTCCAACTCCTACCGCAGTTCGGGATTCGACATCATTGGAATGACCAACCTGCAGGAGGCCAAGCTCGCGAGGGAGGCTGGGATGTCCTATTGCACGGTCGCAATGGTCACCGACTACGACTGTTGGCATCCCGGACACGATGCCGTGACCGTCGACACCGTGATCGAATACCTGACCCAGAATGCGGATCACGCCCAGCAGGTGGCGATTGAGGCTGTAAAGAACATTCCAGACGGGCCCAGCCCCTATGCATCGGCTTTGAAGAACGCGATCCTGACCGATCGGTCCGTGATCTCCGAGCGTGCCCGCCAGAAATACTCCGTTTTGGCCGGGAGATACCTCTAGGCCCGGCGTCAGAATTTCCGGTCTTTCTACATGGCGCTCTTGGTAGTAGGCTCCGTCGCATACGACGGCATCGAGACACCTTCCGGACGCGTGGACCGCGTGCTCGGCGGTGCCGGCTCGTACATTGCGCTGGCGGCCAGCCACTTTGCCGATGTCCAGCTTGTGGCCGTCGTTGGCGATGACTTCGCCCCTGAGGACGAGGCGGTGCTCCGCCGCCGGAACGTGGACTTGCGGGGCCTCGCCCGAGCCTCGGGAAAGACGTTCTATTGGAAGGGTGCCTATTCGTCCGACATGAACGAGCGGCGCACACTGGTCACCGAGCTGAACGTGTTTGCCGACTTCGATCCGCAACTTCCTAGGGCCTACCGGCCTGCCGAGCAGATCCTGCTAGGGAACATACACCCAAGCCTCCAGGACTCCGTGCTTCGCCAGTCGGACTCGCCCGCATTCGTGGCAGGAGACACGATGAACTATTGGATCGACCGGACGCCGCGCGAGCTCGCGGCAGCGGTAGCTTCGTGGGACCTGATTATGGTCAACGACGAAGAGGCCCACATGATGACAGGATCACGCAACTTGCGTGTCGCGGCACGGCGCCTCCAAGCGATGGGCCCCGAGGCAGTCGTAATCAAGCGAGGGGAGTACGGTGCGGCCCTGTTTCAGGGAGACGACTGCTTTCTCTCGCCGGGCTACCCGCTGCGGTCCTTGGTGGATCCGACCGGTGCAGGCGACGCATTTGCGGGAGGCTTCATGGGTTATCTGGCCGGGCGCAGGTTCGGTCGCGGGAAGCCCGACGGGTTCGCAGACCTCCGGCGGGCGATGGTATACGGTTCGATTGCCGGAAGTGTTTGCTGCGAGGACTTTGGGGTGGCCGCGCTTCGCACCCTTTCCCGCAAGGCGATCGAGCGCCGATTCGAGGAATTCCGAACGATGACCTCCTATTGACGGCCTTGGCGCCGTTCAGGGCTCATAGCGAATCCACATCGGGCTGGCCCAGGCCATGGCCTTGTTGCGCTGGCTCATGCGGACGTAATACATGTTCCATTCTCCGGGCTTAGCCGCCGGATCGGACCATTCCAGGTTGACCTGCACCGCGCGCGGCTCCATCGCCGCGACGATGGCGGGCTTCTCGAGCCCTACCTGCCGTACAATCTCGACCGAGTCGATCTCGGTTGTGCCTGTGGCCGTGATCTGCAGCCGTGGGATGCCGCTCGACTTGAATTCGTCCCCCATTAGGTGCTCACCCGACTGGACGAGCAGCGCGATGTTGTCCTGAGCAGCGTAGGAATGCCGACGCTTGAATGCGTCAATGATCGCTTCGCGGGAGTTCTCTTCCGCCAGAACGATCGCGTAGCTGATGTGCGTAGAGACGTGGTCGCTACTCGCCTGGAAGCCCAGGCGCCGACCCTTCTGGAATGCCTCCCAAACATAGCCTGCCGGGCGGTAGCCCTGGATCGTGTCCTCCGGCCCGGTGGCCGCGAATGGACCTCCTGAGAGCTCGTAGCTCTGGCGGTGCCCCTGAAAGATCTCGACCACGGGTTCCACCTCTGTATCTCCATCACGCCAATCTGTTCCCATGTTTGAGGCCGAAGTGTGTGACGAGCAGATGCCGCCAAAGTGCCGCAAGTAGGCAAAGAGGTTCTTGATGTCCGGCGCGCCCTCCTCAGCGGTCCCATTCATGTTTTCCCTGCCCCGCATGCGCGGCACGGGGCGAATGCCTCGGCGCGGCAGCATCACGTTCCGGTGGCCGCTGGGGTAGCTCACATTGCGCTCATACGTGTAGGTCGCACTGAAGTGGCCCGCATGGTGAAACATGTCAGAGGCTTTCTGTTGCAGCCACCATTGGTAATCCTGCCCCACGGCATAGTCATGGTCTCCAGGACCGATCCAGTCCAGTGCGGCGACGTCGAGTCCGTAGCGCCACACATCCTCGAACGGACCGTCCCAGTCTCGATGCGATGAGAACGCGGAGTGCCGGTGGAACTCGCCCCGCAGGAATTGCAGGGAGAGGCTTCCAGCCCGGATGCGCCTAGCACGGAGGGCTGCGATCTGCGCCGCCTCGTCCGGGTGCACAGGATCGGCGCCGAGGTCCGGTTGGTTCGCCGAGGTCGGAACGAGCTTGGGCTCAATGGCCGGGGCTCCGACCCTCAGGACAGCGCTATGCAGGTCGCTGTCTTGCCGCTCTCTGGCATTCGTCCGCGCGTCACCGGCAATCACCGCCAACAGGCTTCCGTCGGGCAACCCTGCGAGACCAGGAGACCTGTCCAGCACGTGGTCTGAGGACTGCAGCGGAATCGGCCGTGACCAGCTTCCCCCGGCGTAGTAGGCACCGTAACTGCGCCACACCTCCCCGCGGCCCGTCTTGAGCGGATGCCGGCGGTAAAAAATCCAAGGCAGGCCGTTCCCATCGAACGTCAGAACAGGAATGCTGATCTTGTTCCGCTGGCTGGTCGCGATTCTCGGGTCGTCGTGATAGTAGTCCACGGTCGGCGCAAGTGGCGGAAGCGCGGTCTGGCGCAGCGCCCCATCCCACACCCGCACGAGGAGGTTCTTGTTGACGTACATCGGCGTAGCTTGCGTGCCAGGCCAGCGGTCGCCGTAGTCCTTACCCCAGCCTTCGTCCGAGTCTTCGAAAGCGACCCAGGCCCGACCCATCTCGTCCACTGCCACGGAGGCTCGCGCCTCGAACCGGCCAGAGGTCGCAATCGGGATCACTTCCCCAACCGATTCTCCGTCGAACCTTCGGATCAAGACGTCGTAGTTCCCGCTCTGGTAGGTGTCCCAGGCGATCCAAGCCGATCCGGCGCGGTCGGCCGCGATTGACGGTCGCCAGTCGTTGGCGTCGCTCTGCGAGACCCGAACCGGTGCTCCGTCCAATGTGCTGGCGTAGATGTCGAATCCGTGCTCACGGTGTGCCTGCCAGGCGATGAAGCCCCCGCTGGCTGCGACGTTGATGTCGCTGCCAGGGTGCTGTGTGATGCGACGTTCGGGACCGAAGTCTCCGCTGTGCCTCGAATACTCGCGGGCGTAGATGTCCCAGTTCCCAGACCGCTGCTCCGACCAGACAACCGCGGCGCCGCCAGTCGGGAGGGCCATCACGGCTGGTCTCCAAACGTCACGGCCGCCTGGTGTAACTTCAATTGCTTCACTCCAGCCACCGGCAATCCGGTGCACCCACTTGATGCGATCTCCGTTTCCGGAGAACTCGAGAGATTCGAACCGACCCGCCAGCGCCGCCTCTTCATCGATCAGAGCCCCGGGCTCATACTCCACGTACGCGCAGACCACTGATCCATCCACCAGCGCCGCGCAGCTGGGAAAGTCATCGTCCAGACCGGAGGTGGTCAGCGGCGTGTCGGATGGGTTCAGCGACGCTTCAACCCGCCCGCCCAAGAACGATGCGAACGAGCCGATCTCCAACTCGTCAAGATGGATCTCAAACCTCCCCTGCCCGGTCTCGACGGATATCGTGCGCGCATGGCCGACAACTCCTGTGCACTCCCCATCGGGCAGTTTCAGCACGACTTCTGCCGGAAGCACTCTGGGCGACAGGGCACCCCCGGCCAGCTTGGTCGGGCTGGACTGCGAGTTTGCTTCCCATGAGGCAGTACCGGAAGCCACCCAGCCGTCCGCCTTGCCGTGCCAGTCGGATTCGGCATCGTCGCCGATTCCTAGGCGTAGGGCGAGGACGGGTGCCGATTGGCAAGCAGACTCGCTGCGGGTAGGAGATTGGGCTTCCGCGCTACTTGTCAGCAGCGCTGGAATGCCTACCCAAGAACCTGCCGAAGCCAATGCGACCCCCAGAATCCAGAAACTCGGCCTCATAGGAGACTATCTTACTTTCCACGCGCATTTCTTGCTTGACGTAGGAGGACGCCCGGACTGACGAGGTGTGTGTGCACTAGACCTACAGCGTCCAATTGCGGTCGTATACGATCGGTGTGTTCGCAAGAGTTCGGCTTGTAGTACGCTCTTTTCACCGTGTGGGCCGCTGTAGTCCGGCAGATACCATTGCGAAGTGATGGCCATTCCATGCTTAGCTCCTGCTGGAGAGCAAGACTGGAATCCATTGGTTTTCAGGCAATCCAAAGAGGCGAGGACTAGATGCGATAGTACTGAGATCCGTTTGAACTCGCCATCACTTTCCAGTAAATCATATGTATGCTAAATGTACCGGACAAGCATTTGCCAGAGTCCCCTACAGGCAGCGACTGGAGCATCCCCTCAGCCGGAAACTCTATTGGCAGGGCGGCGCCAGATTCTACCTATATACGTCTCGGCCCCATACCGGGCGCGGCGGCTCGATGCTGGTGGCTTGTCCCAGTGAGGATTATGGAACAGATGAGCAGGGAGTTCGCGAGACGTCTGGCCCAGCAGGCCATCGAGCGAGGGAGTCCGCTGGAGTGGTTCGAGGAGCTGTATGAAGCTGCCTTGAAGGAGGGAATCGACCGGATTCCGTGGGCGGATTCGCGGCCGAATCCCAACTTGGTCGAGTGGCTTGACCGGAACGGGACGACGGGATGCGGCAGGCGGGCCCTTGTGGTCGGCTGTGGTCTCGGGGATGATGCGGAGGAACTCGCTCGAAGGGACTTCGCCGTTTCTGCCTTTGATGTTTCGAAGTCGGCCATTGCAATAGTGGCTCGCCGATTTCCCAATACGTCCGTCAAGTACCTGGTCGGTGACCTGTTCTCGCCGCCTTCGGCGTGGCAGGCCGCGTTTGCCTTCGTGCTCGAGGCTTATACCCTGCAGGTAATCCCACCAGCGATGCGGGGGAACGCGGCCCGATGCCTTGCGTCGTTCGTCGCCCCAGGGGGCCAGTTGCTGTTGATCGCGAGAGCCCGCGACGAATGGGAGAGGCTGGGCACGATCCCTTGGCCGGTATCGCGCCCTGAGCTCTCGATCCTGCTGGAGTGCGGTCTCGACGAAGCGCTCTTCGAGGACTACGTCGACGGCGAGACGCCGCCCGTTCGCAGGTTCCGAGCCCTGTACCGATCGAGGCAATGCCGGGAATCCGCCGCATCGGGTGCGTGATCGTGTCGGCGGGACCGTTCCGCGATGGTCTGTGCGCCGAATCGACCACTACCGGCACCGGGACACCTCGCTGGTACAGTGAGACGATCGGGACGGGCCGATGAGGGAAGGCTGGACCGAACACGACAGCAAGACCTTCCTCCGGGATGCCGATTGCTTCGTGCCGGAGCGGGATCTCCTGTTCGAGAGCGTTTGCCAACTCGTCCCAGATTGCATCCAATCCGACCTCGTCGTCGAACTCTGCTGCGGTGACGGGTCGCTCAGCGAGGTCATCCTTGACCAGATTGAGGGAGTCCGAGTACTCGCGATGGATGGGTCGGAGGCAATGCTCCAAGCCTGCTGCCGCCGGCCCGAGCGCTTCGGGGATCGTATCGAGATTCGCCGGTTTGACCTCGCTGGCCGGGACTGGCGGCGCTTTGCAGAGAGCCCGCGAGCCATCGTTTCGACCTTCGCGATTCACCATCTGCCGGACAGCGCCAAACAGGATCTATACCGCGACCTAGCCGCCCAACTGGCACCCGGCGGAGTCCTAGCCATTGCCGATCTGATCCGGCCCGCGAGCGCTGTTTCGACCGGACTGGCCGCCTGGCAATGGGACGAAGCGGTTAAGGAGCGGTCCATCCGGACCCGCGGAGACCTTTCGGCTTTCAGGACCTTCCAGGCGGAACGGTGGAATCACCACGCAGTCGATGACCCCGACCCGATCGACCAGCCGGCCCTTCTGACCGATCAGCTCCGGTGGCTTTCGGATGCGGGTCTTGAGGGCGTGGACGTGCATTGGTCCAAGGGAGGGATGAGCCTCTTCAGCGGAATCAGGATGTAGATCTCGGAACAGGGAAATGGCGGCTTAGTCTGGCTGAAATAACGTCTGATGCCATCCGAGTGGCCGCCTAGGAGTGAGTTAAGTTTTAGCGGTTGCCATACCCAATTCAGCCTACAAGAGAGTAGCGAGACAAGCTAGGAGTGCCTCTTATAGGATGCTAGATTCAGAGGCTGATATTCACCGAACGTCTCGCGAAGTCTACAATGAGCGACGATCTTACTGAAGACGGTTGTTCCGTTTCCTCTTGGTCCATATAGGATTACATCTGCTTCAGGCGCACAGCCCACCGCAATCACATCCAACAGTCGGGTAAGCAGCGACATCTCCACCTCTCAACCCGCCAAGTATGGCGCTATCAGCCCATGGCCGGGAACAAACGGATTCCGCGCGTGGTGTGCGACACGGGGATGCCGCTTGGGGTCTCCCACTCCGTCCTCACCATGGGATGATTCCTACCTCCTCCACTGTCGGCCCACGCCAGTCTGCTACCTTCCGGTTGGTTGGGATCGGTGGCAGAAGTGCGGATCGGTCTCGGTCAAACCAAGCTGCTCGTCCGTCGCGAGCACGTCTCCGTCACTTGGCCTGACAGTGCGCTTCTCCACACCTGCATCGAGGCTCCGGCTGCGTGTCGGCAATTGCCCCCGTCGCGTGATCAGGCGCAGGCAGGCATTCCGGAAGATGCCACTGAGATGGTCTTCGCGTGAAGGACTGCAACCAACGGGTCGACCGGTGCGCACTAGGCCGGTCGCCACAGGATGATTTCATGTGCCCAACCTGAACGGGAACGGCAGGGTGTCGACCGATGCCGGCGCGCCGTGTGAGATGGGAGCGCTTCCGGAGGCCCACCGAGGCCGATCGGAGTGCGCGGGTAAGGGCCGCGACCGGTGAGTTCTTAGGGCATCCGCAACTCGTCGCGGATTTGATCCAATTGTCCGGTCGCTACGAGTTCCCGGGATTGCCGCACGAACGCTTTGCGCGTCTCCCCGCTCATCCGCTTGATCCCAAGCATACGGGCCGCTTCTCGCGCGCAGTCGGCGGGACTGATGCCGATGTTGCGCTCGACGGCCTCCAGAATTGCCGAGCGCATTTCGGTCGGCGGCAGCATTGCCGCCCTACGGAGCCATTGGGATTTGGCCAAGCTCCGGTCCCGTGGCGGCGGGAACCCGCTGCGATCACGCCGGTCCAAGAAGACCCGATCCATATTTCCTGAATAGTCCACAAGCCCAGCCTTCACGGCGTGGTCCACGGCTGCCACCACCGCTCGCTGGATCCGACTGCCCGTCCGCCTGTACCCCCACAGTTGAGACAGCCGGCGGACGACTTCTTCGATGTGCACGGGACCCTCCGTCTTGACGATCCGCGTAACGCACTCCACCAGCGTGCTCTCATCAGACTCTGGCAATGGTCCATATGCAGACGCGGCGATCTCGAAGGTTGCCTCGACATAAGGAGCGCCCATGCGCTCCGGCGGGTCCTCCGCCTGTACGCGGACCACTCGAGCGCGGCTCTCCGTTGCCTGTGGCTCGGCTCCCGTTCGGCCCATACCCCTGGCCCGCTCCACGGCCTCCAGCAGCCGGGCCAATTCCCGGTCGCGGTCATAGAACCAGTCCGTGCTCCATATCCGGTGGAACGTCCAACCCTTCTGTTCGAGGACGGTTTGGCGCAGCCGGTCCCTCTCTCTCGCCCAACTGGAAGAGTGGTAGCGGGCCCCGTCGCACTCTACCGCCAGGAGAAATCGCCCCTCATCGTCAGGGTCGTGGACGGCAAGGTCTATGCGGAAGCCCGCAGACCCGACTTGGCCGGAGACTCGATAACCATGGCTCTGCAGGGCTGCCGCCACAGCCTCTTCAAATGGGCTGTCTGCGGCCGCACCCGATAGTACCGGGACATCTAGTTCGCCGGTCTCTGCGTACTTCAAGAATCGCTTCAGGACTCGCGGGCCTGCGTGCTTTGTAGTGTCCAAGCGGATGTCGGAGTGCCGGATCGAAGCGAAGACCGTGCACCGCTTCTTTGCACGCGTGAAGAGCACGTTCAGGCGCCGCTCTCCCCCCTCGTTCGACACAGGTCCGAAGCTCTGCGACATGTAGCCGGCCTTGTCCCTGCCGTAGCAGATCGAGATGAAGATAACGTCACGCTCGTCGCCTTGGACGTTCTCAAGGTTCTTTACGAAGAAGGCGTCATCCCTGCTCTCCTTGCAGAAGGCCTCTAGTTCTGGATGCTGCGCGCGCATGATTTCCAGCTTGTCCGCGATTGTGTTGCGCTGCGCGATCGACAGGGCGACCACGCCAAGCGTGTCGTCCGGGTGGCGGCGGGCATGCTTGAGCACTTGTTCTGCGACGGCCTGAGCTTCGACCGGATTGTTGCGCTTGCGGCCGCGCTCGTAGAAACCCTCCACGTGGACGAAACCGAGGCCGGTCGACTTCGGTGCCCACTCCGGGCTAGGCGGGCAGATCAGCCCGTGGCCGTAGAACTCGTGGTTCGACACCTCGATGAGCGACGGGTGCCTTGAGCGGTAGTGCCAGCGCAGCATCCCGCCGGCCATGCTTCGCGACTCGCACAGCGACAGGATGCTCTCCATGTCACCGACCTGCGCTGCTTGAATGTCCTGCAGGTCTTCCAGTGCGTCTGGATCGACCGAATCCCCGACTTCGCGGTCGAAGAAGGACGTGGGCGGCATTTGCTTCTGGTCGCCGACGACGACCACCTGCCTGCATCTCAGAATGGCTCCCATGGCATCGGCCGGGCGCACTTGGCTGGCCTCGTCAATCAGCAGCAGGTCAAACGTCAGGCCACCGGGCGACAGATATTGGGCCACTGACAGCGGGCTCATCAGAAAGACCGGCTTGATCCTGATCACCGCCTCTCCTGCCGCGTTCAGCAGCTTCCGGATCGGCATATGGCGCATCTTCTTGGCCAGTTCTCCCCGGACAATGCCTACCTGACCGGCCGAGCCGAGTGGGATGGACTCAAAGTGCTTGATCGCAACCTCTTGGGCCGCCAAGGCTTGCAGGCTCAGGTCGAGGTCCTTGAAGAGCTCTACCTTGCGGCTCCGATCCGCACCGTCGATCATGGCGAGTTTGGGGGTGTCGGAACGCATCCGGTTCCAAACGGCCTCTGCCCGGACTAACGCAAGGGCGCTTGTACCGTCTTCCGGCCCCAAGCGGCCGTCGCCGATCCTGTCGCGAATCTGCCCCAGGCCGAGCGTGGAGAGTTGGCGGCCAGCTGCGCTCAGCCTGTGCCAGTCCTCGATCGAACCTGGGTCCTTCATCCAAGCTGTGAGTCGCTCGACCAAAGCGTCGATGGGCACCGCACCAATGTCGTCTTCGGAGAAAGCCACCCGAACGTCCAGATCGACCAGATCCGAGACCGTGGCCCAGCAATCGGCCCATTGCTCTAACGCTTGGCGGAGGACTTGCCTAGTTCGGGCAAGCGACTCGGCGTCGCTCGACCGGGAAACCTGTTGCCGCACCTGATCCACTGAGTCCAGCTCTGCTGCCTGCGAGGCGATCCATTGGACCGCAGGCCAGAGTATGCTGGTGTCCGATTCCTCGCGCGTCCAAGCCCGGCCTAGAGCTTCTCGCCCCAACGCATCGTTCGTTCGTATGGACCGTACGGCTCGTCGGTACTGGATCATCCGGTCAAGCTGGGCCAGTTGGTCAGTCAGGCCTCGGGGGACAGAGCCCCGCTGGACCGCTCGTAGACGGCCGAGAGAGCGGCGGTAGGCGCCGCTGAACCAGCGAAACAGGGATCGGCCGCGTGACGCGATCTCGAATCGATCGTCGTCCCAATCACGGTCAAGAGCGATCTCGACGACCTCCGCGATGAGCTCGCCTCGCAGCCGCCTTGCCTCCGCGATGCTACTGACAAGTCGGACGACGCTCGGAAGCTCCTCAAGCACAGCGGGGCGCTCCAGCAGCCGCACCACTCGTGCGGGCCTGGCAGAGAGGGCATCCAGATGCCCGCAAACGATCTCTGACGCCGCCGGCGTCTCGGCCACCTTGACGGCCGCCGCCGCTGCCCCCGCCCGCAGTGCCGCTCGAAGGCCCTCCAACAGCTCCAAGCCCCGGCTCAGTTCCCCGCTGAGGGCCCTCCTGTCGGGTAAGCTCAGGCGCTTCCGGGCTCCGCGCCAAATGTGCGTCCTCTCGAGACCATGCTCGGTCGCCATCCGCGACAGCGCCGCTACCGCCTCTACGCGCTTGTCGTACTCGGCGCGGCTCCAGGCTTCGGCCCCGGGTATCTGCCAGCCGGGCCTTGCGCACCCCCGTTCGCTCAGCTCCGAAATCCGGCCGATCACGAGATAGGGAGTCTCACCGTTCTTGGCGTCGACCCTGTGAAGCAGCTCTGAGAGTTCGTTGAGCTCATCGCGAACCTCTCGCACTCGGCGATACTCGCTCTCGCCGACGCGCGCGGGCGCGCCCAGCGCTAGCGTCCTTCGCAGCTCCGCGTACACCTCCTTTCGGTTGGCCTTGTGAGAGTGCAGCTCCAGACACAGCGGTCCGAGGCCGCACCTCTCGATTCGGGTGTGAACGACATCTAGCGCTGCGCGCTTCTCGGCTACGAACAGCACGCGCTTCCCTTCCCCTGCCGCGACCGCGATGATGTTCGCGATGGTCTGCGACTTGCCGGTCCCGGGCGGCCCTTGGACGACGAGGTTCCGGCCCTCCCTTGCCGCGGCGATAACCTGCGTCTGCGAAGCGTCAGCGTCCAGAATGTGCCCCAAGTCCCTCGGGTCGGCGAACCGCTCGTCGAGCCGTTCGTCTGGTGCGAAGATGCTGGCGCTCCCGGAAAAGCCCTCGACCAGCAGCCGCTCGACCAGTTCGTTGTTCGCCGTTCCGAACGCCTCTTCCCCCGCCGAGAGGTCCCTCCACATCAGGAACTTCGCGAACGAGAAGAAGCTGAGTTCGATGGTGTTGGGCCGCACTCTCCAGCGGGCCTTTGGCGCAACGGCCGACTGGACGCGCACAAAGTACTCGGACGGTAGCCATCGTTCCCCGTCCGGAAAGTCCGGCAGGGTCAGGCCGAAGTCAGACTCGAGCAGCGCTCGCAAGGACAGATTGGGCTCAAGGTCCTGGTCCCTGTAGACCAGGCGGAACTTCCCTCTGGCCCTCTCTCGTTCAAGGTCGACGGGCAACAGGATTAGCGGCGCGAACCGTTCCACTTCCGACGACCCGCTCTCGTACCAGCGCAGGAAGCCAAGGGCCAGGAAAAGCACGCTGATGCCCTGCTCCTCCTCGAGGGAGCGGGCGTCCCGATAGAGCACCAACAGCTTGCGCTGAAGCCGGGCAGCGCTGAGCCGTGTGTGCAGCAGGCGGTCGACGTGGCGATCCGCAAGGGGGCCCGCCTGCCGTCCGTCCTGCTCAAGGGGGAGGAACAGGCTGTCGTCGTCCTCTTCGTCCTCCAAGTCTGGAGAGTTGTCCCCCCTGTAAGGCTCAAGGGTCATGCTTCGGTTCTCCAGGTAGAGAATCCTGTAGACCTCGTCTGCCAGTTCGTCCTCGATCGTTAGCTGTTTCGCCCTTTGCTTGCCGATCGGGGCGTTGATCAGCTTGTTGCGTTTCCCGACATCGAGCAGCTTCTGCCGAAGCCTGTCGACCGCTGTAGCGAGCCCCCGCGCCAGATGGGAATCACGCTCGGGCTGTGGGGATTCAGAGGCCGCCACGGAACTCATCGTGCCACCGGATTGCCGCATTTCGGGGGACGCTTGTGGCCCATAGAGGAATTGCTGCTATCGGGGAGGATGCCCCTCCCCTTCAACGGTCGTGACCTGCTTCGCCAAGGGCCTCGTACGCCAAAGAAAGAACGGGTAACCAGCCAGGGCGGCATGGTACTCGGACCGCGGCGCTGCCGTTCGGCGCTGGCCGACGCGCGAGCAGCTAATCCTCCGAGTGGCGCCTAACCCTCCGCGCCGCACGAGCCATTGCCGTCCTCAGTGCCACCGCCCGTCGGCGTACCGACGAATCCCCAGCCGAATCGCCCCTTGATGCAAAGGTTGCCCGCGGTCACTTCTTGGTCCAGCGGGGACGTCACTCTGACGATCTGGTTGTCCTGCGATCGCACGGTGAGCGTGCAGCCGACCCCGCAGTAGGGGCAGATAGTGTCGGCCTCGCGCTGGCGGTCCTCATCCCACTGGCCCGTCTGACGCAGGTCGTGCTCACTCTTAAAGATCAGTGCCCCTGTCGGGCAGACCGCGATGCAATTGCCGCAGTAGACGCAGGCCGATTCCGGAAGGTCGACGTCAAACTCAGTGCTGATGTGGGCGTCAAAGCCACGACCTGCCACGGCGATGGCAAACGTGTTCTGTGCGTCGGTCCCGCACGCCTCCACGCACTTGTAGCAGAGCACGCACTTGGCGTAGTCGCGCACGTAGAGCTCGTTGTCAACCTTCACCGGCTGCTCGACAGTGGCAGGTTCCGAACCGCCGTCGCCGTACCGCGAAGGCTCTGCACCATAGCGCTCCATGTAGTCGGCGAGTTCCGGGGAGATGGACAGATCGCTCCCGGAAGCCAGAAATTCCAAGACCATGCGCCGGCTGAGCCGAACTCGCTCGGAGTCAGTGCGGATCGACATGCCCTGCTCGGCCTTGCGCGAGCAGGCCGGCACGAGCGCTCTCGATCCTTCCAGTTCCACCACGCATGCCCGGCACGCGTTGACGGGTGTGAGCGTCTCCAGATAGCAGACGGTTGGGGTGTCAATGCCGAGCCTGCGGCACGCGTCCAGCAGGGTAGCTCCCTCTTCGACGAATATGGTCTTGCCGTCCACCTCGATCTCGACCCGGCGGCGCTCAGTTTCAGGGGGGGCTGTCGGCACTGGCCCGCGTGGTACAGGGACCGTCAGGTCCGGCGCCGCATTTGGATCGCGGTGGTTCATCTTGGACTCCCTCCCCAGATCGGAAACCTCAGCAGCGCAGAGTCGACGGCGCTCGCGGCCGTGTGTCCGAGCCCGCAGATTGATGCATCGCGCATCACCTGCGAGATCTCCGCGAGCAGCGTGCTGTGCTGCTCCGACCCAAGCCGGACATCCCCCGACTGCAAGCGCTGCAGCAGCTCGTGCTGGCGTACCGTTCCCACGCGGCACGGCACGCACTGTCCACAGCTCTCGTGCCGGAAGAACTCCGCGATTCGCACGAGCATTGCTCCGAGATCTACTGTCGTGTCGAATGGCATCACGACGGCCGACCCCACCGTCGCACCGATTTCCCGCATGGCCTCAAACGTGAACGGCGTGTCGAGTTCGCCCGGGTGCAACAGGGCACCGGCCGCTCCCCCGACGAGAACGGCCTGGACTTGTCCGGATCCCGCGACTCCGCCGGCCATCTCGATCAGTTCCCTTACAGTGACGCCGAATTCGGCCTCGTAGACTCCCGGGCTCGCGACGTGGCCTGAGAGACAGAACAGTTTCGGTCCGCTGGATACGTCCGTGCCCATCGCTGCATAGGCGGCGCCTCCTTCGAGCAGGATGCCCGGGATGTTGGCTAGCGTCTCCACATTGTTGACCAGCGTCGGGCGCCGGAAGAGCCCCGATTGGGTTGGGTATGGCGGTTTGTTGCGTGGCTCCCCGCGGTATCCCTCGATCGAGTTGAACAGAGCGGTTTCTTCTCCGCAGATGTAAGCTCCCGCTCCTCTCCGGACTTCGATCGGGCAGGCGGGAGCCAGCAATCCTTCCCTGTCACAGTCTTCGATCGCCCCTGCAATGCGGTCGGTGGACTCTGGGTACTCGCCGCGGATGTACACGTAGGCCCGCTCACACCCGGTGGCGAATGACGCAATAGCCAAGGCCTCGACCAGAGCGTACGGGTCGCCCTCCATCAGGACCCGGTCCTTGAAGGTGCCCGGCTCGGACTCGTCTGCGTTGCAGACCGCGTACTTGGGGCCTTTGGCGGCCAGCACCGCCCGCCACTTGCGACCGGTCGGGAAGGCCGCCCCACCCCGGCCAACGAGGTTTGAAGCCTCGACTTGCTGCACGACCCACTCAGCGCCGTTTCGGACAGCGAGGTCTAAGGCTGTGAATCCACCATCCCGGAGATAGCCTTGGAGACCCTCTCCAGACGGCTCGCCAACACGGTGCAGGAGGCGGAGCCCTCCCGTTCCTGCCTGAGGAACTGATGCGCGGACCTCAGCCCCCGGCGCCGCTGCCCTGCCCTCCCGGCGGCAGAACTGTTGGATCGCTCTAGGGGTCGCGGGCGCCGACACTGCGTGCCACGGCTGCCGCCCCGCTCCGCTGATCAGCGCGGCAGGCGCTCGCTCGCAGAGCCCCAAGCACGGGCTGCGCGTCCAGATAACGCCGTTCGCGGATCTCTCACCACCCTCGGGGATTGGACTTGAGGCCAGGCCGTCGCTCAGGCGGTCAAACCCCTTGGCGATACAGGCTATGTCGTCGCAGACCCGCACGACCACCGGCGGGCGCGGGGACAGCGAGAACATGTCGTAGAAGGTTGCCACCCCGTAGGCCTCCGCAGGGGGCACGCCCAGCCTGCGGCAGCAATAGTTCAGGGCACCCCGGCTGATCCAGCCGCAGCGGTCGCTGATAGCGTGCAGGACCGGCAGCAGAAGGTGGCGCTTGCCCGCCCCCCGGTGGCCCGCCTGGGACGTGCGAAGGTCGCTTGCCCGGAGGCGGACCCCGCCCGTCCAGTTCGAAGGCGGCTCGCCGAGCAGCGAGTCGACTGCCTCCTTCTCCGTATCTGTCGGGGCGTCGGGGGTGAAATGGAGGTCCACGTTGCGCCAGCCCGCTTACGGCCGCTGTCTGGCCCGGACGGTGGCGCCTAGTCCCCGGCCGGAGCGGCGCCCATTGTATCAATCCGTATTGCCGTAGCCTTGAACTCGGAGACGCCCGACTTCGGGTCGATAGCCTCGATCGTCAGCTCATTGGTGTTGATCTCGTCCGGAGCGTGCATCGTCATGAAGGCGAGGCCCGGCCTGAGGCCGGGGTCAAAGCGAACCGGGGCCACGATCGATCCGCGCCGGGACGAGACGCGCACGCGCTCAAACTCCCTGATACCGAGATCGAGGCCGTCTTCGGGCGAGATGTCCACAGTCTCCTGGCTGTGCATGGGCGATTTTAGGTGCTCGCTCTGAACGCCGGTGTTGTAGGCGTCCAGCCGCCGCCCTGTAGTCAGGCGGATCGGGTAGGTCTCGTCCAGCTGGTCCACCGGCGCCACGGCTTCCACGGCCGAGAAGGGTGCCCGCGGCCCGATCCTCGGCTTGGCCCACAGCCGGCTGTGCAGGTACAGCTCGCCGGGATGCGACTCGTCGTAGCAAGGCCAGCGGATGCCCCCAAGCTCCTCAAGTCGCTTGTAGCTCATGCCCGCGTGCATCGGGCTCAGCGTGCGCAGCTCGTTCCAAAGAGCCTCGGCGTCTGGTTCTCCCCAGTCGTGGCCGAGACGCTTGGCCAGATCGAACAGGATCGACATGTCGTCCCGCGCTCCCGATGGAGGTTCCAGTACCCGGCGCACGCGCTGGACCTTCCGCTCGCTGCTGGTCACGGTCCCCTCAGACTCGGCCCAGCCGGCTCCAGCCGGCAACACAACGTCCGCCAGATCAGCGGTCTGCGTAAGGAAGAGGTCCTGAACGATCAAGAAGTCCAGCCCTCCCATCAGCTTCAGGACGTGTTCCGTGTCCGGCTCCGACGCCACGGGGTTTTCCCCGATCACGTAGAGCGTGGTGAGCTCACCAGTGCCCATTGCCTCGAACATTCCGCTGATGTGACGGCCCGGACGGGACGGGATCTTGCAATTCCAGACGGCCTCGAACTTTGCGCGGCACTCGTCGTTGGTGACGTGCTGGAACCCGGTGAGGCGATCCGGCAACGCTCCCATGTCCCCCCCGCCTTGCACGTTGTTCTGGCCGCGCAGCGGGCAGAGGCCCGATCCAAAACGGCCCACGTGGCCGGTGAGGAGGGCTAGGTTGATCAGCGACAGGACGTTGTCGGCTCCGCGGTGATGCTCGGTGATGCCCAGGGTCCAGCACAGCTGTGCCCTCTTGGCCTTTGCGTATGTGTGGGCCAAGTCCCGGATGGCCTCCTGCGGCACGCCTGTGACGCGCTCAGCGTGGGCGAGCGTGAACGGCTCGACCGCATTCCGATACTCTTCGAACCCGCTCGTTGCATGTTCGATGAACGCTCGATTCTCGAGCCCGGCCGCAAGGATTTCGCGCCCGACGGCGTGGGCCAAAGTGATGTCCGACCCGACATCGAGCCCAAGCCAGCGGTCTGCCCACTGTGCGGAAGTAGTGCGACGCGGATCGACGACGAACAGCGAAGCGCCGTTGTGAACGCCTTTCAGCACGTGGTGGAAGTAGATCGGGTGCGTCTCGCGGGCGTTCGACCCCCACAGGATGATCAGGTCGGCCTCTTCTGCCTCCCCGTAGGAGCTCGTGCCTCCCCCCGCTCCGAATACCGTCGCCAGACCGACGACGCTGGGAGCGTGTCAAGTACGGTTGCAGCTGTCGATGTTGTTGCTGCCGATTACGCTGCGGGCGAACTTCTGAACCGCGAAGTTGAGCTCGTTGGTGGTCTTCGAGCAGCTGAACATACCGAAGGCCTGCTCGGGCCTGCTGCGCATCGCCCGGCGGAACGCCTCCGCGGTGGTGTCGAGGGCCTCGTCCCAGCTGGCCGGCTGCAGGGCGCCATTGTGGCGGACAAGCGGCTGTGTCAGGCGTGGGAATCTTCGCTTGTGCTGCGGCATGCACGGCCATGATAGCCGACGTGGGCAGCCGCGTGATCCTGACTGTGCGGCCCAAGGACTGGAAACTAGAATGATCACGTGACCAAGAACGTCTGGTACCTCGCCGTCGCCGTTGCGCTGGGCTCGTGCGGTCCGCAAGAGCCGACCGTGCCGATCGATCCCCCGAACGTCATCGTGATGATGGCTGACGACCTCGGCTGGGGCGACATCGGGGCAAACGGCAGTGAGGTCATCAGCACGCCCAACATCGATGCCCTCGCGGCACGCGGCGTCCGGCTCACCGACGGTTACGTTTCGGCGGCCGTGTGTAGCCCTTCGAGGGCGGGCTTCTACACCGGCCGCCACCAGCAGCGGCACGGCTTTGAGTACAACATCGCCGGTCGCGACACGGACAGAGGGATGTCCATTGCCGAGTCGACTATTGCGGACATGATGCGCGAGCAGGGCTATGCCACGGGCTTGATCGGGAAGTGGCATCTCGGCAAGGCCGAGCAGCACCACCCGCTGAGCAGGGGATTCGACGAGTATTTCGGCATGCTGGCCGGAGGCTCGATCTACATTGACTCCCGCATCGAGGGAGTCGAGTCTTGGCCTCGCCGGAATGCCCCGACCCGCCGAACCGAGGCGAACGCCATTTTCGACGGCCGCGAGCAGGTGCAGGTGAACCGTTACCTGACTGACGTATTTCGCGAACGCGCCGTCGACTTCATCGAGCGCCACCAAGACGGGCCATTCTTCTTGATGCTGACTCCAAACGCGCCCCACACGCCGCTGCAAGCAACGCAGGAGTATCTTCGTCGGTACCGTCACATCGAGAAGGACAGCACGCGGATCTACGCGGCGATGGTCGCGGCTGTGGACGACTACGTTGGTGCGGTCACCGCCAAGCTGGCCGAACTGGGATTGGAGGAGAATACGCTGTTCGTCTTCCTCTCCGACAATGGCTGCGCCGGGTACATTGACCAGTCCTGCTCGAACGGCCCACTGCGCGGGAATAAGCGCTACTACTGGGACGGGGGCATCCGCGTGCCGTTCATCGCCAAGTGGCCCGCTTTTCTCCCAGAGGGCACGACCTACAGCGAGCCTGTGGTCTCGCTGGACTTGTACGCAACAATCGCGGCCGCCGTGGGATCGTCCGCGACTGCCGAAGACAGCGTGAACCTCCTTCCGCACTTGCGGGGGGATCGTCGCAGACCTCCCCACGAGGTGCTGTTCTGGCGGGCGAACCCGAACATGGCGGTTCGCAAGGGCCAGTGGAAGCTGTGGAAGGTCAACAAGTCCGACATGAATTTGAGCGCCGTAGCGGACGTGGCCGCTTCGCGCTTGCCGATGCAGCCTTGGCCGCAAGACTCGCCGCAAGGCCAGCTGACGCTCTTGTACGACCTGTCGCAGGACATTGGCGAGCGCGAGAACCTCGCTGCCGACCACCCTGACGTAGTCGCCGAGCTGGAGCGCCACTTGGCCGACTGGGAGTCAGAGATGGGGGAACCGGCATGGCCAGCGCTGCGATCGACCCTAGACGAGATTGAGGGGCAGGTTGTGCAGTTGTTCTTCTAGGGCCTCGTCTAGGCTGAGTCGTCGGAGAGACCGACCCTAATCGAACCGGGAGTGATCGGCCTTGGCTTACCACGCAAAGCCCAGCCCGCGCCGGGTGATGGCGCTTGAGGGTGCTGAGGGGTCGACTCGCGATCTCTAGAGTCTCCGGATGCGACGGTCAGGAATGCGTGGCCGCACCACAGCCACAGCCCTCGAATCGCGTTCCCGATATTCCTCCAGCCGACATGGGCCAGCTTAGAGCGGGATCTCAGCTGCCAAACCGATCTCTGCGGTGCGGATCGCTTTGACAGCTAGGCACCAACGCCGCTTCGGTGGCTCTGCAGGTCATCGCTTGCCCTGATCACTCGCTGCTAGTCGCGGCTCCAAGACTGCGATTCGCCGGTCGGCTGCCCCGCGCACCTCCTTGGAGGCAATCGACTCGGCAACTCGCTCGTATGCCGCAGCTCGTCCCCTCCGGAAGCTCGGTTTCGAGTGCGCGGTCGATCCCCTTATGCAGGCAACGACACTCCAAGGCTCCCACTGGAGACATCCAAGGTTCCCTCTAAACCTGACTCCAGAATCAGCTCCACATACCTGCCGCCCCACAGCCGGTGTGCGACCACCCGCGGTCCCCCACGCCGTGGGTCCAGCTGGAACAGGAACCACTCCTTTATGCTCAGCCGGGCGCATAGCTCCTCCTTCTGCACGTGGTTGCGTACCTCGCCCGTCGGCGAGATCAGGCCAGCACGGAGTATGGCGGTCTGCTAAGTTCCCACACTTCGTGCGTTGCCCACTCCCCACGATCGGGTTCGAGGACGACGAAGTTCGGCGAGTGCTGTTTACTCTCGCACGGAACCAGAGACCTAGTAGACCTATCAGTCCTCATTGATATTTGCCCCGGGGCCTACAGGGCCACCTGATGAAGTGAAGATGCACGAGGCGACCCACCAACCAAAGACAGTATCGGAGTTTTAGCAACCTGTGGCTGGGTCCAGCCTTGATCAGGTAACCCTATCCCGGCACTTGTCGAACGGTACGTAGCGGGCTCGTCCGATTGGCCAATCCAAGGGCTACAATGTACTCCCGGACTGAAGGGGCATGAAGCTGAAAGTTGTGATTCGCGAGGCAGAAGAAGGTGGTTTTTGGGCGGAAGTGCCAGCCATTCCTGGATGTGCCACGCAAGGCGACACCTTCGAAGAACTCTTGACCAACATCTACGAAGCAGTCGAAGGTTGTCTGTCGGTCGAAATTCAGGAGATCCCCGTATCCGGCACGGACCGATTAATCGAGATCGCAGTGTGAAGACTGTCTCCGGCAAAGTGTTTTGCCGGATTCTCCGGTCACGGGGCTGGCAGTTGAGGCGGATCAAGGGCAGCCATCGTATCTCCACAAAATCGGGCATCTCGGCCCGAATCTCGGTGCCTGTCCACGGGGACGGCGACCTCAAGCGCGGCCTTTAGAGGCACCTGATGAAGACTGCGGGGATTAAGGAGTCTGATCTGTAGGACGCAAGGGGAAGCTCCACAGGCGTGCCCCGAAGTCGAAGCGCAATGCCTTGGGTTCCGTGCCTGCCTAGCGCTTATGCGCACTTGAGTCATTTGGACCTAGCCCTACTAGTGAGAGATGTGGCGTTCTGCGGGTGTTCGCAACTGTGTTGGTGGCCAGCAACTGGTTGGGCAGTCCCGCAACCTGCGGGAACAGGTGCTCATCAGGAGCTATGTGGATGCGCCCATTCCGGCAAGCCATTGCTGGCCGACCGCTCAGTCGCGCATCAAGTGCCAGCCCTACAACTGCAGCTGCATCTGCGACGAACGTCCGCCAGATGATCTGGGGCCCTGCAGCGGCCGACGCTTCGACGGCAGAGACCCATCCGCCCTAGCCACACCACCCAGGTGCGGATGTCCTTGGACGGAGGGTGGAAGTGCTCCACCGTCGGCGGGAGGCGCTTCGTGGCCCGGTTGGGGCAAGGAGGTCCGACGATGTCCCCTCCGTGGTCATCCCCAGCGCGGAGTATTGACAGCATTCCCGACTTCAAGGTCGGCACGGCTTCCACCGAACCCGCTGGCCGGGGAACCGGTTCGCGCCTGCGTTGCTACGCAGAGCCCCCGACGATCAGAGCGTCCCAATCGTCTAGAGGTCCCCCCAGTAGACGCCTCAGAATCGCGTCGCGGCGCAACTCCTGTTCCGCCTCCGATCGCCTTCTCCCGTATTTCTGATCGCTCTGGTGTGAACAGCAGTTCAGGCGTTGTCAAGTGCATGACGGAGGGCCTCGCGGACGGAATCGCAGTTCCCCTCTGCACTCCTCGCCCGGCCCTTTCGGATACAGGGTATCGATGGATCTCTCGATCAGCGTGGTCCCGTCATGGACCGGGATCATCTCGCCCCCTCGCGCAGGCGGACTGCATCTTTCGGTACCTGACAGCCGAGTTACACTGGCGCCTGCGCATTGCTGGGGCCCAACGATGGCCGTCCATCACGCGCCGTTGCTCTCAGAGACCATGACCTATACCTGTCCCATGCACTCCCAGGTGCGTTCGAACCGGCCAGGGAATTGCCCGCAGTGCGGCATGCATCTGGTCGCCGAAGACGGCGTGACGGCACATGCCGACCATGGCCACCATTCCCACTCTTGTCGAGGGCACGAAGATAGCGGTGAGAGCGGGCACAATGACACGGTTCCGGCTGGGCATACAGGTGTGGTCTATACCTGCCCGATGCATCCGTCCGTGCGCCAGACGCAACCTGGCTCTTGCCCGCTCTGCGGCATGGGTCTGGAGCCTGAGTCCGCTGCGATGGCCGAAGAGGGCCCGAATCCTGAATTGGTGGATTTCACCCGGCGGTTCCGCGTCGGCGCGGTGCTGACTCTGCCGCTGCTGGTCCTCACCATGGGGCCCTTCCTAGGCGTTGGGGGAGCGCGTGAGGCGTTCGGCGAACGCGGAGCGCTCTGGGTCGAGGTGATCCTGGGCACACCCGTGGTGCTGTGGTGCGGCTGGCCGTTCCTCGTGCGGGGCTGGACGTCGTTCCGCACGAGGAACCTCAACATGTTCTCCCTCATCGCGATGGGGGTGATGGCCGCCTGGCTCTACAGCATGGTGGCCGTGCTGGCACCCGACATCTTCCCCGACGGCTTCCGGGACGCGGAGGGCCATGTCGGCGTCTATTTCGAAGCGGCGGCAGTGATCGTGACGCTGGTGCTGCTGGGTCAGCTCATGGAACTCCGCGCCCGGCAGGGCACTGGCAGAGCAATCAGCGCGCTATTCGACATGGCGGCCAAGGCCGCAATAGTAGTCCGCGAGAACGGACGGGAAGAAGAGATCCCGCTAGACGACGTGCAGCCCGGTGACCGTCTGCGGGTACGGCCCGGAGCCAAGGTGCCGGTCGACGGACTGGTGGTCGACGGCCGTTCCTCCGTCGACGAGAGCATGATCACGGGTGAGCCCATACCCGTGGAGAAAACGCCGGGCGACCCACTCACCGGCGCAACCATCAACGGCACGGGCAGCCTGATCATGGAGGCCACGCGAGTCGGTGCCGGTACGGTGCTGAGCCAGATCGTCGAGATGGTGGAGAAAGCGCAGCGGAGCCGAGCGCCCATCCAGCGATATGCCGACAAGGTGGCGCGCCTATTCGTGCCCGCGGTGATCGCGGTCGCGGCTTGCGCGTTCGTGGTCTGGGCAATATGGGGCCCGGCACCCTCGCTGTCCTACGCGCTGCTGGCGGCGGTTGCGGTTCTGATCATCGCCTGTCCTTGCGCGCTGGGTCTAGCGACCCCCATGTCGATCATGACGGCAACGGGTCGCGGCGCCCAGATGGGAGTGCTCATCAAGAACGCCGAGTCTCTGGAGCGATTCGAGGCGGTCGACACTCTCATAGTCGACAAGACGGGTACGTTGACGAAGGGAGAGCCCCAACTCGTCGCCGTCCTGCCCGCAGCCGGCCACGACGAGGTCACGGTGCTGCAGCTGGCGGCGACTTTGGAGAAGGGTTCCGAACACCCGCTGGCCGAGGCAGTCGTTCGGGGAGCCGAGGACCGCGGCGTCACGCTGGCCGAGGCGGCAGACTTCGAAGCGGTGACCGGCAAGGGAGTCAGGGGTACCGTCGACGGAAAGGCGGTCGCGATCGGCAATCTTAAGCTGGTCCAGGACCTCGGGCTCGCGGCCGAATCGCTGACTGAAACGGCCAACGACCAACGGGACAAGGGCGAGACGGTGATGTTCGTCACGCTCGCTGGAAGGCTCGCCGGCCTCGTCAGCGTCGCCGATCCGGTGAAGGAGTCCACCCCTAGGGCCCTCGAGGCGCTTCAGAGGCTGGGCTTTCGCATCATCATGGCCACCGGGGACAACGAGCGCACTGCAAGGGCGGTGGCAGCCCGCCTGAGCATTGACGATATTCGGGCCGACGTGCTGCCGGGCGACAAGGCCCGCATCGTCAAGGCGTTCCAGGCGGAGGGTCGGCGCGTCGCAATGGCCGGCGACGGGGTCAACGACGCGCCCGCGCTCGCCCAGGCTGATGTCGGGATCGCCATGGGCACAGGCGCGGACGTGGCCATCGAAAGCGCCGGCGTCACGCTCGTGAAGGGCAACCTCGATGGCATTGTCCGTGCCCGAAGGCTCGCGCGGGCCACCATGCGCAACATTCGCCAGAACCTGTTCTTCGCCTTGGCCTACAACGCCTCGGGAGTGCCGGTGGCGGCTGGTTTGCTCTTTCCTTTCTCCGGCATCCTCATCAGCCCGATGTTCGCGGCCTTCGCGATGACCGCATCGTCGATTTCGGTAGTCCTGAACTCCCTGCGCCTGCGCAACCTGCGGCTCTGACTCCGACCGCAGGCGCGACGGAATCGTAGCTCGGCAACGGCGATCGTGCTGGGGCTGAGCTTGCGGACAGTAGCGAGGTGCAGTTGGCAGGTTTGGATCTTCTCGGGGCCCAGAAGGTCCGGCGGGCGGTCGAAGCGCAGCGGGAAGCGGGCGACTCTCTGCACGTACGCTTGCTGAGTGCTTGGCGCGAAGTTGCGGACTTGCATGTCCCGAGTCATCCGGCGGCGCAGTGGTGTCATGGGAAGCCTCCCTTCCTGTTGCGGAACCAGGAAAGCGGCACTTCACACTTGCAGCTCGCACGCCAGTCATTCCGCAGCAGGAGCCTTTCAATGCCAAGCGGGCACAGGTGGTGAGCGTCGCTTACGGCGAAACAGATTCTGCCGAAACAAGGCAGAGGTCGTCCTTCGCATAGAGGCCACTTCCGCAGAGCGGGTTAGCTCAAATGCCCTTGGTCAGGATCGAGCGGATCGAATGTAGACGAACGTATTGCCCTCCACACCCACGTTGTCGACCCTCTTGAAGCACATCTTGAGATCGACGCGAAGACTGAAGACGGTCTTGGCCTTGAGCGGGTCTTCGGGCGAGAAGTGACCGTCCTCATCGTTGAGGCTCGGGACCTTAGGGGCAGTGGCGGCCGCTTGCCTTCGGATGACTTCCTCGTCGGCCCTGACCGCCCGTTCGGAGCCCTGCCCCGCCTCGCGTGCAGGATAGGATCGCACTGGGGTGCCGCGTACCATTCCGGGTGCTGTCCTGGCATTGCCTGCTCGCTCACCCGGGCCGTCCCGGGCGTGGGTGGACGCTGGGACGCCTTGCTGCGGACATCGGTCCAGATGTGCTGCAGCTCCGCTTTCCGATTGGGGACGTACGCGGATTGCCTACAATGGTCACCTGAATGGTCACCTGACTCTGTCTCGGCCTTTGGCCGTCCTGGGCCTTCGGGCTGGAGTGGCGGTAGGCTCGCGATCCTGCGTCCACCTCTCGCGTTGGCCGACGCGCCACTTCAAGGATTTCCTCCTATGCCAACAGACAATTTCGGCGTCGCCGGGCTTGGCGTGATGGGCCGCAATGTTGCCCTCAACATCGAACGCAACGGCTTTCCCGTCGTGGCCTACAACCGCGGGGACGAGAACGCCGCCAAGATGCGTGCCGAGTCCCACGGCAAGAACGTAACGGTAACGCAGTCGATCCCTGACTTCGTTTCCCTTCTCACACCGCCGCGCCGCGTCTTGCTCATGGTCACGGCCGGCCGGGGCACCGATCTGGTCATCGATGCGCTGCTAGCACACCTCGAGGCGGGCGATGTCTTGATCGACGGGGGAAACTCGCACTTCTCCGACACGGAGCGCAGGGCCGAGCGACTGCAGGCTCGGGGTCTGCACTTCGTCGGCTGCGGCATCTCCGGAGGTGAAGAAGGCGCCCTATGGGGTCCGTCCATCATGCCCGGCGGGAACCGAGACGCCTACCTGCGCATCGCACCAGTCCTGGAGAAGATCGCTGCCAAGACCGATGACGGCAGCCCATGCGTTACCTACTGTGGCCGTGGCGCTGCCGGGCACTACGTGAAGATGGTGCACAACGGCATCGAGTACGGAATCATGCAGCTCATTTGCGAGGTGTATGACATCCTGCGCAGAGGCCAAGGCTGGTCGTCCGAAGAAATCCAGGAACTCTTCCGGGCCTGGACTGGGTCGGGACAGGTTGGCGGATACCTCGTCGACATCACCGCTCAGTGTCTGGCGAAGCGGGATGATGTCTCCGGGACAGCGCTTGTGGAGAAGATCCTTGACACTGCAGGCCAAAAGGGGACCGGGAAGTGGACCGCGCAGACAGCGCTGGATCTTGGCATACCGATCCCCACCCTTTCCCAAGCGGTGAACGCCCGAATTCTCTCTGGCTTGAAGGACGCACGAGTGGAGGCTTCCGCCAAGCTGACGGGACCGTCTGGCGGTGCGGCGGCCGACCGTGCGCACCTGCGTCGGACCCTGCACGACGCCCTGCATCTCGGCATGGTCGCATGCTATGCGCAGGGCCTGCACCTGATCCAGGCCGCGTCGGCGGAATTTGGGTTTGGCACGGACCTCGCCGAAGTCGCGAGGATCTGGAAAGAGGGCTGCATCATCCGCTCCAAGCTGCTAGACCCAATCCGTCAGGTCTACAGCGAGCATTCAGGATTGGAGAACATGCTGCTGAATCCGGTATTCACCACGGCCGCGAATCGGAACCTTCCGGCCTTGCGCGAAGTCGTGGGCCTGGCCAACGACAGCGGCGTTCCTACCACCTGCTTTGGAGCTACCTTGGCATACGTTGACAGCTACCGCTCGGAGTTCCTGCCGGCCAACCTGCTACAAGCGTTGCGCGACAATTTCGGCGCGCATACCTACCGTCGCCTGGACATGGAGGGCGTCTTCCACACCCAGTGGAACCGCTAGGCTCCACCGACCGACAAGAGATGCAGACACTCAGAGATTTCCGGCCTGCAAAGGGCTTCTTCGTCGGGCTTGACTCCGACGGCTGCGTGTTCGACTCCATGGAGATCAAGCACAAGGAGTGCTTCACACCAATGTTCATCAAGCATTGGCGCCTCCAGGCGGCTTCAAAGTATGCGCGGCGCGTGTGGGAGTTCGCGAACCTCTACTCGAAGACGCGAGGGATGAACCGCTTTCCGGTCTGCGTGCGGTCCCTGCGCTTGCTCAAGGGTTGGCCAGAGGCCGCCAAGCGAAGGACCCAGATCCCCGACTTGGCCCCCTTGCAGGCCTTTCTTGACTCGGGGCTGCCCCTCAGCAACGACGGCTTGGAGCAGTTCCAAGCCCAATCGCCCCACCCGCTGCTCGACCGGACCATGCGGTGGAGCGTGGCGGTGAACGATGCGATCAAGGACATCGTTTTCGGAGTTCCGCCGTTTCCTAAGGTTCTCGAGACTTTGGACAAGATCGTCGCAAGCGCCGATCTCGCCATCGTATCCGGCACGCCGGGGGAGGCCCTTGGGCGTGAGTGGGAAGAGAACCGCATTGCCCATTACCCGCAGCTCATCGCCGGTCAGGAGCTCGGCAAGAAGGTCGAGCACCTCAGGGTCATGGCCGGCGGCGACCGATACGCTCCCGGCAAGAAGCTGATGGTCGGGGACGCTCCCGGAGATCGCCGCGCCGCACAAGCTACCGGTTGCCTGTTCTACCCAATCAATCCCGGCCGGGAGGAAGAGTCTTGGGATCGGCTGTCCGCCGAAGCGTTGGGTCGCTTCTTTGACGGGACCTATGCCGGGGCCTACCAGAGCGAGCGCATCGCCGAGTTCGAGGCCCTGCTTCCGGAACGGCCTCCTTGGGAGTTGTAGGCGCGGGCAGATCCCCGCGACTGGCCCCGCGGATACCTGTTAGA
The DNA here is from genome assembly GCA_028819235.1 of Bryobacterales bacterium. Taxonomy (GTDB): domain Bacteria; phylum Acidobacteriota; class Terriglobia; order Bryobacterales; family UBA6623; genus VXMF01. The sequence continues at coordinate 27,207 of JAPPMC010000191.1, forward strand.
TTGGCCGCATGCTCCGTTTGCCTTGGCTGCTCCTCCTCGCAGCGGTCGGCCTTTTCTCCGGCCCTGCGCCGTGCCAGCCCACCAATGTAGTATTCCTGCTGGTCGACGACATGGGCTATGCCGATGTCGGAGCCTACGGCAACCGCTATCACCGAACGCCCAACATCGACCGGCTCGCAGCCGAGGGCATGCGCTTCACCGATGCATATGCGGCCGCCCCGAACTGTTCGCCGACTCGTGCCAGCATCCTGACTGGCCGATGGCCCGCGCGGATCGGCCTCACACAGTACCTTCCGGGCAACGTACTTCCGCACGCCCGAAAGCTCCAGGCCCAACTACCCATCGGTCTCCCGCTGGACGAGACGGTCCTGGCCGAGCCCCTCTCGGCAGCCGGGTACGCCACCGCGTGCATTGGCAAGTGGCATCTCGGGAATGGCGAGTATGCCCCGGAACGGCGCGGTTTCGACCAGAGTTTCGCCTCGAGCCACTGGGGTTCGCACCAGACTATGTTCGCCCCGCACAAGCGCTTGGTGGTCCCAGATGCGAAAGATGGTGAGTACCTCACCGACCAGCTGACCGCTGCCGCCGAGCGGTTCATGCAGCAGAACGTCGACCGGCCCTTTTTCCTCTATCTGCCGTACTACGCCGTTCACTCCCCGATCCAGGCCAAGCCAGAACTGATCGATGGCTATGCGGGCCGCAGCGACCCGACGGGTCGGCAGAATGCGGTCTACGCGGCGATGGTCGAGGGTGTGGACAGGAGTGTCGGCCGACTTCTGGAACAGATCGAGAAGCTGGGCCTTGACGAGCGGACCGCGGTCTTCTTCTTTTCAGACAATGGCGGCGTGCCAAGCCGAGCATTCAACGGGGGGTTCCGTTCGGGCAAAGGGTACCTATGGGAGGGGGGCATCCGCGAGCCGCTCATTGTGCGCTGGCCTGGAACGGTCCGGGCTGGAACGATGGAGCGCAGCCCCGTGAGCAGCGTCGACTTCTATCCCACCATTCTGGAGATTGCCGACGCGCCCGACTTGCCGGGGCACGCGACGGATGGTCTCAGCCTCATTCCACTGCTTCGAGGGACAGGGTCGCTCCCGCGTGACGAGCTTTTTTGGCACTATCCGCACTACTCGAACTCTGGGTCAAAGCCAGCGGGCGCGATCCGCAGGGCCGGATGGAAACTGATCGAGTTCTACGAGGACTCCCACGTCGAGCTGTACGACTTGGCCAAGGACCCCAAGGAGTCGCAGGACATCGCCGCGGCAATGCCGGAGCGCGCCCGCTCGATGCGATCTAGGCTGCAGGCGTGGCGCGAGTCCGTGGGCGCTGTCATGCCAGCCGAGAACCCAGCATTCGAGCCTGCCAATGCCACGGAGCGCTACGGGCTGTCCTACAAGGACCGATGGGATCCCATCGATCCCATCCGGGCGCGCAACTGATCTGTCCGGGCGCTGCCGTCAGGGTCCCAGCACGTCTCCGAGGAAGTCGCGCATCGACCGCCAGGAGCGTGCGTCAGCCGCAGGGTCATATACCGTTCCCATCTCTGCGTTGTTGGCCGCCGGATTGGTGAACGCGTGCATTGTTCCCCCGTACGCGTGGACCTGCCAGTCGGTGCCGCCCTTGGTCAGTTCCGCTGCAAGCGCATTCACCGAAGCGGGACGCGCCATGGGATCGTCCCAGCCGTGCAGGACCAGCACCTTTGCGAGAATCTTCGACGGCTGCTGGCCGGGAGGCGGGTCTAGCAGTCCGTGGAAGCTCACGGCCGCTTGGAAGTCGGCCCCGGAACGGGCTAGGTCCAGCACGCAGAGGCCGCCGAAGCAGAATCCGATCGCACCGGTGCGGGAAGCATCGACCCCGTCAACTCCCTTTAGGGCTGTCAGCGCAGCCTGCATTCGCACCTGCAGCAATGCGCGGTCCTCAATCAGGGGCGACATGAGCGTGGCGTTCTCCTCCGGCCCGGAGCCCAACACTCCTTGGCCGTACATGTCCACAGCGAGGGCAACGTATCCCATTTCGGCAAGCCGCGCCGCCTTGCCACGCTCAAAGGGCCCGCATCCAGCCCATGTGTGGGCGACTAAGACGCCCGGCTGCGGGCGTCCTGACGAGGGCCCGCGTGAGAGTTGCCCCCGCATCGTGGCCCCACCAGCCCGGTATTCGAATGCTCGAGTCTCGATTGCCATCTGTCGTTGCCTCCAGGGAGAGCCAGCTGGCGTCCCGTTTGCCGTCAGCGGTTACGGGACGCCGCGTCGGTCCCAGTTCCTGCGTCCCTCCAAACAACTACCCTGATGAAGCCGTGATCCACGACCTCGTCTGACTGGTTCAGGTCCTTGTAGCGCACCGTCACTCCCCTTGGGTTCATCTTGGAGCGACCAAGCACCTGCTCCGCCACCCTGATCCGCCACCGACCCGCGTCGCCGACGGAGTTCCGTGCTGCAAGCGTCAATGACCAGTGTATCGGCGTGATTGACTTGATCGGCAGGGTCGAGGTGTACTTCAGACTGTCAGTCAGGACGCGGCCCAAGGGCCCCTCGAATCAAGCAACCTCCCGAATAGCGGGCGCGGCCTCCAGTTCCGTCACCGTCCACGCCGCGCCGACACCGGGTGGCACGCCGTCTCAACGAGCACGCTTCAAACCACCCCGGAATCCGCACCACCAGCCGACCCTCCCCGTTCTAGGCACGTCTCGGCCACCCCCAGCCCAGAGCTCGAACCTGCTGGTCTCCTATGTCTGGCGGAGGGGCGGGGGATGGCCGAGTGGCTGCGAGCGAAATGGGCAATCGTCGAAGCGATGCCTGTAGACTTAGGCATCGCTAGCGGCTGCCCCGGCCGGATCTTGACCCGCGGGCAGTGTGCGGCATCCTGTCGATCGCGGTCCTACGAGGCGTGCCCTACCCTGCCGAGCCTCAGGCAACCCAATGACTCGCCGTTGACCGTGCCGAGTCAGACGCCAATCCGGCGGCTCGTGCGTGGGCGGAGTGTGCCTCGCACTTGCCGCGGCCCGATCATTCTAGTCCTCGCGGCGCTTGCGGCTCCGGCGATACCCTGCCAGCCCCGTCCCGACGAAGTGCGGTTTGCGGTTGGAATGGCGAACCCGTTCTTTGAGGCCGAGCAGGCGACCGTCGGCGGAGGATACCGAATGTACTTTGGCAATCGAGGCTGGGCACTTGAGCCGGAGTACTCAGCGGCAATCGTTCCCTACGAGGTCAAAACGTGATGGTCCTCAGTTTGGTCAAGGACATTACCAGACCTACGGCAAAGCGCGTCTGGTACACGTCGACGGGAGGAGGCGTCATCTATCGGGTCCGCAGGCAGTCCGGGCGGAACCTGACCGCTGTCGGGGGCCTAGCATGGGGCCTCGGCATGAAGGCGCGTGTCGGGAAGCGTTGGAAACTTGCTCCGCAGGTTCGTGTGGGCTTCGCGCCGAACATCAGGTTTGAGTTGTGCGTGAGCTGGGACACAAGAAGGCCTGGCCCATGACAGGACTCCGCGTTGCTCCACAGCCGTCGCTCGGAGGCTTGGCTGTTGGCGCTCTGTTGGCTTTGACCGCCGTGCCGGCGTGGAGCCAGTTCGGCAGGCTGAATGTGGCTGCCCAAGGGGGATACACGCTTGGCATTGACGACACTCCTCCACATGCGATCGTCCTCGGCTCGGCAGTCTCTTGGCGTGTGTCCAAACACTGGCGAGTTGGAATCGAGTATCTTGACGCGGACATGTTCGGGCCGTACGAGGACTACGAATCGCACGCGCAGCTCGTAACGCCCGTCGTTGAGTACCAGTTCGCCGCTTACCGGCGCCTCAGGCCATTCGCGTCGTTCGGCTTGGGCTACACAAAGTGGCGTGACCTGATTCCTAGCTTTCGGGGCGGTGAACCGGAGCGGTTGGTCTACGAGTGGGACGAGCAGCGGGGCTTCAACCTGGCCGGCGGCTTTGGCTTGAGGCTCTTCCTCACGAAGCGCCTCGTCGTCGCCCCGGAGGTTCAAATCGGAATACTCCCTAGTGTTCGGTCAACCGTTGGTGTGGGCTTTGCGCTCTTCTAGCTCGCATGCTCGGTCCACACGTTCCTAAATCCGCTTCCCGCGCCCCGCCCTCCTGTGGTTTGCGGCCAGGCGCCACCCGATTGACCGTACTCTAGAGGGCCGACTATACTGGTGTTTGGAGGAGGCACGCCTCCGCTCCAGGCAACCTGCAATAGTCGGGGTCCAACTCATGTACGCAGTTATCCAGACTGGTGGGAAGCAGTACAGCGTCTCGGCGGGTGATTTGATCCGAGTCGAGAAGCTTGACGGCGAAGTGGGAGCCACGGTCGAATTCGACAAGGTCTTGGCCGTCACGGACGACGAGGGCAATCTGAATGTTGGGTCGGAGGTCACCGGAAGCGTGACCGCGACCATCGACTCCCACGGCAGGGGGAAGAAGATCAACGTCTTCAAGTTCAAGAGGCGGAAAATGTACCGCCGTCGGATGGGGCACCGGCAGTCCTACACGCAGGTCAAGATCGAGTCGATCCCGACGCAACAGGCCTGACGGCGGCTAGGAGGCTTTATGGCGCACAAGAAGGGTCAGGGGACTTCGCGGAACGGTCGCGATTCCCACTCGAAGCGACTTGGAGTGAAGAAGTTTGCAGGTCAGGTCGTAACGGCTGGGAGCATATTGGTGCGCCAGCGAGGGACGAAATTCCGTCCCGGGCTGAATGTAGGCCGCGGTCGGGACGACACCTTGTTCGCCAAGATCGACGGTGTGGTCGAGTTCCGCAACCGCGGACGACTGGGACGCATGATCAGCGTCCACCCCACGCTGCCATTCGCCTGATCGCAAGCGCGCTCGAGGCGCTACTCAGAAGTCGGGCCAGCCGAGCCGCAGTTCACCGCAGCCGCCATCCCGCGGTTTACGGGGTGCGCCTTGGGACTAGGCGGTGTGCCGCGTCGCCACCTGAAAACGCGAGCCACAGAAGGACCGGGAAGTACTCCAGAAACAGGAGGCCTTCGTCATACTCCCACAGGCCAACCGCCTCGTATGCCGGGACGACATGGTACGCCAACGGCACCAGCGCGGTCCAGAGCAGCAGCGGGGCCGAGGGATAGAGCGCCGCCAAAGGCAGCATCCAGCTGAGATACCAAGGAAAGCAGTTGGCCGACAGGAATAGCAGAACGCAAATGGCCGCGAGCTCGCCCTTGCAGCCACGTGGCCGGACGGCCACGAGCCCTGCAACAAGGCAGATGACGATGACCCTTCCAACTGCGGCGGCCAGGCGAGCATCTCCGCCAGCCAGCGAGAGCAAGACGCCAAAGAGGCTGTCATTGTTTCGCCAGCCCGCCGCGAACCCGTCCAGCACGCCCAGCACTGCCGGCAGGCTTCGCCAGTAGGGCAGGCACAGCGTCGCGCCGACCGCCGTTGCGGCAACAAGTCCGCGCCAATGCACGTTCCAGCCAGAACTGCCGCGTCGCATCGCGAGGAATGGGAGCAGGATGATCGGCCAGAATTTGCACATCGTCGCCACGGCAAGCAAGGCCAGAGCTGGCGTCGGCCTGCGGCGCAGGTGGAATGTCAGCGCCCAGACAACCAAGGCTACGGCTACGGCGTCGTTGTGGCCCTCCGCCCAGAACTCGACCACGGGCAGCGGGCACCACAGGTAGATCAGGATCCAGCGGCGCGGCTTGGAGGCTGCTCTCAAGAGGCCCATCAGGGCGATTCCCACCAAGAGATCGGCTAGCGCGAACGGCAGCTTGAACAGCCACACCTGGGCTTGGGGGGAGGCGCCACTGAAGGCAATCAGCCGGTAGTGCCAGAGATTGAGCTGCTCAACTAAGGGTCCGTACGCCGAGGGCTTGTCCTTGGAGGAGACGCGGTCCCACGTGCTGTCCCGGAGACGCTCCCATCGCGGATCCTCGGGCACGCTGACATACGGGTCTCCCCCTGCGTCCTGTACCATGCCCTGCCAGCGATAGCGAGCGGCGTCCTCCGACAGGCTCGGCATCAGCGGCAGGGCCGTAAGCCGGAACGCAATCGCCGCGACCCAGATCCATGCCAAGGCTCGGGCATGGACGAATGTCCTGGGTTCTTTGGACACTGCCCAGCAGGCCACCAAGTACCCGACTGCCGCGCACCAATAGTAGACTAGGAACGTCGGTACATGGCTCGCGGGCCGTCCGAGTCCGAGCAGCGAACCAAGGGCGATCTCAATGAGCCCAGCGGAGGCTACGAGCGCCACCGTGTAGCGGTTGCCCAGAGCCGCAGCCGCGCGCTGAAGCCTGGACTCCAAGGGGATCATCAAGCGTAGCGCAGATGGACAGTGCAGAAACCCTGGTGCTCGGGTCCTATTTCGGGCTGATGGCGGTCCTCAGCCTGTTCGGGGCACACCGCTACGCTTTGGTCTGCCTCTACTACCGCAACCGGCGTAATGTCCAAGGCCGCCCCGAGCGGCGCTTCGAGCGCCTGCCGACGGTTACCGTACAGCTCCCCGTTTACAACGAGAGGTTCGTGGTCGGCCAATTGCTCGACGCGATCTGCGCGCTGCGGTACCCGAGGGAACTGCTCCAGATCCAGATCCTGGACGATTCGACGGACGAGACGGCCGCGGTGCTGGAGCGGCTCGTAGGCCAGAAGCGCGCCGCCGGGGAGCCGGTCCAGTACGTGCGCAGGAGGATCCGGAAAGGGTTCAAGGCGGGAGCTCTTCAAGCCGGCCTCGGGAAGGCAACCGGGGATCTGATCGCAATCTTCGATGCAGATTTCACGCCTGATCCGGATTTCTTGGAACGGCTCGTGCACTACTTCACCGATCCTGCCGTGGGGATGGTCCAGGCCCGTTGGGCCTTCCGCAACCGGGGCGACTCTCTGCTGACGAGAGTCCAAGCAATGCTGCTGGACGGACACTTCGTGTTCGAGCACGGCGCGCGCGCACGGTCCGGACTGTTCTTCAACTTCAACGGAACTGCCGGGATTCTCCGCCGTTCGATGATCGAAGATTCCGGGGGCTGGCAGCACGACACGCTGACCGAGGACACGGACCTGAGCTACCGGGCTCAGCTCCGCGGGTGGAAGTTCGTGTATGCGCCTCATGTGGAGGCCCCCTCGGAACTGCCAACGGACATGGCCTCCTTCCAGATTCAGCAGTACCGATGGGCAAAAGGGCTGGTCCAGACCGGTCTGAAGCTCCTGCCGGGAATGTTCCGATCGCATCTGCCCGCGAGGGTCAAGCGCGAGGCCGCCTTTCATCTGTCGGCGAACATTGCATATCCGTTGATGCTCGTGATGGCCCTGCTGATCCTGCCCTCCATGCTGACGCGGCACGGCAGCCTTGAGGGCCGGCTGCTGTGGCTTGACCTTCCGGCCTTTCTCATGACGTTTTGCTCGCTCTCGAGCTTCTACACGCTCGCGCAATCCGAGTCGGGACGGGGCGGTGCTCTCCGGCACGTTTGGCTGATCCCGGCGGTCGTGGCCAACGGAATCGGCCTCGCCATCAGCAACAGCCAGGCAGTGCTTGGAGCACTCCTCGGGATTCGCTCGGAGTTCCAGCGGACCGCCAAGTACACTGCCGACGGCACGGTGGCAGCGCGCGCGCGGCGGACCTATCGGCCGAGGGGGGGATGGAGGGTCTGGGCCAACCTTTTGGCCACTGGGTACTTTGCGGCTTGCCTGGGTACGGCAGTGCACATAGGCCACTGGCTCGGGCTGCCGGTGATCCTGCTGTTCTTGGCGGGCTTCTCCTATGCGGGCACAAAGATGCTCGTGGAATCGCGGTTGAGAGGCGGGCCCGTTCTGCAACCCGCGGACAGGCCCACGTCGACCTGACCTTCGGCGGGCCCTTCGCCGAGGAGAGAGCCTTCGGTGACAATGGCTCCGGGAAGAGATGGCAACCTTCCAGATCCTGTACCTGGTGCCTGACCGCGCCAAGAAGTACCGGGCCGCGGCCCCGGCGAAGCCACCATTCCGCCTCCGGAGGGCCCACTACACGCCTGGGCCGACCCGGGCAGCGTCGTCGCCTTACGAGGTCTGGAAAACCTTGCGGGAGGGGGGTGAGGACCCGACCGATCCCGGCGTTCGGCCCCTCGGCGTCGGGGACGTCCTTGAGACACAGGGCCAAGTGCTGGTTTGCCACTACTGGGGCTTTGAACCGGCCGAGTGGGTTGAGAGCGTCCGATCCGGCCAGCGGACCCGGACCGAGGGTCAGAAAGCGCACAAGGACCGGGCCGGGTAGCTTGCCCGATACTAAAGGGTTGGGGCCGTCTGGCCCAAAACGACGATAGCCACCGGAATGCTCCGGCCGGCTGCCTAGGCAGCGTTTGAGAGGCTCGCGGATGGTCCGGTCGGCGGGCGGTCCGCGCTCCGCCCGGGCACTCTGGCACTCGAACATGGATCCCGCAGAAGTCTACAGGCAGCGACTGGAGGAGAAGGAGGCTACCTGCGCCCGACTGAACCGCCTGAGGGTGAGGCTGGGGAACTGCCGCTTGGTCGCCGCGGGTCTGAGCTTGGCCCTACTGTGGCTGGTGGAGACGACCGTTCCCACCCTGAGGTGGCACACAGTCGGGACGCTCCTTGTTCTGTTTCTGGCCTCGAGCGGCATCTTCCGGAGAATCGACCGGCTTTCGCTGCGTGCCACGCTCGCGCAGGTCCTGTACTTGCCGAAGCACCTGGGCTTGGGGAGATCGAGGATCGTAGGCCTTGACGCGCGGCGCTTCGCCGCCGAGGACGAGAACCACCCCTATGCGACCGACGCGGACATCACGGGTGCCCAGGGACTGGTGGACTTCGTCAACATCGCGTGCACGACGATGGGGGCGAGGCTGCTGGCCGCTGCATTCCTCAACGTGGCCGGGAAGGAGCGAATCCTGCAGCGGCAGCAGGCCGTGCGGGAACTGGCGCCACAGGTGGACTTCCGAGAGCGGTTCTTCGTGGAAGCTGCGCGGACGCGCGCAGAAGTCCTCACCGACGTGCTTCGCCAGTGGGCGATGGAGGGCGAGTGGGTTGTTCCGCGCTGGTTTCGATGGGCCTGCTGCCTTGCGAGCTTGCTGGTAGTGGCGTCCTTGGCCGGCCTGGCAATCGAGGCGACGCCGATAGGCTGGTCAGCTCTGGCAGTGCTGTTGGCAGTCGAATTGGCGCTCTGGAGCTACGGACGACGATACTTGGTGACTGGACTCGAAGGTGTGGAACGGGCGGCTGCGCAGGTCGACCGGGTGATGGCTCTGTTGCGGCTGCTGGAGGATCAGCGATTTGACGCACGCAAGCTTCGGGACCTGACGGATGCGCTGCAGTCTGACGGGTTGCCCGCCAGCCGGACTCTGCGGGGCCTGTTCCGCCGCATCTCCTACTACGAGGCGCGTCGCAACCAGGTGGTGGCGCTGGTCGGGCCGCTCGTGATGTATGAGACCCAGACGGCGCTCGCCGTGCAGGCCTGGATGCAGCGCCACTCGGAGCGCTTGCCCGGCTGGATCGCGGCCATCGCAAGGTTCGAGGTGTACCTCTCGCTCAGCTCGTTCGCGTTCGAGAACCCCGGCTACTGCTATCCGGAGATCAGCGATCAACGGGCGCTGTACCGGGCCGAGGGGCTCGCCCACCCGCTGCTGGGCCCGGACGCGGTAGACAATGACGTCGAAATCGGGCGGGAACGGCCCGTCCTGCTGGTCAGCGGCGCGAACATGGCTGGCAAGAGCACGCTGCTGCGGTCCATTGGTATCAATATGGCCCTGATGTATGCCGGGGCTCCTGTGCGGGCGCGGCGGTTGACCGTGTCTCCGATGATGACCGTTGCGTCCATCCGGGTAACAGATTCGCTCCAGAAAGGGGAGTCCCGCTTTGCGGCCGAGCTTGCGAGGATCAGGATGGTGCTAGAGAGGATTCGGGCTGGCAGTCAGACCCTCGTGCTGGTCGACGAGCTCTTCGCGGGCACGAATTCCTACGACCGGTTCGCGGGCGCCGTTGCGCTGATGGAGTTCTTGGCAAACAGCGGGCACGCGCTGGCGGTCCTGTCGACCCACGATCGGAACGTGACGAAGTGGGCCGAACTGCAGAGCCGCTCGGTCACGAACATGCACTTTCAAGACGTCCTGAAAGGCAGCGACATGCACTTCGACTACAAGTTGAAAGCAGGGCCTGCCAAGCGTGGCAACGCCGTTGAACTCATGAAGCGGGCCGGAATCCCGCTTCCGGAGGTGTTGCCGGTCCCGGACGACTGAGCCGGCGCTTGTTGGATATACCCTGCCGATTCTGTGGGCGCGACGCTTGGCTTGGTCGGCCGACGAGCGTTCAGACTCTGGGCGTGGCACCAGAACAGGCGTCGGCTCGTGCAGAGCCGACAGGAGCGACTCGATTTCAGACTCGGTCCAGCAGGTCCGGGCTATCGTTCTTCGGGCTGTTCACCCGCCGGTCGACACGGCGGAATTCAAACGGCCCCTCCTCTGGCGCTCGGACCAGGGTGAGCAGCTCGCGCGGCTCCGATGAAGCCGACAGCCAGGCTTGGTATCCGGATCGAGGGACGATCACGGGCTGGCGATGGTGAAGCCACTCCATCGAGGGAGCCGCCGGACAGGTAAGGATCGTGAACGTCGGCACGGCACCCAGGCCGCGGTCCCAGACCTCCCACAAACCAGCGAACGAAAACGGCGATTCCCGCATGGAGATCCACCAGGGCTGCTTGCCTGCACCCGTACGCTGCCACTCGAACCAGCCGTTGGTCGGGACGAGACAGCGGCGGCGGGCAAACGCCGCCCTGAATGACGGCTTGGAGTCGACTGTCTCGGCCCGCGCATTGATGAGCCGGGGGCCAATCTTGAGGTCTCGTGCCCACGATGGAACCAAACCCCACCGGTGGATCTCCATCGCCCGTCGGTCGTGCGGACCCAAGCGGCAGATGGCGAAATCCTGAGTAGGGCAACCGTTCCAGCGCTGGCGGGGCAGAACCTCGAGGTCATCCTCGTCAAGGCCGTAGAGATCAGCCAGATCGTCCCCGGTTACGTCTTGCGTGAGCCGTCCGCACATAGCCTTGGTCCCGGCACAGCGTAGCAGCAGTCCAAGAGCGCACCCCCAAGGTCGACAATGAGAGAGCCGGACTGCAACCCGCCTTCGGGTCGCGGGGTTAACCAAACAGCGGGCTCAAGCGTCCAACAGTTCTAATCGGCTCCACGGTCCGAGGCCCGCCCCCTCTTCTTCAATGTCCGCCCGAACAAAAGCCTACGTCTCGCTCTTGGGGGTGACCCTGCTCTCCGCTGGGGCATACTTTGCGAACGCACGGCTGGCCGATGGCGACGGCGCAGAGAGCACTTCCGCAGACGAGGAAGCACGAGAAGAGGCAGTCCCGGTAACTACTGCGCTAGCGACGCGCGGGCCCATATCCCACATCTTGGGCTCGACAGCCAACCTGCGGGCCCGACGAGAGGTCGGAGTGGCGGCACAGGTTACGGGCATCGTGACGGCCGTGCTCGCTGAAGAGGGGGACTCTGTCCGGACTGGCCAGGTTCTTTGCCGGATCGACGACAGGAGGCTGCAGATCGATCTCGAGCTAACGCGCCAGCGACTCGCGCAGACACGGATCCAGCTGGAGGCCGCCCGCATCCGGGCCGAGCAGACAAATGCCAAGCTGCGCAACAAGCGGGATGAGCTCATCCGCAGCGAGGAAGCCTTCGGCTTGGGGCTCTTGGCCGAGTCCGAGATTGCGATCCAGAGACATGAGGTCGAGGACCTTTCTCACGAGCTGCGCGCGGTCGAGTCCTCCGTGCGCGAGACGACCGCCAGGATGGACGAGCTCGAATCGGAGATCCGAAAGGTGGAGCTCGAGATTTCCCAGTCGGCAATTACCGCCCCGTTCACCGGCCGCATCACGGAGCGGACAGTCGAGCTTGGGCAGTCCATCCGAACCACTGACGCGCTCTTCAAACTGGGGGCGTTCTCGCCGCTCTATGCCGATGTCTACCTGCCGGAGGCTGCCTCGCGAGACGCCCGCCCGGGGCAGACGGCGACTCTTCGCCTTGGAGGTCCGGGAGAGGATGAGGCGCGTGGTTCGGTTGAGCGCGTGAGCCCTGTGGTCGACGACGAGACAGGCACAGTCAAGGTGACGGTCCGCTGCTCGCCGTCCCTCCCCGCGTTCCGACCGGGGGCGTTCGTCCGAGTGGAGATCGAGACCGACTCACTCGACGACGCGATCCTCATCCCGAAGCAGGCGGTGATCGAGGAAGCTGGCGAGACTCTCGTTGTCGTGATTGACGACGAGCTGACCGCACGTCGCGCACCGGTCGAGCTGGGATACCAGCAAGCCGACGTAGTCGAGGTCCGGCGGGGTGTCGAGGCTGGGGAGACGGTCGTGATAGCGGGACAGGGCAAGCTCAGGGATGGCGACAGGACCAGGGTGGTTGCCAACTAGCCTCAATCGTCCGTCCGGATGGGACGGCGCGGGAATCACGGGGGCACGGTGCATCTGACTCGGGTAGCGATCCAGCGCCCTGTCACAGTCCTCATGGCCGTGACGGCGGTCGCGCTGTTCGGCTATGTGTCGCTCCAGCGGCTGCCCCTCAACCTTCTGCCGCGGATCTCTTACCCTTCCCTGACCATCCAGACGGACTACCAGGATGCCGCTCCAGAGGAGATCGAGGCCCTATTGACGCGCCGCGTGGAAGAGTCCGTCGGGGTTGTCGGAGGCCTGACGCGCATCACGTCCGTGTCGCGCCCGGGCCAATCCGAGGTGGTGCTGGAGTTCAACTGGAACACGAACATGGACCAGGCGGGCGTCGAAGTCCGGGAGAAGCTCGACCTGATCGAGTTCCCCGAAGACGCTGAACGTCCCGTCATCCTGCGCTTCGACCCGTCGAACGACCCGATCCTGCGCATTCAGGTCCATGGAGAGCTCTCGATGGCGCGCCTGCGGGACATCGCAGAGCGGGATCTCAGCAAGCGCGTCGAATCGGTGGACGGCGTCGCTGCGGTCAAGGTTGCGGGTGGCCGCGAGGAGCAGATCCGTGTCGAGCTCGATGAGCGGCGCGTTGCTGAACTCGGACTGTCGATCACCCGCGTCACTCAGATTTTGAGAGAGGAGAACCTCAACCAAGCCAGCGGCAGCCTCTACGACCTCGACATGAACTACATGGTGCGGATGGTCAACGAGTTTCGCTCGGTTGACGAGGTGCGCGGCATCGTGGTGTCCGACCAGGACGGGCGAAAGATCCTGCTTGAGGACATTGCGCATGTCTGGCGGGGATCGAAGGAGCGCGATGTCATCGCTCGCTTCAACGGCCGAGAGAGCGTCGAGTTGGCGGTGTACAAGGAAGGCGACGCCAACACGGTGATCGTCTCCGAGGCCGTGCAGGCTCGCCTCGAAGCTGTCCAGAAGGAGCCGACGTTCCCCCCGGGAGTGGAGACTTCGGTCGTTTACGACCAATCTCGATTCATAAGCAGCAGCGTCGACAACGTCCTGTGGGCGGCTCTGGTCGGGGGCCTTCTCGCCACCTTGGTGCTGTTCTTGTTCCTACGTGACGCGCGCAGCACTGCGATCATCGCCGCTGCCATCCCGATCTCGGTGATGGCGACATTCGCCGCGATGTATCAGGCCGGAATAACCCTGAACATCATGTCTCTCGGCGGCGTGGCCTTGGGTGTCGGAATGCTGGTGGACAGTTCCATCGTTGTGCTCGAGGCCGTGCATCGACACCGCAGGCCCGGAGTCGCCACCGCGGAGGCGGTCGCGGCGGGCACTGAGGAGGTTGCCATGCCGGTGACGGCGTCGACCCTGACCACGGTGGCCGTGTTCCTGCCTCTGGTGTTCGTGGAGGGGATTGCCGGGCAGCTCTTTCGCGACCAGGCGCTGACCATCACGTTCGCTCTGTTTGCATCGCTGGCGGTGGCGCTCACGGTGATCCCGACCCTGCTTGCCGCTAGGCTGCGGTCCGACCGCGAGATGGGAGTTGAGCCCGGCGAGCGCGCCGTTCCGGGGGTGCAGCGGTTTCCTCGATGGCTCGTCCAGGCCGCCCGGTTCGCCAGCCGGGAGGCCCCCAGAATCATTGTTCAGGACGCACGCAAGGCGCTGTCGCTGAGCTCTGAGAAGGTCCTCTGGGGCCTGACGCCGCTGCTGGGGGCTTTCGACCGCGCCTTCACGGCCGTTGAGGGCCGCTATGACCGTGCTCTGGAAAGGGCTCTCGAGTCCAAGGGGGCCGTAATGGCGATCGTGGCGGGCGCAGTGGTGGCGGCCTTGGCACTGTTCCAGGTTCTTGGGGCGGAGCTGATCCCGACCCTGGCTCAGGGCCAGTTCTCGTTTCAGGTATCCCTGCCGGAGGGGCGTCCGCTGGAGTCCACGGATCGATTGATGCAGCAAGTCGAGGGGAGAGTGCTGTCCGTTCCAGGAGTCGAGACGGTCTATTCCAGCGTGGGGGGCAGCCTAGAGAACCAGTTTGCCTCTGGCGACCTCGAAGAGCACGTGGGCACCTTGCATGTTGTGCTGCGGGACAGGGAGGATGACCGCCTTGAGAATGAGGTCATCCAGAGCGTTCGGCGCATCATCGCCGAAGTCCCCGAAGCCCAGCCGCGCTTTCAGCGCCCGGCCCTGTTCAGCTTCAAGACCCCGGTCGAGGTCGAGGTGTTCGCCTACGAGATCGAGGACCAGCGAGATGCTGCTGCGCTCGTTGCCGAGCGCTTGGGACGGATCGACGGCTTGCGCGACATCGAGACCACCACAAGGGCCGGAAACCCGGAGGTCCAGGTGCGCTTCGACCGGCGCAGGTTGAGCCGGCTAGGGCTCCAAGAAGAGCAGGTTGCCCGGGTGCTGCGCAACAAAATCCGGGGAGATGTCGCGTCAAGATACCGCGAAGGAGATCGCCAGATCGAGATCCTGGTGCAAGTCGACGAGCCCGATCGGAATGCCATAAGCGACATCAGGAGCATGGTGGTGAACAGCCGTCCCGGGCAGGCCTCGTCTCCAGATGCCCGTGGGCGGTCGCCCCAAACTGGGGTGCCGGCTGCCCGGCCCGTTGCCGATCGCGACGAAGACGCGAGACGGGATAGGGACCGATCGGAGATCGCCCGGCCTTTCGTCCCGATACGGCTGGATCAGGTCGCTGAAATCGAGGTCCACAGCGGTCCGGCAGAGATCCGCCGAATCAGGTCGCAGCGGGCGGCGGTCGTTACCGCCAACCTGAGCGGGCGCGACGTGGCCAGCGTGTCAAACGAGATCCGGGCCATGCTCGCAGACATTCGCGGCGAGCTCCCTCAGGCCGCGACAGCCGGCATCGGCGGGCAGAACGAGGAGCTTGAGGTGTCCTTCCGCAGTCTAATGTTCGCCCTAGGCCTTGCGGTGTTCCTGGTCTACCTAGTGATGGCCTCCCAGTTCGAGTCCCTGCTGCACCCGTTCATCATTCTCCTCACCGTGCCGCTGGGCCTGGTGGGTGTGGTGTTTCTCCTCGCGTTCACGGGGCTGACGCTGAGCGTGGTAGTCCTTCTCGGCGCCGTCATTCTCGCGGGCATCGCTGTCAACAACGGGATTGTGCTGGTGGACTATACGAACCGGCTGCGGCAGGCCGGCCTTGCCAAGCGGGAGGCGCTGCTGCGGGCGGGACGTGTCCGACTGCGCCCGATCCTGATGACCACCCTCACGACACTGCTCGGCCTCGTGCCCATGGCGTTCGGCTGGGGAGAGGGCGACGAGGTGCGCACACCGATGGCTGTCGCCGTGATCGGCGGGCTCCTGACGTCCACGCCGTTCACGCTGCTGGTCATCCCCGTCGTGTACGAGATCGTGGACCGCAAGAGCTTTTCCGCTGCTCCAGAACGGACGAGCATTGGCCGGGCCTCGGAGCGATCCATGCCGTCAGCAGGCGGCCTTGCCCGGAGCTGATGTGACGGCAAGCGACGACAGGCCCCCCGCGGGGAGCTCCGGCGGGCGATTGGCCGACCTGGCGATCCGCAGGCCCGTCACGATCTGCATGGTCTTTGTCCTGCTGATGGTGATGGGGGTCATCGCACTCGGACGGATCCCGCTAATGCTCGTGCCGTCGTTCGACGCGCCGGTGATGTTCGTCTACGCCGACTACGCGAATGCCACACCGGCCCAAGTGCTGGAGTCGATCACCACGCCGATCGAAGAGGCACTAGCGACGGTTCCCGGAATTAAGCGCATGAATTCCATGTCGTCGGCCAGCGGAATGCGCCTGCAGATCTGGTGCGGCATGGGTGCAGACACGTCGATGCTGAGGATGGCGATCCGCGACAAGCTGGACCAGATCCGTGACGAACTCCCGGAAGACCTCCGACAGGTTGACGTACGCAATTTCTCCACCGACGAGATCCCGATCCTGGAAGGCACGCTCTCGGCGGAACGGGACTTGAGCCAAGACTTCGACTTCATCGACACCCGTGTTAGGAAGCCCCTCATGCGGATTCCCGGTGTCGGGGATGTGGAGCTCTGGGGCACGGACCGCCGACAGGTGGAGATCTACCTGCGGATGGATGACATCAAGCGGCACCAAGTCGACGTCGGCGCCCTCTATCAGGCAATCAACGGTTCTGCCCTCGATCTCTCGCTTGGACGAGTGACAGACGGAGGCAGGCGGTTCACGGCGATCAGCAAGGGGGCGCTGGATTCGGTCGACTCCATCGCGGGCTTCCCGGTCGGGCAGCGGGGGATCCTGCTCTCCGACGTTGCCGACGTGGTCCTCAGCCAACGGCCGCGCAACTCCGGCCGGCACCAGAACGGAGTTCAGGCGGTTGGGCTGTCAATCCAGAAGACTGGCGAGGCCAACACTGTTGAGGTTGTCGATCGCATTTTGGAGCAGTTCGAGGTGTGGAGCACCGATCCGACCATGGATGGGCTCGAAGCCCGCTGGTGGCACAACGCCGGGGAAGAGATCGAGAACGGCTTGGGCGAACTCGTGCGGGCCGGATTCTTCGGTGCCGTCCTCGCGGTCGCGGTCCTGTTCGCCTTCCTGCGCCAACTGCGGGCCAGCCTCGCGATCGGTCTTGCGATCCCCTTCTCGCTGGTCACGGCGATCGGCCTTCTGTACTTCAGCGGCGGTTCGCTGAACGTCCTGTCGATGATGGGCCTGATGCTGGCGGCGGGCATGCTCGTCGACAACGCTGTGGTGGTGTTGGAGGCGATCCTGCAGAAGGCCGAGCACGGCTGCACCGCGCGGTCAGCATGCCGGCATGGGGCTAGCGAGGTGGGCCTCGCGGTAGTCGCGGCAACGTCAACGACGATGATCGTCTTCGTTCCGCTGCTGTTCGAGGAGGAATCCCAGATCGCGATCATGCTGAGTCATGCAGGGATCTCAATCATCTTTGCCCTGCTCTGCTCCCTATTCATTTCGCTGACGCTCATCCCGCTCGCTGCGAACAGGCTTCTGTCGCTAAAGAAAGGCTTGCGTCCCGCGGTTGTAGGCGAATCCCGAATCTGGGGCTCGCTTGCCGGGATCACTCGGCGGGCCGCGCAGAACCTGACTCCCGGGCGGGGGCTGGATTCAGGAGTGTCGAGGATGGAGCGCTACCTGCGAGTGGTGAACTGGCACTTGGACAATCGGCACTTCGTTGGCATGATCGGCGTTCCGGCTGTGTTGGGCCTAGCGGGCTGGGCGCTCTTGGAGGTCGTGCCGGACAATTCACCTGACGAGTCCGCCAGCGCCTCTTTGCGCATAGAGTACGACTTCAGCGAGAACTATCACTACGCAAAGATCGAGAGGGACTTCGTGACGCCGGTGGAGGAGTTTCTCCATGGCAACGCCGATCGCTTCCGCCTCAAGTCGACCTCAAGTTCGTTCGGGAACAACTGGGCGTGGACCCGCGCTTACCTGCAGGCCGAGGACATCCCTGCTGACGAGATCGGTGACATCCGGCGGCAGGTCGGCGAGCTCTTGCCGGTGATCCCGGGGGCGAGGATCGAGCTCGGCCAAGAGGGCGGAGGGGCGAGAAACTTCATCAGCGCGAACATCTACGGTGAGGACCCGTCCGTCCTCATCCAATTGGTGGAGACAGCTCGGGAGAGGCTGCTCGAAGTCGACGGGTTCAACGAGGTGTATTTTGCCCGTTCGGGAATGCGCGACGAGGTCAGCGTTCGCCTCCGGCGCGATCTCGCCCGTCGATACGATATCTCTCCGCAGTCCGTCTCAAGGGTGCTCGGGCTCACCGTGCGGTCGCAGCGGATGCGAAACTTCCGCACTCCCGAGGGCGAGGTGGAGCTCTGGATCGGGCTGGACCCGGCCGACATGCAGAGCGTAGAGGACCTAGAGTCCTTGGTCGTAGGGACTTCGCCGGGCGGCAGGCAGGTTCTGCTTGAGAACGTTGCCGACCTCAGTCTGGATCGTGTAGTCGGGAGCCTGAACCGAGAGGATCGGCGAACCTTCGCCGAGATAAACGCGGTGTACCGGGGATCCCAGGTCGAAGAGGGTCGAGAGGCATTCAACGAGGTTCTTAACGGGCTGCCCTACGAACCGGGCTATCGCTGGAGCAAGGGATTCTTCTCGGCCCAGCAGGACCAAGACGCGCAAGACTTTGTGTTCAGCATGCTGCTGGCTCTGATGATGGTGTATTTCGTAATGGCCGCGCTGTTCGAGTCGCTCTTGCACCCGTTCGCGATCATGCTGGCAATGCCGTTCTCAGTGGTCGGAATCGTCGCATTCTTGCTCCTGACCGGCACGGCCTTCAGCGTGATGGCCCAAGTAGGCCTGCTGATCCTGAACGGCATTGTCGTGAACAACGGCATCGTCCTGATCAATCACATCAATCACTTGCGGAGGCAGGGCCTCGGCCGCCGCAGCGCCATCCTCAGGGGTTGCGAGGAGAGGCTGCGGCCCATTTGCATGACCGCTGCGACCACCATCGTCGGCCTCGTCCCGTTGGCATGGGGCGACGCTGGCCTGGCAGGGATGAGCTACTACCCGCTGGCTCGCACGGTCATGGGCGGGCTCATGGCCGCCACCGTACTCACCCTGATCGTGCTGCCGACCTACTATGTGCTCCTAGACGACTTCGGCTTCTGGCTGCGCCGACTCTGGCGTACCAGCAATCCGCGTCGTACTGCCCTCCAGAAGGCGGCCGGGGACTGAACTGGCCGTGAGGCTGTCCGGCGGCGCCGACCCCTGATCGCTCCGATAGGATAGCTGCCATGACAGCCTCGCCAGCCGCTAGCACGTCCGACCATCGATCGCGTGGTTTGCCCGACAGGTGTCGGTCTGCGCTAACGAAGTGTCTGATCTTCGTTGCACTCGTCAGCGCCAGCGCACCGCGCTGCGTGGCGCAAGCCGAGTACTTTCCTCCTGAAGCCGGCATCCGAATGACCGACTCGCCCAACGTGATTCTGATCACCGGGGATCACCTTCGGTGGGATCACGTCGCCGCGAACGGAAACGAAGCCATAGTCACGCCGAACATGGACAGACTGGTGCGGGAGGGAGTCACGTTCAGGTCCCACTTCACTGTCGGTGTGGCGTGCTCGCCGAATCGCGCCTCGCTGATGACTGGGCGCTACCCCCACGCCCACGGCGTGATCAGCAATGGCATCAAGCTCCCGCAGGACGAGGTCACTCTAACCCACGTCCTGCGCGCGGCAGGCTACTACACCGGCCAGATGGGGAAGCTGCACTTCTGGCCCCATAAGGACCGAAACCACAGGGAGCCGCACCCCCCTTACGGCTTTCACCAGATGCGCCTGTCCGACGAGCCCGGATGCTACGACGACGCATATGGGCGGTGGCTATGGGCCCAAGGAAAGGATGTCCGGGAGAACGCTCGGGTCACGATGCCCGGCGAGAGGCCACCCTTCGAGCACTATACCTTCGAGGGCGAGGATCGCACGACCCATGCGTCTTGGGTGGCTACCGAGACCATCACTTTCATCCGCGACACGCTCGACCGCCAGCCTGACCGCCCGTTCTTCGTGCATGCGGGGTTCTATGCGCCACATCCACCCCTAAACCCGCCGGAGTCCGCAGTTAGGCTGTACGACGGACGGGCACTGCCTGAGCGGCGCCACTCGCCTGGGGAGATCGAACTGCTGCCTGCCGGGTTGGCAGCCACCATGAAGAGGCTTCTCCAGATCTCAGAAGATACTTGGGATTCTTACCGTACGTACTTCTATGCGATGGTCTCGCACCTTGACGAGAACATCGGACGGATCATGGAGGTCGTTGAGGACGCCGGGATCGCCGATCGGACGGTTTTCGTCGTGACCAGCGACCACGGAGACTACCTAGGCGACCACAATCTCACAGGAAAGAGCGGTCGGCCATTCGACGGCGCGCTGCGGATCCCGCTCATCTTTCGCGGGCCCGGTGTGCCGGCCGGCGTGGCGTCGGACGAGTTGGTTGAGATCGTCGACATCATGCCAACGCTGCTGGACATGCTGGGGATCGACCTGCCCAAGGGCAATCAGGGGACATCTCTGCTTCCCGTCATGGCAGGCGGGGGCGGCAGGGACGTGATCTACATGCAGGCCGTCTCGAACCGCATGATCCGCACAAAGTCCGCAAAGTACTGGATCGACGAGCGAGGGGAGGAGGTGCTGTTCGACTATTCGACCGACCCGCACGAATTGCGCAACTTGGCTGCATCCGAATCGCACGCCGACCTGCTTGACCAAATGCGTGTCGTGCTGATCCGGAAGTCGATCGAGGCCAGAGACCCCCTGCCCGAGCGCGTACGACCGTATTGAGCACTGCCGACACCGCTGCATTGGCAAGAGCACTCGGTCTCGCCATGCGCAGACCATCCCTTGGACTAATGCGGAAGATCTAGGTCCGAGTCCTGCCGAACAGCGCATCCCTCGCCATGGCCCTTGGGGCGGGATGACGTAGAACCGCCGAATGAACGTCTCACGATCCTCTCTCAGCGTCCTCCAGAAGGTCTCCATGGCCGCTGTTGCACAGCTCTTGATGGGGTGTTCCGGTGGAGGAGATGCCCAACATGGATCCACAGATTACACACAGTGGCGGGGTCCGAATCGAGACGGAGCTGCCAGTGTGTTTGTCCGGCCAAGCCGCTGGCCTGCGGTGCTGAGGCGCAAGTGGAAGGTCCACATTGGCCAAGGATACGCGACACCATTGGTGGTTGGGGAATTAGTTTACTCGTTCGTCAGGAGGGAGGGACGAGAGGTTGTTGCGGCTATCGATGCCAAGACTGGTGAGGAACTATGGCAATCGGGCTATGCCGTGCCCTACATGCCCAGTGATCCCGCAGCGGCCCACGGAGCCGGACCGAAGGCGACTCCTGCATACAGCGATGGGAGGCTCTTCACGTTGGGCATCGTCGGGACAGTCACTGCATTTGATGTCGGTGCCGGCAAGTTGCTCTGGCAGACCGAACGTCCAGATGAGCCACCATATTTCGGGGCGGCCTCCTCGCCACTTGCTGGCGAAGGAATCGTTGTTGCTCATCCTGGAAACTATGGCCCACTGACTGCGTTCGATGTCCTCACGGGAAGGGTTGTATGGACGGTCGGAAACGCTGGGTTCTTCGCTTCGCCAATTCTGGCCGAATTCGCCGACATGTCCCAAGTAGTAACAATCACTACGAACAGCGTAATCGGAGTTTCCTTTCCCGAGGGTGAATTGCTATGGAGCTATCCTTGGAACGGAACGACGGGAGGGCCCACGCCAGTCGTCCACGGCGATACCGTCATAGTCAGCGGCCACAACTTCGGCACTACGGCGTTCAACGTCATTCGGGCCAACGGTGAGTGGACAACTGAGACTGCTTGGCAAACAGCGGAAGTTTCAATGTATACCAGCACGCCAGTCGTGCTCAACGGCATACTGTTTGGTCTCTCCCACCGTTCGAGAGGCCAGTACTTCGCCGTTAATGCAACTACGGGCCGCGTCCTGTGGCTCGGCCCGCCAAGGACTGCTGAGAATACAGCCGTGGTCAAAGCCGACGAGCTGCTCTTTCTCCTTAACGACGACGCGGAGCTAGTTGTTGCCGAGTTCAGCGGGTCGCAGTTCGATGAGCTGAGACGGTACTCGGTCGCGGACACCGCCACTTGGGCCCAGCCGGCCATCACCGGCAAGAGGATGTTCGTGAAGGATGTCGATTCGCTGGCACTGTGGACATTTGACTGAGTCTCTGCTCGAACGCGAATTCTGTTAACGGTAGCCGGGAACTGCCTGCTACGAGCGGGCAGAGTATTCTCTTCTATTGAGGTACCGTCCATGGCGGATCGCCAGTCCGGTTGGTATCATCGATTGCGTTGACTCCGTGGTATCTCTCAGAGGTGGCCATACCGAGGCTTCTCGCGCGGCGATTGGGTTTAGTTTGGAAGACTCCCAAGAATGATGATCGAAGTTCAATTGTGGTTGTGTCAAGACTGCCACTCCTAAAGTAACTTCTTCGTCCGTAGCAGTCAGCACAGCATCCCGACTTCATCAAGGAACGAGACTGCCCTAACGTTGGCAGCTGGAACACCGGTCCAAACCGTGGCAACTTTGAGGCCGAGAATAGAATAGGACGAAGTGAGAATGCTGCGCTGGGCGATCCCGTTATGCTGTGTCGCGCTGAGCGAAGCGGATTCTCCAGTGAAGCCGATGGTGACCTGGAGCACCTATCTCGGAGTCGCCGACTGCGACGACCCCGCCCTGTGGCGGGGAAGCCTGTTTCTCGCATGCCATTCCCCGGAGAGCGACCTACCTATTCAGATAGCGGGATCACAGCGTCGCGGAGGCACGATGGCCGCGTATGTACTGCGTCTGGACTTGCAGCGAGGGAACGTCGCATATGCCACGCGCGTTCAGGCGGAAGCGCTGACAGCCGCACTTCGGATTACGACAGACGAAGATGGTCGTGCATTCGTGACTGGGCTGGCACGGGGACCCGGCCTGCCGGTGACAGACGATGCTGTGCAGCCCCATTTTGGGGGAGGCCGGAGCGATGCATTCCTAGTCGCCGTGGCTCCCGACGGCCAAGTCGCATACGGAACGTATCTCGGTGGTGCCGGGGACGATGTTGGCAATGCGGTGAAACTTGACGGGAACGGAGGCGTGGTGGTAGGAGGAACGACGACATCGGCTGACTTTCCAGGTCAGACCAACGCCGCTGATCGCCACGCCGATGCATTCATCTCGTCGTGGCGACTCTCAAATCCATCGTCACACCGTTCAGTTGTCTTCGGTGGCAGTTCAGAAGAGAAGCTAACCGGCATCGAGCTTGATGGCAAAGGAGGAGTCTTCGCCGTTGGCTTCACGAAGTCCAACGACTTCCCGGTCCATCACCCAGTCCAACCAAACCTGCGCGGTGCGAGCGACCTGTTCTTGGCCCGCATCGAGGTCTCGGATCTGACCATTGCATTCTCGACGTACCTTGGCGGGTCCGGCGACGATTCAGGATGGGGAGTGACCGTGGACGGCGTTGGTGCGCCGGTCGTGGCCGGCGTCACCGACTCTGGGGACTTGCCAGCCAGCGACAATGCGTTTCAGCGAATGGCTCACGGAGGGCTAGACAGCTTCGTAGCAACACTTGACGGTTCTGGCTATGAGCATCTGCGACTGACCTACTTCGGCGGCTCACAGGATGACTCGAGCGGATTCGATGGTGAAAACGTCAGAGTGGATTCGCACGGTAGGGTCTGGCTAGTGGGCCTGACGGCATCCGCCGATCTGCCCGTCCGAAACGCCGTTCAGGACAGCTACGGTGGTCAGACCGATGGCTTCGTCGCGGTCTTCTCGCCTAGACTCACAGATCTCTCGTTTGGCACATTCTGCGGAGGATCTGGGAGGGACATATTGGAAGGGATCACCGACACGCCCAGTGGTACCGTCGCTGTCACGGGGCTCACCTTCTCGAATGACCACCCGATGCCGGGTCGGGTGATCCGACAGACCCGGTCCTCTATTACAGTAGGCGGAGACGTCGTGAACGCCTTCGCGTGGGTCTTCCGTAATCCGTCTCCCTGACAATCGGCATTTGAGCCTGATTGAGTCGCGAAAGACCCTACCGAGTCTGCTCATTATGGGCTTGTATCTTTTTACTGTTTCACGTCCCGTATAGCGTCCCGAGGAAGCTGAGCGGCTAGAAACTCCACAACTCCGGTGAGGGCGCCGTACCCCACAGTCGGTATCAGTAAGTTCAACGTACGGCATGGTCCAACGAATGTAATCGGGACTCCCGACACTATGAGGACCGCGTGAATGCAGTATAGAATCGGCCACAGGAGGAAGAACAGACTCAGATGTGAGCGCATCGAAGCGAAGATTGCGATGAGAATCGGTACGACATACAGAGCCGACACCGGCTGCAAGTAGCCGTATGGCAGGTAGCCCAAGTGAGTCAGCAGCACTGAGATCGGCACTCCCACCAAGAACGCACCGGCTAGAACGTATGGGGGCCATTTCGGGACATGTTGATTCGCGCTGATCGAAGGAACGACATCGCCGTCGGTATCGTAGATTCTATGCGTGAGCCTCTGGAACCACTCGCCTCCCAGACGTGGCGAGATGAACCAGATGAGAAGAGCAAGCAGCGTGGCTACGGATGCCATCGCGAAGTACAATTCGACAGTGTCCCCGTTTCTGTGTGCATCGATTGCGAGCCTTGCCCCGGATCGGGCAAGTACGGTCCAAACGAGGACAAGGATTAGACAGAGCAGGAACGGGACGGTCCTCTTCCGAACGTGCTGTCGGGTCCACTTGGGAACCGCATTGATCGACTTGCTAGGCAACTGCTCGTCGGAGGACCTGGTCTTGATGCCCTTGTATCGATGGGTGCCAGCGGGCGTCAATCGATAAGTGCGGTCACTTCCTGGCCGTCTGTGGATCGGACCCACACGTTCTCTCCTGAGCTGACCCGGTACAAGGGAAGAGGCGAGCCCGTCAGTAAGATGTCGCCGTTTTGCGGGGTGATGTCGAAGCTGGCAAGACGGCTCGCAAGCTCATGGAGTGTCGCGAAAGGGTTGACCAGCGCCTGCTCATCAACCCGCTGTCCGATCTGCACGCGGATTCCAACATCGAGATTCGGACAGAGAGGGCCCCGGACGGCCGGGACAACAATCCCCGCATGCAGTGCGTTGTTCGCGACGACCTCGGCAGCCCGAGGATGACCGCCTCGGAAGACGTAGTTGTGCAGTTCGATCACTGGGAGCACTTCGGCTACAAAGCTCTCGGGGGCTCCTCGCAGGGAATCTAGGTCAGAGAGACGTTGTGAGAGACGCACTGCAAGTTCGCCCTCCACACCGAGCCCGGAGTAGTTCGACGCAGCCACCCGGGCGGGACTAGTCTTGACCTCGTCTTGGAATACGTGGCCAAACACAGCATGCTGAGTGCCCAGCTGCTTCCGGACTGTCGCGCTCACGCACCCGATCTTGTAACCGGCCACGGATTCTCCACTGGCCAAGCGCAGCCGCACAGCTTCCAGCTGGACCAAGTAGGCATCGTCGAGACTCAATCGAAATCCCGGATCGTTGAAAACGGATCCAGGCTGCCCAGCCTGATAGTCGCGCACCTGACGGGCGGCGATGGACCGAACCGCGCTGATCGAACGCTTGCCCTTGCGCAAGTTGGTCCCGCCCATCACGCGCTCACCCCGGCTCGGCTGGGTGTCGCGAATTGGTCATCAGCATCGCACGTCGTGCGCCACTGGCCGGGGCAGACCAACTGCACCGCCTCTAACAATTTCTCTGGTGAGCGACCTGATTCCACTCGTCGAACCCTCGACTCAGACTCACCGCTAGGCCCACTTCGCTACGCGATCGGCCACGAGAGGCTCGTGGTCCGATCCGGCCGAGCGCAGTCACCCAGGGCCATGCCGGGTGTGACACGCTCGAACCGCATGCTGCCGGATCGTCCGCACCATGGCGTACAAGCCGTTTCCTCGAGTCGGGCTGAGGTGCTGGGTGAAGCCAATCCTGTCGATGAATCTGTGCCCAGCGGCCAAGACCTCTTCGGCGGGAAAACCTGAGTACGCGCGCAGAAGCACTGCGATCAAGCCAGACACGATCGCGGCATCGCTGGTTGCCTTAAGGTGCAGTCTGCCATTGAGACACTCGGAGTGCATCCAGACCTGTGCCTGGCACCCGCGCACCCGATGTTCGTCGGTTTGAAACTCCTTCGGGAACGCCGGCAACTGGCGCCCCAAGTCAATAATGTGCTGATAGCGGTCCATCCAGTCGTCGAGGAACTCGAACTCCTCGACGATTTCCTCGTGAACTTCGCGGATCGACCTGTCCTTCACGGCCCTTCCCTGCCCTGCATTCCGGATTCTACCCTTCTGATCTTAGGTTGCCACGCGACTGCGAACTCGCTACCGCCCTGCCAGGCCGTAGCCGCGACGCCAGACAATCAGGGACTCGCGAATAGCTTCCTTGATTCGTGCAGCTACGGACTTCGCCCAAGGGAGGTGTCGCCGTGTCCTTGGCACGATCTTGCCCAAGCTTCCCGACGCCGCAGGGTCGTTCTGGCCATGCGTAGTTTGGATGGGCCGTGTTCCGAAATGGGATCAATCCTTGGATCTGTCTCTGGCGTTCCCCTTGGCATCGAACTCCAGAGGGCCCGAGACTTCCTGCGGCACTGCCGTCGAATGAACGAGAGCGGGTCTTCCGACCTCGCAGCTCCGTTGGTTCGACACTCGCTCAAGCGGCGATTGCGACGTCCTGACCAATACCGGTGGCATTGGCCGCCACGAATGCCGAAGGGCCGAGTGGACCTCATACGCTGGGACTGCCGAGACGATGCGACACTACCCATAACAACGTCGTATCCAGCGAGATGATCGAGGAGGTTGGTCACGAACGCTTAGTCGACTTCATTGCCCACCGCAACCAGTTGCTCGCCCGAACGGCATAATGCTGGTGCAAGCGATCCTGATGGCGCGGCCGCCCCGCGAGGAAAGAACGGGCCGCCGATCTGTATTCAGCGCTATGCGTCAACCGGCAGCCGCATTCCTCGATGGCCGCACTCGGAACGGCCGTGGTGTCTGCCACCGAACTGAGCGTGACTAGTCAGCAGCACCGGACGCCGCACAGCGCCGAGGCCTTCATGCGCTGGCGCCCTAGCCTCTCCCGCTACTTGCGACAAGCCCGAACCCTCTCTAGTTCGGAGGCGCGGCCCCTCCGGGAATACGACCTGTGCTTTTTCGAGGCCGTCTTGGAAGATCCTCGGGCTCAGTCTGTCCAGATCGGGTCTGTTGCGGAGGCATACCGCACGGATCCGTTACTGCCGATCGGGCGGACAGTATGAGATCGGTCCTCAATCTCGTCTGCTGGCAGTGCACTTGGCTCACGGTGATCCACAGCGCTTCCAACGGGCTCTTCTGGCCGGGCTGTCTGGTTTTCGCCGCTTCGATCGCCATCCAGTCGACCCGCCGTTTCGGGATCCGCCTGCCACCCGCGGGCTTGGTCGCTGGGGTGGTGGTGGCTGGCTTGGTTGTTGACTCCGTGCTGATGTCTTCAGGCTTGATTCGGTTCCCGGTCGACGAGGGGTCGGGATGGCCCGCTTGGATGGCCTTGTTGTGGGCCAACTTCGCGACGACACTGGACGAGGCGCTCCGTTGGGCCGGAAGGCGACGCATCGTTGGGGCGGCCGGCGGAGCGATTGCCGGCACGATCGCTTATCAGGCTGCGGAATCGGCCGGCACAATCGTTCTAGCGCCCGGGTATCTGGCTCTTCTGGTTATCGCCTGCCTGTGGATGGTTGCGATCCCGACACTAGCGGGGATCGCAAGCGTGCTCCGAAGTCGGAGAGCGACCGCAGAGGGCCAGTCGGACGACCGCTGGGCGACATGAGCGTGCGAAGGTTGCCGTTCGGAAGGTTGAGTCTAAACCTCTTAGATTCTCGTATCGTCGGAACGACCAGCACTTAACGTGGTTGCGTTCTCGCACACTGAGCTGATGTCTCGGGACGGCTACCGCAGGGCGTGAGGTTGCAAGCGTGCAGCAGAAGACACACTGTGCCGATCCTGATGGGGCGTGATGGCCGAGAGTCGCCTTCGCTGGCCTGCACTATCGGCTAAGCGTCGCGTGATCTCTCAGTCTGCCGCGATTCCTTACCCAACCCGTCGCAAGCTCCTTTGGCTATGATCAGCCTCGAAATGCCATCGTGAAATGCACCAGGGATGGGGAAGAACAGCGTTGAACGCCTTGATGGCCGCTCTCTGGGACTAGCAGCAGTGGCCAAGCTGGCACTCTCGCTTTCTTGGGCACGCCCCTTGGAGGAGCCGAGTACGTCGAATGCGGCACCTTGCTGGCGAGCCCTACCGACTCAACGCTGTCGGGCGGGGCGGTGGCTAACGGGCTTGCGGCTCCGTTCGCAAAGGTGCCACATTGACAGGGTGCGCCATTTGTTCATCCTCCTTGCTCTCGGCATCTTGGCCATTCCTATCCACGCTGCCGATCTGACCCGAGTTCTCTACAACAATCCCGGCCTGACGGTCGACTTAGGGGTCGGCCTGTGGGCGTGGCCGCTGCCGATGGATTACGACGGAGATGGTGATCTGGACCTCGTGGTCTCCAGTGGTGGAGTTCCCTACGAGGGAACGTACTTTTTCGAGAATCCGTCGCCCCCCGGCAGCGAAGGGGCCCTGCCAGTATTCCTGGCCGGAGTGCGCGTTGCCGACTACCGGACAAATGCGCAGGTCTCGCACAACCAAGGCCGGCCTCCGATCGTGACGACCCCTGGGCAGCGGCATGACACATTCGTGTCCGATGGCTTCTCGAACCCGACCGACTTCGGTGTCCCAACCGACAAGCTCTACGCCTCAGCCGGCAGGATCCGGGCCCGCCAGTGGAAGGTCGCAGACTGGGAGGGGGATGGAGACTTGGACCTGCTGGTCGGGGTCGGCGACTGGGGCGAGTATGGCTGGGACGACGCTTTCGACGAGCGTGGTCAGTGGACGAACGGGCCCTTGCACGGCTATGTGTACTTGTTGCTTCGCCAAGCCGACGGCTCCTATTCCCAGCCGACGAAGATCCATGCGGGGGGACGACCGGTGGACGTTTACGGAATGCCGAGCCCGAGTCTTGCCGATTTCGACTCCGATGGGGATTTGGATCTGATTTGCGGCGAATTCCTGGACGGTTTCACGTACTTCCAGAACGTTGGCAGTCGCAGCGAGCCCATCTTTGCGGCGGGTCGGCGATTAGCGCGGGACGGCCGGCGTCTGACAATGGACTTGCAGATGATCACGCCCACCGCTGTTGACTGGGACAGCGATGGAGACGTGGACCTGATCGTAGGCGACGAGGACGGTCGTGTCGCCTTAGTGGCCAACACTGGCACGGTCTCGCAAGGAATGCCGCTGTTCGAGCACCCGGAGTACTTTCGCCAGCAAGCGGAATTCGTCAAGTTCGGAGCGCTAGTCACGCCCCAGGCGGTGGACCTAGACGGGGATGGCGACGAGGACATCGTGGCAGGCAACACGGCCGGACAGATTGGCTTTGTCGAGCACTTGGGGGGCTATCCGCCAAGATTCGCGGCACCAAGACGCTTGAGCGCTGGAGGTGAGGAAATCCGAATCCAGGCCGGTGGCAACGGCTCGATCCAAGGGCCGTGCGAGGCGAAGTGGGGCTATACGACCATCTCAGTGGCCGACTGGGACGGCGATGGGCCGCTAGACATCTTGACGAACTCGATCTGGGGGAAGCTCAAGTGGTATCGGAATGCCGGCACGAGCGCCGCTCCGCGGTTTCAAGCCGCCCGCCCGGTCGAGATCGACTGGGCGAGTAGGCCGCGTAAACCAGAGTGGAACTGGTGGGAGCCTGGGCCTCGTGAGATGGCCAGCCAGTGGCGCACCCGGCCCGTGGCCGTTGACTGGGACAGCGACGGACTGATGGACCTGGTCATGCTCGACCACGAGGGATACCTGGCTTGGTTTCCCCGAGTTCTTCGGCAGGGCCGGTCCGTGCTCTCACCGGGACGGCGAATCTTCTATTGCTCGCCGAAGTCAGTGTTCGATCGCCAGCACAAAGCACAGAATGACCAGCCTGGCCTACTGAGGCTCAACGACGGTTGGGCTGGAAGGAGCGGCAGACGTAAGGTCGATGTCGTCGATTGGGACGGCGACGGGCGACTCGATCTGCTCGTGAACAGCTCCAACGCTAATCTCCTCAAGAACACTGGCTCCGATGAAGGCCTGACCCTGTTCGAGGACAAGGGGCCGCTTTCCCAGACCCGTCTTGCCGGCCACACTTCCAGCCCCAGCACGGCGGATTGGGACGGGGACGGACAGCGGGAACTGCTAGTCGGAGCCGAGGACGGGTTTCTGTACTGGGCGATGCCCGCGCGCGGCGGGCCGTAAGCGGCCCGTCCAACCGAGGAGCACAGATTGACGCTATTCGTTGACCGTCTCAGAGAAACGTGCCACGACATGGCCTTCAAGCCCGCGCTTGTGCTCAGCGATGGCCCGGATGTTGGCCAAGTGTCCTACGGAACACTGCTGTCGAGCGCGATGGCCACTTCCGAGTGGCTATCGAGCCTTGGCGTGGTCCAACGTGACCGGGTCGCGGTTTGCCTACCCAAGTGCCTAGCGGCGATTCAGCTCCACTTGGGGGCGTGCAGCATGGGCGCCATTTCCCTGCCCCTCAATCCCGCGTACTCGAAGCCCGAACTGGACTACCTGATGCGGGACTCGGAAGCCAAGATACTGGTGGTCGAGTCCAATCCCGGACTCACCAATGAACCGGAAAGCGCTCCGGCCGTGCCGGCTGGGCGGCTTGTCCCGATCGACACCCTGAGCTTCTCGGCCTCAATGCTGCGGCGGGATCCAGGCGTGGACTGCGGCGCCAAGATCGTCCCAAGCACACCGGCGCTGATGCTCTACACGAGTGGGACGACGGGTCGCCCTAAGGGAGCCTGCATGTCTCACGGCAGCCTCACGGCCAACATGGACATGCTGCGGGATGCTTGGCAGTGGAACGTTGACGACTCCCTGCTTCACGTCCTGCCTCTGTTCCACGTTCACGGGCTGTTGGTCGCCCTTCATGGAGCGCTCCACGTCGGTGCCACCACAGTGCTGCACAGCAGGTTTGATGCCGCCGCGACAGTCCGAGACCTGCAAGGCGGTTCGAACACGGTGTTCATGGGTGTCCCGACTGTCTACCGCCGCATCTTGGCCGAGATCGGCGATGCACGGATCCACCTGCCGGCCGTTCGTTTGCTTACATCCGGATCGGACCGTCTGCCGGTCGAAGTGTTCCGGGCGATTGAACGCCATCTCGGCCACACGGTCGTAGAGCGCTACGGCATGACGGAGGCCGGGATCATGCTGTCAAACCCGCTGGATGGAAGACGGGTCGAGGGGCAGGTGGGAGTCCCCCTTGAGGGTGTTCAGATGCGCGTCATCGATCCGAGCACAGGCAAGCCAACCCCGCGCGGCACGGTTGGCGAACTGCAAACTCGCGGTCCTCACCTATTCCTCGGGTATTGGCGCGATCCAAGCAAAACCCGTGCGTCGTTCACGGACGACGGCTGGTTCCGAACGGGCGATCTTGGACAGTGCGATGAGAATGGCTACTACGAGATCAAGGGACGTCAGACGGACTTAATCATCAGTGGGGGCATGAACGTCTATCCCGCAGAGGTGGAGCATGTCCTAGCCGGCCATCCGGGAGTAGCGCAGTGCGCCGTGGCTGGCTTGCCCGACCCAGAATGGGGAGAGGCCGTGACAGCATTCGTCGTTCCCGGCCCGAAGCGGCCTGAGGAGAGCGATCTGATCCATCACTGTCGAGCTTCATTGGCTCCTTACAAGGCCCCAAAACGCTTCAGGTTTGTCCAGAACTTGCCTCGCAATGCAATGGGCAAGGTGCAGAAGAAGGCGCTGCTGGCCACGTCAGACTAGCAGTCGCAGGCCGCTGGCCACCGACCTACGCAGACGCCCTAGCCGTGTTATCTAGTTCCTTCAACACAAGGGTGGGCGCGGCCACTGAATTCAAGGCAACCAGACACTGGTGACGACATTCGGTCGCCTCACAGGTGCTGATCGGACTAGACCGTGAGAACAGCCGTCTTTCCCACTCGCTACTCGAACGCCACGAAGATTGGCGATGACCACGCGATTTCGCCCTCCTCCTCCGGCTCATCCGCACTGTAGCTTTGCAGGACTCGCAGGTAGTAGAAGCTCTCGCGCGGGTTAACGCGAGCCCGAATGCCAGTCTCGGGCCGTGACCAGTCTTGGATCGACACGGTCGGACCCATCGACGTGTCTTGGTAGTCCTCGTCGCGGAAGAGGAATTCGACGTTCCGCGATCCTCGGCCATCTTGCCTGTAGACGATGCGGTTGTTCTTGACCACTTCGATCCGAAGGATTGGGGCAGTGCCCCGCACGCGCGCGGTGAACTCCGGTGGTCCGGCTGCCGTCACAGCCGCTCCTTGGTGGTTAGCCGCCGTGTGGAAATCAACCACGATGTTGTCGGATGAAGCGTAGGTCCGACGATTCCGAAACGCGTCCATCAGGTCTTGGCGGGACGTGACGCGATCGGGAACGATCAGATTGGCATACGAAATGTGGGTCGAGTAGTGGTCGCTCGAGGCGATGAATCCCATGCGGTAGCCGACACCGAGCGCATTCTGCACCAAGCCCCGCTGGTGCGGCGCCAAGCCTGCCTGACCCCTTCCGGGGGAGCTTGGGATCGCACTTCTGGGAGCGCCCTGGGCCTCGTACGCGTTGCGGTCCCCTTGATAGATCTCGGTCACTGGGATCAGTTCGTCGTTGCGGCGTGACCAGTCCGTTCCCATGGTGGTCGCAGTGGTGTGCGGGATTCCAATACCACGCGTACGCCGCAAGTAGGCCCACAGACGAGGAGGATCGGCATCGATCAGCCCCGGCCGCTCTCGCACGTGCAGACGGGGAACCTTAAGGCTGAACACGCCGCGCTGGGCGTGAAATATGTTGCGGTGACCCAAAGGAAAGTTGGGTGTCCGTTCGTAGCCGTACAGTGGCGTAAACCTGCCCGGCACACAGAACAGGTCCGCGTGCTTCTGCGCTCGCCAGAACTGGAACTCGTTGTCGGACTGGGGGTCTTCCGGCTCGTCCGTGTCAAGCCACTGGCCGTAGTTGTGGTCCGACACTCCGAGAAAGTCGAGCTGCGCGGCATTGAGGGCGTAGCGGTAGGCGTCCACCAGCGAGCCGTCAATAGCGCCGTCCATCGAAGTCTCCGTGTGCCGGTGCAGGTCACCGCGGACAATTTTCCAGACCCTACCGGCAAGCTCGATCCGATGCTCGCGGATCCGCGCCACATCGGCATCCTCGTCGTCATGTGTCGGTACGTAGGAGTCCGCCACGCTTGGCCGGAACGGCTCAAGATCGGGGATGCCACGCTCACCCGGAATATCCCGTCCGTCGATCGTCATGACGGAGACGTGGTGGCGTCGGGGCAATCCGACAGGCAGTCGGCGACCATCCCCGACTACAGCCGCGACCAGCGAGCCCCCTGTCGCAGGGGCAGTGGCGGAGACAGTGTCGATCCGCCCCGTGCTCGCCGTCAGCAGCACCGGCGGGATCCAGTCCCCCCCGGCCCACGTCGTGGCGTAGATGTCGAACAAGTGGCCTGCGTAGCGGCCTGATCCCCGCCATTGGTGGCGCAGCAAGACCCAGACGTTGCCGTCCCCGTCGTTGGCGAGCCTTGGGTTCTGGTACAGCCTTGCATTGATGTAGGGCGCCGCGTTGGCGGTCGGTGACCGGGCCGGCTGGTGCCAACGGCCACCTTCGAACACGGCGATGCGAGGTGTTCGGGCCTGTCTGGGGTCATAGATCCGCTGCCCCTGCTTGAGCCGGATGCCATGCAGCGGGTTCGCGTAGCCGAAGTCCTTGCCCCAATTCGCCGGGCCCTCTTCCCAGGCGACCCAGACCCGGCCTGACCGATCCACGGCGACGTCTGCTCTCATTTCGGCGAACGGCGTTGCCGATACGTCCATCGTGGGGCCGGCGCCGTCTTGGTTGACTCGCCTCAGCATTAGGTCGAATCCGTTAGACCGGTACGCGTCCCAACCAACCCAAGCACCGCCGGAGGCGTCGACCGCCACTGACGGTTCCCAGTCGTCCTCGGGTGAGGCGGTGAGGTTACGCTCTGGCCCCCACTCCGCCCCATCGAAGTACCGGACAAGAATGTCGCTCTGAGGCAGGCCAGCCCCGGATCCGTCACGAAATCCCGCCCAGACGACGTAGACCCCCCCATCCGGCGCGGTCGCCACGTCGTGGAAGGCATCTGGCCGCGGATCGGAACTGATTTGCACTGGCGGTGACCAGCCGTCCCCATCCGAGCGGCGGGCGAAGATGTCAAAGTTCCCCGAGCCGAGTACTCGCTGGAGTCCGTACACGCACCAGACCTGCCCGGTGGCGTCCTCAGCCAACTTGACGCGAAAATGATCCCCTGGTGCCGTGACGGGCGAGGGCTTGGACCAGCTTCGGCCGTCTGCGCTATTCGCGACCATCACTTGGTCAGCCCCTTCCAGGTAATCTCCGTCCTTCCCAATCGTCTTGTAGGCTACCCAGGCGAGCCAGTAATCACCCGCCTTTGTTCGGAGCAGTGCTGGCGAATCGTTCTCACTCTCTGACGACGAGATCGTCAGTGCGTCCGGCACACGCTCAATCGCGACTTCACCGCGAAGCTCTGGAGGGAGAAGGAGCGTTCCGTAGGGCAGATCCTGCGGAACGAATGTTGTGTCACCCCTACGGGTAAAGAACGTGAACGGCCTCGACTCCGGTCCGGTTAGGGACAGTATGATGCCCGGACTGGCGACATTCCCCCCTACAGACTGTGTGACTACGTCCCACCGGTCCGGCCCCCTCAGCCGATCGTCATCGTGAATGTGCCATCCCAGCATGCCCCTCAGCGTGCCGGGATCGGGGACTCCGCCATTCCAAACCTGGCCGTGCGTTGCATTCTTGACGGCAAACGTGACCTTGTATGCCGCTCCTGATGCGGCGGTTGGCCAGACCGCAACTGCCAGAAGCGTGCCGCTGGCCAGTCCGGCAACGAGTCTTGGCCACTGTCGGTGGTCAGCCGTGCGGGGCAGCGTCGTGGTCCTAATGCATTCTTCATCCATGGCGGACTAGCATCGTCCCACACTCTGGGCTGTCTGCGAGGCCATTGGCGAGGATAAGGGCAACATCGCGTGCACTGGGCATTTCCACGCCACGGCTCCAGGCTCGGGGGAGTCGCCGCCCGGTGAACGATCTGCTTCCTACGGCAAGTGCTTCATTATGGGGCCGACCCCATCTGTACGTGCCATCGTTGTGCCTGACGACAGTACCGTGCGGTCCCGACCACTCGGCGCAAAATGCCCTGCCCCTTGACCAGCATTGGAAGACTTGCGATCATATGGGAAATAAACATGGTGGACTGTGCGGATCCATATGAAAGGCAACCGAAATTATGAGTGATGCCTCGGACCCCTCACTAGCGGTTGCCAGAGGCGAGACTGCCGCCTTGACAAGGATTGCGGGACCGCTCTCGCGCGGCCCAACGTCGATTGAAGCCGTCGTGGCGGATTTCAAGTCCCGTGAGGCCAAGCCCGGCTCACCTGTGGCCGCGATGCGCACCCAGCGGGCCAGGGATGCGCGGTTCGAAGCGTTCCCGCCGGACATCGACCCGCGCCTGCAGTCCGCGCTTGCCTCTCGGGGCATCATGCGCTTGTACGTGCACCAAGCCCAGAGCCTCGCGCATATCAAGGCCGGCCGCAATGTGGTTGTCGTAACTCCCACGGCCAGCGGCAAATCGCTGTGCTACAACCTCCCGGTCCTCAACGACCTCGCGGCGGATCCCTCCAAGTGCGCCCTGTACCTGTTTCCCACGAAGGCGCTGGCCGAGGACCAGTTGGAAGAGTTCAACCAGATCGGTCAGTCCCTCGGCCCCGATGTCCGGGCGTACACCTATGACGGGGACACACCCTCGGACGCTAGGAGGGCAGTGCGCAGGCGCGCGAATGTCGTGCTCAGCAACCCAGACATGCTGCACGCCGGCGTGCTTCCCCATCACACCCGCTGGGCGCGCTTCTTTGAGCAGCTCAGCTTCATAGTGATTGATGAGCTGCATGCCTATCGAGGGGTCTTCGGCAGCCATCTCGCGAACGTCCTGCGACGCCTCAAACGCATCGCCGCGTTCTACGGGTCCCGACCGCGTTTCGTGTGCTGTTCGGCGACCATCGCCAACCCGAAGGAGCATGCCGAGGCCGTTACAGAGGAAGAGTTCTCGGTGGTTGACGACAACGGGGCTCCGTGCGGCGAGAAGCACTTCGTCTTCTACAACCCGCCGATTGTCAACGAGTCGCTGGGCATCCGTCGCAGCTATGTGAATGAGGCGTACTGCGTCGCCAGAATGTTCCTGGACAGCCAGCGGCAGACTCTCGTGTTCGCCAACAGCCGGCTGGTGACGGAAATCCTGACCAAGTACCTCAAGGAGCGTGTGCGCCGGCGCTCGGGCCAGCCTCCGCCTGTGCGGGGGTACCGCGGCGGTTACCTGCCCCGGCAGCGGCGCGAGATCGAGCGTCAGCTCCGGACCGGCGAGCTTCTGGGAGTCGTTTCGACCAATGCCCTCGAACTGGGGATTGACGTTGGATCCCTAGACGCTGTTGTGCTCGCGGGCTATCCCGGGTCGGTCTCCTCTACGTGGCAGCGCTCGGGCCGGGCCGGTCGCCGCAGCGAGGTCTCGGTAGCCGTCCTCGTCGCCTCGTCCGCTCCTCTGGACCAATACGTTGTGGGTCATCCCGAATTCTTCTTCGACGCATCTCCGGAACACGCGCACATCAACCCGGACAACTTGGAGATCTTGGTGAACCATCTCAAGTGCGCGGCCTTCGAACTCCCGGTCCAGGACGAGGAGGACTTCGGACCGCACCCTGCAGGGGAACTCTGCGAGTTTCTTGAGGAGGTCGGCGTCGTGCACCACGCAGGTGGCGCGTGGCACTGGACCTCCGAAGCCTACCCGGCCGATGCGATCAGCCTGCGCAAGGTCACAAGCGACAACTTTGTGGTCGTGGATCCGGCAGGAGGTGCCCGCGTGATCGGAGAGGTTGCCTTCACGGCGGCCCTGACGACTCTGCACGAGAAGGCGATCTACATGCATGACGCCCGCCTGTACCATGTCGATCGCTTCGAGTACGAAGAGCGCAAGGCGTACGTGAAGCCGGTGGCGTGCGACTACTACACCGATGCAGTCGAGTATGTGGAAGTGGAGCCTCTAGAGGTCTTCGACGATGAGCACTTGGGGTGCGCCGCCGCGCGCAGCGGCGAGGTGCGGATCACCCGGCGGGTGGTTGGATTCAAGAAGATACGCTTCCACACGAATGAAAATGTCGGCTCTGGAACTCTGTCGATGCCGGAACAGGAGATGCATACAACCGCCTTCTGGCTGCGCTTCCCGGCAAGGTTCCTGTCGTCGCTGCACTACACCAAGACTGAGACGCGCGACGGTCTGATCGGACTGGGCAACGTCCTGCGGACCGTAACGGCTGTGACGCTGATGTGCGATCCGCGGGACATCGGCGTGTCGTCGCGCAGCTCGCACTCCTCTGCCAGCGATCCCTTGGAGCCCGAGATCTTCCTATTCGACAACTATCCCGGCGGCATCGGCCAGAGCGGACCGGCGTTTCGCCTTCGGGACAAGCTTGCTGTCAGGGCTGGGGAGCTCTTGTCGGAGTGCCCTTGCACATCGGGCTGTCCGAGGTGCGTCGGTGCCCCCGGGGAAGTCGACCCCATGGCGAAACAGGTTGCCAAAGACTTGTCCGCATCGCTTGCCGAGCATCTGGGACCCAGAGCGGACGGCGACCGCAGCAACGCGCTGCGAGGCGGTGGCACGGCGGACGCTCATGCTTGACATCGAGACCTTGAGAAAGCGCCTCGGCCGCTCCGGTGGGCGTCGGCGGAGGCGAGAGTCGACAGGCGGACCTTCTCAGCGGCGTCCGGTCGGTGTTCCAGTAGGCAGTCTGGGACCGACCAGCCGATTTGGCGGCCCGGGCAGCTTTCTGCTCCAAGAGCAACTCTTCGAGAATGGCAGCCCTCACGGAAAGGTGAGCATCGCGCAATTGCGGGACATGCCGACCACCGCAGTCGAGATCGCTTCGAACCAGACCGTCTCGGCGTCCGATCCCCGGCGATGGGTCTTCCTGGACACCGAGACAACCGGTCTCTCGGGAGGAACAGGCACTTGTCCCTTCCTGATTGGCACAGGTGCCATCGAGGACAGTGGATTCCGCACGCGCCTGTTCTTCATGCGCGACTTTGACGAGGAACCTGCCATGCTCCGGGCATTGGGCGAGCACTTGTCGGGCTACGACACAGTTGTTTCGTTCAACGGAAAGACGTTCGACCTGCCCTTGCTGGAGGCGCGCTTCCGCCTTAAGCGCCAGCCCAACCCTCTCCAGGAAATGGAACACTTCGACGTGCTTCATCCAGCACGAAGGCTGTGGAAGAAGCGGCTGCGGAGTTGCCGCCTCACCGCTCTTGAGGCGAGCATTCTTGGATTCACCCGCCGAGGTGACATCCCGGGCTCCCTCATTCCTAGCCGCTTCTTCGAGTACCTCAATTCGAGAGAGCCCAGCGGCCTGGCGCCTGTGTTCCACCACAACAGGCTCGACATAGTCTCCTTGGCCTGCATTTCGTCGGTTCTGCTGACTTGCCTCAGCAAGCCACGGCAGGCTCCGCTGCGCCACGGCGAGGACCTCTTCTCGCTCGCCCGCTGGGTCGGCATGCTGAAGCAGGACGAACTCGCCGCCGATCTCTATGGCAAGGCGATCCACGCGGGCCTGCCTCGCCGGACGCTAGGCGATGCCCTATGGGAGTCAGCAAAGCACGCGAGACGGCTGGGCCGGCACAGGGCGAAGGTGCGCATGCTGGGGGAGATGGCCCAACTCAGCGCGACTCGGCGCCCAGCCGCTTGGGTCGAGCTCGCAAAGCACTACGAGCACCTCGAGAAGGACTTCAGGAAGGCGCTCGACCTCACGCGCTGCGCGATGCGAGACGAGCCATCCGACGAGTTGCAGCACCGCCAGCTGAGGCTGGTGCGCAAACTCGAGAAAGCCGAAGGCACCTGACCGGTGGCCGTGCCGACCGGCGGCGCTGGCTTATCGGCCAGTCCCGCTGACCAGCCCTAGCTTTCTCTCAAGTTCGGCTTTCTTGCTGACCAGAGCCTCGAGATCCGCCAGATCTTGGGTGGACGACCGACGGCCGAGCTCTCGCAAGAGGTCTTCGTACTGCATCTTCCGCAGTTGCGTGCGGAGGGCGTCAAGCAATTCACGTCCCCCGTCCAGGCTGAGCTTGGGGCTGTCGGCCGCGAAAGCGACCTGCATCAGCCTCTCCCGCTCTTCCTCCTCAAGGCGGGCGGCCGCAGCCTCACTGCGGAAGGGGTCATCGGACCTTTCTGCCAACAGCATCGCCTTGAGGATGTGGCGACTAGGCAACCCTCTCGACGCAATCTCGCAAGCAGGCTCCAGCAGATCGGCGCGCGCCTCCTCGTCCTGAAGGAATAGAAGGATCAGGAGCCTCTCGCTCGGTGAGAGGCCGTCGGAGCGTTCCTGCGGCCGTGTGCTGCGGCGCGACCTCGCCGCCTTGAAGCTCCGCAGCCTGCGCAGCGCGACGCCCTCCGGCAGGCCGATGTGTGCCGCAAGTTCGGTTGCAGTGGTCACCCGCTGAACCTCATCCGGAAGGAGGACCACGGACTTCAGCAAGCTCTCGAACGCCGCTCTCCGGCCGTCGGCGCTTCGAACGTTGAACTTCTTCGCGGAGCGTTCCAAGAGCCAGCTGAAGTAGCGAGGAGCCCCATCCAACTGTCGGCGGTACGAGTCGCCCCCGTGCCGCATACAGTATTCATCCGGATCAGTCCCGTCCGGCAGCTCAAGGACGCGCACCTGCATTCCCTCTCGCAGCAGCATTTGCACGGACCGTTCTGCGGCGGCTTGGCCAGCCTCGTCGGAGTCGAAGTTGACCACGACCGTGTCGCAGTGTCGGCGGATCAGACCGACCTGTGCGGGGGTCAAGGCAGTGCCGCACGCCGCAACCGCATTGCGGATGCCCGCCTTCCAAACACCGATCACGTCCATGTAACCCTCGACGAGCACAGCGTGTCCGGCCTGCCGCATGGCGCTGCGCGCGCGGTGCAGGTTGTACAGGACGGAGTTCTTGCGGTAGATCGGGGTTTCGGGCGAGTTCAGGTACTTGGGCTGCTGGCCGGACCGACGGCTCCTCCCAGCGAACGCGATGAGCTTGCCCGCGTCGGAATGGATTGGAAAGATCACCCGGTCTCGGAATCGCTCGTAGAACCGGTCGCTCTGGTCAGACTTGCCAACGATGCCGGAATCCATGACATGGCTTCGAGGGAGCTTCTTGGTCCTGAGGTGGCGCATCAGTTCGCCGCCGCCGGGGGCATATCCTAACTCGAACTCATCGACGTCTCGGTCTTCGAGGCCGCGAGAGCGGAAGTAGCGCAGCGCCGGGGAGCCCCGAGTTCCCCGCAGTTGTGCCGCGAAGAAGGCTTGAGCGATCTCGTGGATCCTCAGCAGGGCCTCACGCTTCTTGGCGGCCGCGTCAGCCCTTGGCCCCGATCCCCTGCGCGGCATCTGACGGCCCTGCTCCTCCGCCAGTGTCTGAAGCGCCTCGCGGAAGCTCATGCCCTGCAGCTCCATCAGGAAAGTGAACACATCCCCGCTCTTGCCGCACCCGAAGCACTTGTAGATCTGCATGCCGCCGTGGACCGAGAATGACGGGGTTTTCTCGCGGTGGAACGGGCACAGCCCTAGGTAGCGCTGACCACCCTGCCGTCGGAGGCGCACATTCGCCCCGATGACGCTGACGATGTCAGCCGCCGCCTTGACTTCTTGTGCGAAGTCCATATGCCAGCCGGCCTCTGGTGTGTTGGGCCGGGCCGGGCGCTCAGTCCAAGACCTTGATGCGGATGTTCTTGTACATCACGGTGCTCCCGGGGTCGTGCCCCTGAAGCGCGATTGTCCCGCTAGACAGCTTCCTGAGCGGGAAGTCCTGGCCGCGGCCGCTCGAGAAAGGGCGCAATCCGTCCCAATCATCGGGCTGGACCCAGTTCGTGACGAGATCGCTGTCTATGTACACCTTGACGCTATTGTCCCGGACAATGATGTGCTCGGTGAACCATTCGTCGTCGTTCGCTGGCACGATCAGGTTATCTAGGACTGCGTACAGGCTGCCCGACCTGCGGGGGTCACGTGCGTACGTGTTGTTGACTTGGACCTCGAAGCCCTTTGCCGGCCACCCTTCGTCCTGATAGACAGTGTGGAAGTAGATCCCACCGTTCGAGTTGTTCTTCGCAAGGACGTCGACTTTCAGCTCGAAATTGCGGAAGTCCGCGTTCTCGACCGGGCCGGCATAGAAGAGGTGGGCCCGTGGCCCTCGGGCCACGATTGCGCCGTCCGTAATCTGGAACGTGCCCGGGTTCTCGACCGACAACTTCCAGCCGTCGAATGTCGATCCGTCCCAGAGTTGGACCCAGCCGTCTTCCTCGGCGACCATCGGGCTCAGGGCCAATGCGGACACGAGCGCGGCAAGCTGCAAAGCTCTCATAGCACGGCCATTGTACTAGCCCGCTCGCAGGCCGGCATGAACGAGACTTCCCGCGGCCGCAACGACGGTACGCAAATTCCCGTCCCGCCGGTGGCCTCAGGCCACACCAGCGAATCCCTGTCCGAATACTCGCCTCACGTCTCGCCGCGTAGCCGCGACGACCTCTTCCAGGGACCTTCCGGCTACCGCATCAGGTAGCCACCTTGCCACGAGCTCTCCTAGAAGTTCACGGTGCCAAGCCGTCGGGGGAAGTGCGTGTGCGGAACTGCCCGCAAAGACGCGTGTGCCGTGGTCGATTGCGCGCAGCACGCGCGCCCCGTCGAGCAGCGTGTCGAGCCTGTCTCCGAACGACGGGTCCGTTTGGCGGATTATCCCAACGCGTTCTGGCGTGTTGAGCGACTCGTAGAAGGACCCGGCGTGTCGCAGCCGCCAGTACAGCAATAGGAAGTCTATGTCGTAGTAGCCTCCGGGCCCGGACCGGAGGGGCTTGACTGTTCCCTGCTCGGCTTCGAGGCGTCCGCGCATCTTGAGCAACAACGAGGCGAAGCCATCCAAGTGGGAAAAGCGCCGCCAGATGGCCGCCTGGAGTTCCGCTAGGAATTCCCTGCCGCGCGTTCCGTCACCTGCCACGTGGCGGGCTTTCATGTAGGTGATGACCTCCCACGATTCCGCACGGTCTGCGAAGTATGAGAGGAACTGCCCTTCGGTCTGGACCAAGTTTCCGTCGCGCCCGAGCGGACGCAGGCGGGCGTCGATTGGGAACATTTGGCCGTCGACCGTGTAACTGCTTACGATGTCGATGAATCGGTTCGCCACGTGGGTCCAAGTCTGGAGGTTTCGGGCCTGACCGTCGGGGATCACGAAGACGACATCGGCATCCGACCCAAAATCGAACTCGCGCATGCCGAGCCGGCCGAGCGCTATGACTCGCAACGACGAGCCGGGCGAATCCTGGCCTGCACCCGCCGGGGCCGCCTCGTGCAGTGCAAGCGCGTGAGCGCCACGCAGGATTGCATCGGCGAGGTCGCTCGACTGCGCCAGCGTTTCGAAGACGTCCTCTCCGTCGCAGATGCTCCTGGTCTGGATGCACAGCATGCGCTTGCGATACAGCTTGCGCAACTCGGCAGCCGCTTGGTCGGGATCTTGATGCGAAGCCAGTATCCTATCGACGACCCGGGCAGGAGGCTCCGACGACAGCCGAGCGTCGTCAAGGAGCGCCTTCAGGTCCCTAGGGAAGCGCACTAGGTATCCCCCGAAGTGATTGCTGTACTCCATCAGATGGGCGACCCGAGGAACCAGCTCGAGGTTTTCCGAGAGCAGATCCAATGCCTCGGGGACCTTGAGGAGCCGGTCTAGAAAATGCTCCAGCGAACGGTTGCCCCACCTCAGATGGACTGTCTCGAACCGCTCGGCAAGGGATTCCGACCGCTGGCTGATGCGAGGCAGGTGGACGCGCCAGACCGACGACGCCACAGGCGAGGGCGTATTGTTGTCGCTCCGGTCGCTGGCAAGGACGGCCAGTCGTCTCGTCGAGTACTGCACTTCCGGGGATTCCTGCTGTCCGCGGATGACGCGGTCGTAGATCTCGCTGACTGAGCGGCAGCATTCCGCGACTCGCGCCCGTAGCTCAGCCGGCGCCTGCTTGCCTCGACGGATTCCGATCTGCACTGCCACCCGAGTCGCCGCCTCATCTCCGACCGGAAGCTGGTGCGTTTGCGAGTTGTTCGCCATCTGCAGCCGGTGCTCAATCTTCCGGAGGAAGCTGTAGGACTGGAACAAGCGGCTGTAGTCGCGGTCCTCCAAGTAGCCCTTTTCCCGGAGCCGATGCAGGGCGTACAT
This sequence comes from Bryobacterales bacterium, assembly GCA_028819235.1. Taxonomy (GTDB): domain Bacteria; phylum Acidobacteriota; class Terriglobia; order Bryobacterales; family UBA6623; genus VXMF01. The sequence goes on from JAPPMC010000191.1 coordinate 70,434, forward strand.
GGTCCCGCCGCTGCGGAGGAAGCGGTCTTGGCCCCCGTAGAGGCGCTGCAGGCACTGGACCAGAAATTCGATGTCGCGAATGCCGCCCGGGTCCAGCTTCACGTCCATCGCCAGCGGGCTGCGCGGCCGGCGGGCCTTCTGAATCCTGTCTCTCGTCTGAGCCAGCTTTTCGATCTGGGTGAAGTCGGTCGTGGTCCGGTAGATCCTCGGCGTCACAATCTCGAGCAGCCTCCTGCCGAGGCCATCGTCTCCCGCCACCGGGCGTGCCTTGAGCAGCATCTGGAGCTCCCAGTCGCGTGCTCGCTGAAAGTAGTAGTGCGCTGCGGAGGACACAGGGATCACTAGCTCGCCCGCGGTCCCTTCGGGGCGCAGCCGAAGATCGACCCTGTAGTTGAATCCCTCGGGAGTCGTCATCGACAGGAGGTTAGTCAGCCGCTTGGCCAGCCGGTCCACAAAGTCGCGGTTGGTGGTCACGACCGGCCCTTGCGTCTTGCCGTCCCCGGTATGGATGTACATCAGATCGACGTCCGAGCTGTAGTTCAGCTCCGTGCCGCCTAGCTTGCCGAGAGCCAGGACCACAAAGTCGCAGAGAATGTTGGCCGAATCGCTCTGAACCAGCGGTCGTCCGAACCGGCGCACGAGCCGATCGCGCACATGGTCGTGGCCGGCTTGGATGATGACATCGGCGAGATTCGAGAGTTCCGCAGTTGTTTCTGCGAGTTGGGAAAAGCCAAGCAAGTCGCGCACGGCGATGCGCAGCAGCTGTTCGCGCTTGATCCGAGCCAGTTGTGCTGCCACATCCTCGTCCGTTTCGTCAACCGAGAAGCAGCCGATCTCGGACCGCAACTCGCCAGCCACGGCTGGGCGCTCAAGACGCGACGGTTCCAGCACCCACGACAACAAGTTGGGCCGATTCAGAAGCATCTCCGACAGGTAGCGGCTGTTGCTGAACACGGTCAGAGCAGCGTGCACTGTCCGACCGCCAAAGTCAGCCGGGAGTGCCCCTTGTGGGGCGCGCCTGAACAACTCGAGCAGGCGGTCAAGCGCGACCTGCGGGTCCGGCAGTTCGCTCCAGACTCGCCGGATGCTGCGAAGCGCGTCGGCCCTCACGAAACGGCCGAGGCTGGGCAGTGCCCGGTCCAGACTCTTGTCCGTCGCTGGTTGCATCGAGACCCGGTCGGCGACTGGCCGCTGCCAGCCGAGCGAGCGGCCAGCCATAGAATGGTAGCGCTATGACAGGTGGGAGGCTGCGCGCGACATGATCAGTCGAAGGGACCTGGCGATCGGCCTGCTGGGAGCATGCGGACTCCAGGCGCAGACCCGGCAGGAAAAGGGCGAAGCCTTGGTCCGGTCGGCCTTCTCGACGATTGGCGGGGAGGACTTCCTCGCCATACAGACCCAAGTTCGAGCCGGACGGGCGTATTCCTTCTACAACCGCCAAGTGAGGGGGACGGCGCGCATCACGATCTACGATCGCTATGAGCGGCTGCAGGCCGATGCGGGGCCGGACTGGCTGCCCGTAAAGCGCCGCGAAGTTTACACCGAGAAGGGCGACTACTATGCGCTCTTCCTGAATGGCGAGGTCTTCGAAGTCACCTACAGGGGAGTCGTCCCCGAACACGATGACTACGTGGCCCGATACCGCCAGGAGAGCCGCAGGGACATCTTCTACTTCTTCCGCTATCGGCTCGATGAGCCCGGCCTGTACTTCTATCACCAGGGGACCGAGATCATTGACAACGTTCCCTGCGACGCGGTCGACATAGTGGATGCGGCTGGGGACGCGATCACCGTGTTCCTGCGGAAGTCCGACGGCCTGCCGATCCAGCAGCAGTACCTCCGCCGGGACAGGAAGACTCGCGTTCCCTACGAGGAAAAGTCCTTGTTCGGTCGGTACAAACCGGTGGGAGATTGCCTGCTGCCGTGGATCATCCGTCGCGAGCGAGATGGGGACCGCGTCTTCGAACTGTACGCCGACAGCTACGAGGCGAACCGGCCGCTGAGCGCAAGCGTATTCTCCCTGCCGAGCGACCTGCCGATGCTTCCCCCGAATCCCTGACGGGCAAGTCGTCCGCCATTCCCCCGCTCAGCGATTGAGCCAGCGGTTGGACAGGAAGTGAACCGCGATCAGCCCCGCTCCAATCGCGACGAGCGCGGCCAAGGCCAGATGCGCGTGCTGCGCGGCCAGCGACACCATGTCCGATCCATACCGACGGGCCAAGAGCACTTGTCCGAAGTACCGCACGACACGAGCACCCGCGATTGCGGCGCAGAAGGATGGCACCGGCATCTGGAAGGCACCGGCGGCCAGTACGACTGGCTTCATCGGAAGCGGCAGGGGAATCATGGTGACCGGTACGAGTGCGGCGGAGCCCCAGTGGCCCATGGTCCTCCGCAGCTTTAGCACGCCATGCTCGGAGAGGCGACGCTCTAGGATTGACTTTCCGGCCCCCCGTGCCACGCCGTACAGGGCAAGACTTCCAACGAGTGATCCTGCCGTGCCGAGAGCCGCCCCCAGATAGGCGGACTCGGGGGTGGCGATCGCTTGCGCGATCAGGAGCGTGTCGACTCCCTGCGGCATCGGCACGAGCGCACTGTCGGCCAAGGCGATGAGAAACACGCCCCAAGGCCCCAAGAACGCGGCGGCACCCGCTATCCACGCTCCAAGCTGTTGAAGAAACGGCACGTTCGCCAGTTCTCCATTCTGCCTTGGTCAAGACCAAGGGCCATGCGAGGAGGCTGCGACCCGCTACGGAGTCCCAACTGAAGGCGACGCATGGAGAGACCACGTCTGTGCACCTCCATTCCCGAAAGCGGCAACCTTCCCATCACCGGGCCCAAACGCCAGCCCCCGCACACTGGACAGCCGGGTGGACATGGACGCCATTGCCCTTCCGCTGGCGGCGCTCCAGACCCGAATCTCGCGATCGGATGCTGCTGTGGCTATCAGCTGGCCATCGCCCGACACGGCCATGGCCAGCACGGGGGAAGAGTGGCCCTCGAGTGCGAACGACTGCTGACCTGTGCTGGAGTCCCAGATCCACGGCGCAAGTTCAGGAGGTCGGGACCGCAGCCTTAGTAATACGAAACGACTGCCGGACGTCACGAAGCGAGCCTCCAGTCGTTCTCCCCTCCTTGCCTCGACTCTGACCAGCTCGGACTCCGTCGGAATGTCCCATATCTGGACGACCGGCGCACGGGAACGGCCGCTCTCGGTGAGCAGCTTGGAGCCATCCCCGGATTCCTCGACATATTGGGCTCCCCCCTGAGGGCGAACCGCCGTGACCACTGATCCTGTTTTCCAGTCCCAGGCTGTCGCTCCGTTCTCGGAAGCGCTCAGAACACGTTCTCCATCGCCGGACCAAGAGACGTGGGAAATCCACTCGTCCCCCGATCCCCGTTCACTCAGCCAGATCGGCCGGCCGCGGGGGTCTTGAGCGTCCACGACACATAGGCCATTCGAGCCCGCGACCGCCAAGTGCTGCCCGTCCGGGGACCAAGCGAATGAGTTAGCGTCTCCCCCAACGTAAGCCGGTGGCGACACTTCCGACGTGACACCCCGAACCTGCAACTCACCGCTGATCCGGCCGAATCGAATGGCGATCCTGTTCGACCCGGGAGAATACGAGACAGACTCGGCCGGCAGGGTCGACCGGGCGAACGGCCAAGGCGGCCCATCGAAGCGGGTCACCTCAAAAAGCTGGTAACCGGTCCCTGTCTGCCAGATGCGGACCGTTCCGTCCCCTCCCGCCGTCGCGACGCGCGCCACGCCCGGCGCATACGAGAGTGAGACCACACTGCCCCGATCGTGGCCTTGGAACCGAGAGATGTCGGCGTGGGACGCGCTGTCCCAAATCCGGACAGTACCGTCTGAACTGGCCGCGCCGTACCGCAATCCGTCCTGAGACCACGCGACGGCCTCGACAGCCTGCCGGAAGCTGTACGGTGCCGATGCCTGCTCCCCGGTCTCCACATCCCATACCTTGGCCGTGGCGTCCAAGCCACCGGTCAACAAGAAACGACCATCCGGCGAGAACGCCATCGACACAACTTGGCCGTAGTGGGGTGTGTAGGACACCTCTGGCTCAACCGACCAGCGGACGAGTTCCTCGCCGCCCGACGTCGACCAGACCCGGATCGTGGCCGCGGGGACGCTGACCGCGATCCGATCGCCCTCCCTTGAGAACGCCATCGAATCCACAGGAGACCGGCCTCCGAGGAGTATTGTTCCCTCGTTCAGGAGGCTCCGGTGCAGCGTCCAATCCGACGTGGACCATAGATTGACCACGCCGTCGTTTCCTCCCGTGGCGACCAGGCGTCCGTCCGGGGACCAGCGCAGGTTTCTTGTCACGCCCTCGTGCCGCTGTGCCTCGAACTCGACCTCCCCATCGGCCGCGCTATAGACGCGAAGCGTACCGAACACCCCAAGAACCGCGATCCTGTCCCCGCTCGGAGACCAGGCGAGGAGGGGGAGACCACGCCGCCCCAAGCCGTCGAGGTCGATGCTCCGAAGCAACTCCCCGGTGTCGGGATGCCAGACGTTCACGTGGGTCCTCGTCTGTGTCGACAGGCGGTTGCCGGCCGGGGACCAGATCGGGTATCCCATCTCTCGCAGCGAGTCAGGGGCGAATTCGAGCGTCACGCGACCACTGTGAGTGTCCAGGATGCGGGCGCCAGACACTGCCGTGAAGGCTACGCGCGAGCCGTCGGGAGACACGGCATTCCCAACGAGTCGGCTTCCCTCCGAGAGCCTGCGTGCGTTGGAAGGCCTCGCGGTATGCCACGCGATCAGGGAATCGCGGGAGCTTGTGAGGACTAGCCGACCAGCAGGCGGGACGAACCGCATGGTCCATATGGCGGCTCGATGGCCAGTGATCTCGATGCCCGGGCTGACAGTGAGCACATTGCCCGCGTCCGTGGCTTGAAGAGTCGGGCAAGTCGCCACGAGGGCCGATGCGACCCAAGCTAGGATCGGCGTCGGGATTGTGGTCAACCACTTTCGGCTGTCGGGCTGGTGTTCGACCTGCACTTCCAAGCCTGCTCAGTCTAACGGAATGCTACGAGAATGGGGGCCTTAGAGCAGGGCGCGGCAACTGCCCTTCCTAACTCGGCACGGGCCATTGGCCCGGGCTTCGACGACTAGAGCTTCTGGGTTGACATCTCGGTGTTCCCGTTCGTTGTGTTGAGCTAGCGAGCTTCAGCCAGATGAGGTTCATTGGCAGTCGCAAGGCAGCCCTGTGCACTGGCCAATTATCCAGCGCCGATGCCAGAGACCCATTGCGCGTTCCAGGCGAGGAACAGCGACCGAGCTCACTGCGAATACCCCAGATCGGCGCGGCCGTCGAGCGCCTTGGTCGGGGCGATCATCGGAGCATTGGATCTGTACTGACGCACTGATGACGGGCCACTTCGACACACGCCAGTATCCGCAGCTCGACCCGGCGCTGGAGGAAGAACTCGACGTATCAAGAAAGCAGTGCTGCGCCTAGCGATCCGTCCACGGCGGCAAGAGCACGCGGATCCGCGGCTGGCACGGATGTCTAGCGGCTTCCGCGCCGGGCCGCGAATGACAGCCGTCTGAGACGTGTGGCGCGTCCCTTACGCCTATTCCCCGAACATCCCCGACGCCCACCCCAATGCGCCGATCCATCCAAGCTTCGAAGTCCACCCGACGGCGGGGTCGGAGCGCATGCGGAGATCGGTCCGAAAGGCAAGGTCCAAAAGGCGCAAGTCGGGAGCCGCGTCAACGTCGGGTGAAGTGCGATAGTTGGCCCAAGGGCAGTCGTCGGCGGGTCTCGGATCCGCACTGAGGCCATGGTCGGTGCGAACGTTTCGATCGGCACGTTCGCAAAGATCGGAAACGAGGCGGAAGTCGGCCAAGGTGCGGTAGTCGAAGAGGGCGCGGATATCAGGACGCACTGCTCCAAGGGCGAGAACGCCCGCATTGGGGAAGACGCGGCCTTTCGATGCAAGGTCTGGCGGGGGCACGAGACGACCGTCGGTGCAGAGACTCACCTCGGGCCGGAGACGACGTGCGGGCCCTGCTCGAAGCTCGGGGAGAACGTCGTCACGAGCCTCGGGCTCGGCTCGATCCCCGAGCCGCGGTGATGGCGAGGCGATTGGTCACGACGCGCACGTTACGGAAGAGGCGCCTGTCACCCCGGGGCACCTAGATCGGCGCCTTCTGGCTTGTGCCCAGAGAGTCCCACCGGCCGTCATGACCTCGGACTGGGTAGCCGAGGAGCGCCCGAGCAGCCTGGTGAGCGCTCACCTGGATGGTTTGCCGCCCTTGCGAGCGACCTGCGATAGTTGGCTGGCCGAAGCCGGTCAAGTGCCAGCTTGCCGTCATGAGCTCGGCGACACCGATCTGGCCGGGTTGACCCGTGACGACCGATCCGCCGAGCTTCAAGTCGCTGCCCCGCGCCGCTGCACGGTGTATCCGTCTCGCCCTGCCGGTGCTCGAGCGATTCTTCAAACCGGATCGGTTCATCATCGGCTGCGGCTCGGCCCTTGCTGCACGATGGCACCATCGCGTCAGCATGGATGTAGACCTGTTCACCGAGTCATTGGGCGAAACCAAGCGCCTGCATGGGGCGGAAGATAAGATCCGAGCCGCCATCGCAAAGTCCTGCGGCCGGCCAGTGCCGGTCGGCACTACGCCCCAGCATGGACAGATCATCTTCTCCGCGGACGCGACCCTGGAATGGTCGGCAGTCCCGCGGCTGACTCCGGAGCCTGTGCCGCCCGACTCTGAGCCGATCAGCGGATTGCGCCTCGACAGCGTCGAGGAAATCCTGGCCCAGAAACTCTACTCGCGGATGTACCTGAATGGCGGAAACCTGATCCGTGACGTGTGCGATCTGGCTTGGGCCGCGAAGCAAGAATCGCCGAACCTCTTGCTGCCAGCGATTCGCGCCTTCAGGTCCGCCGGGTTCGAGACCATGCTTGACGTGCTAGGGGACATCCGCGCTCAGCTCCTGCCCGTCAATCGTGACAGGCCGATCGGTGATCCGGCAGATCCACACTTCGAGTTTGAAGCCTTAGATGTCCTCTGTCGCCACTTGGAGAACTTGCGGCCGCCGCGCGTACAACGGGGACGGGGCATTCAAAGATGATGGAGCCGCCCTGGAGCAGCTACGACAGGGTGAGGTGGGATCAGGTCAACTGGCTGTTTGACCATCCGGAGCACATCGACCGCCAACCTCCCTCGCGCGAGGAAGAGATCGCCCTGAAGCGAGTGCTCGTAGGGGATCGTCTGGCACTACCAAGCGGCAACCGGCCAACCCGGCCGCCGCCGTTGGATCACTTTAGCAAGGCGCGGCATCACCGCCGGCCGCGCTCGAGGCCCGATCCCGAACACAAGTGGCTCCGATTCGCAATCGGACGCTGGTTCGCCGGCTTCCGGGACGCGCCCAGTCCCGCACAGCTTCGCGAATACCTGCTGATGCCCAGCTTGGCAGCGTTCCCGAACGCGCATCCGCGCTCGACGCTCCACAACCTGTTTAGCTACATGGCTCCGGTGGAAATGCTGGAGCTGCGCACTGCGGAAGGCCTGACCATCCACGAACTAGTCCGTGCTCTGCACCACTCGGGGGTCTGGCGCAGCTGTCTAGTGCGGCGGCTTGAGCCCTACGCCAGCCCTCGGCTGCGACCGCGCTATCTCGACGCGATGAAGGGTGACGAACACATGTCCGATGGCACCTGAGGCCCGTCGCGCCTCGATAGCACCTGCCGTCACCGTCTCCGCCCAGCCGCTCGGTCCTCCGACGGCCAAAGCGGGTCCTACCCGCGATGATCCCACCGACGTTCGGACATTTCCTGCATCTCAAGCCGGTCGCCATGTGGAACCAGAACCATGCCTAGGGCCGTTAGCGAAGCTTGAATCCGCAGCGTTTCCCACGCTGCGAGATCGGCGTACTGGATCAAGCCGTCCATGATGGGCGCGCACCCCATCCGGTGGCCATAGTCGGCGTATTTGCCCCCCAAGACGGATCGCCAATCCCGCGAAGTCCCTATTCTGCCTTGACAGAGGCCCACGCCCCTGCGACGAGAGCGCTTTCCGCTACGGAGTCTCAGATGGGGGTAGCGGATGGAGAGACCACGACTGTGCACCCCCATTCCCGAAAGCCGCAACCTCCGTATTGTCCGGCCCGAACGCCAGCCCCCGGACACTGGCGAGCCCGGTGGACATGGCCGCGACAGCCTTTCCGCTTGTGGCGCACCAGATCCGGACCTCCCGATCGGCTGCAGCTGTGGCTATCAACTGGCCATTGGCTGACACAGCCATGGCCACCACAGGGGCGGAGTGGCCTTCGAGTGCGAACAACTGCTGACCTGCACTGGAGTCCCAAATCCAGGGCGCAAGTTCCGGAGGTTGGGATCTCAGCCTTCGAACTACGAATCGGCTTCCCTGGGCCACGAACCGAGCCTCCAGACGCTCTAGTGTTCCCCTTCTTGCCTCGACTCTGACAAGCTCGGACTCAGTAGGAATGTCCCAGACCTGCACGACAGATGCGCGGAAACGGCCACCCTCGGTGAGCAGCAGAGAGCCGTCGCTGGACTCCTCGACGTACAGTGCCCTCCCTTCAGGTCGAACGGCCGTGACCACCATTCCAGTGCTCCAGTCCCACGCTGTCGCTCTGCTGTCGGAAGCGCTCAGAACGCGTTCTCCGTCACCAGACCAGGAGACGTGGGGAATCTGCTCATCGCTAGATCCGGGCCCAATGAGCCAGAGCGGTTGCCCATAAAGGTCGTGAACCTGCACAACACTCAGGCCATCCGAGCCAGCCACCGCTAACCGCTGCCCGTCCGGGGACCAAGCGAATGAGTCCACGGAACCTCCAAGGTAGGCCGGTGGCGAGACTTCCGATGTGACATCCCGAATGTGTAGTTCGCCGCCGGCCCAGCCGAACAGAATGGCGATCTTGTTCGACTCGGGAGAGTACGAGACTGCCTCGGGTGGCATCGGCGAACCGCGATACCGCCAAGGCACCCAGTCGAAGTACGTAAGTTCGAACAGCGGATACCCCGTTCCCGTCTGCCATATGCGGACCGTTCCGTCCCCCCCGGCAGTTGCGACGCGCGCCACGCTCGGAGCATACGAGAGGGAGACCACATTGCCCCGATCGTGCCCTTGGAAGCCAGAGATCTCTGCGTGGGACGCACTGTCCCAAATTCGGACACTTCCGTCCGAGCTGGCCGCGCCGTACCGCATTCCGTCCTGAGACCACGCGACGGCCTCGACTGCCTCCCGGAAGCTGTGCGGGGCCGCTGCCTGCGCTCCGGTCTCTACATCCCATACTTTGGCTGTTGAATCGAGGCCTCCGGTCAACAAGAAACGACCATCCGGCGAGAATGCCATCGAGACAACTTGGCCGTAGTGGGGTGTATAGGAGACCTCTGGTTCGACCGACCAGCGGGCGAGCTCCTCCCCACTCAAAGTGGACCAGACCCGAATCGTGGAGGCGGGGACGCTGACCGCAATCCGATCGCCATCCTTCGAGAACGCCATCGAATCGACGGGGGACTGGCCTCCGCTGAGTAGCGTTCCCTCATTCAGAATGCTCCGGTGAAGCGACCAATCCGATGTGGACCACAGATTGACAATCCCGTCGTCTCCTCCTGTGGCGATCAGACGTCCATCCGAGGACCAGGCCAAGTTCCAGGTGACGCCGTCGTGCCGCTGTGCCTCGAACTCGACCTCGCCGTCGGCCACGCGGTATATGCGAAGCGTTCCGAAAATGCCAAGAACTGCGATCTGTTCCCCGCTCGGAGACCAGGCGAGGAGTGGGAGGCTCTCCCGACCCAGTCCGTCCAGGTCGATGCTCCGAAGCAACTCCCCGGTATCTGGATGCCAGATGTTCACGTGGGTATTTGTCTGTGTCGACAGGCGGTTGCCGACCGGCGACCAGACCGGGTATCCCATCTCTGGCAGGGAATCGTGGTCGAATTCAAGCGTCACCCGACCACTGCGGATGTCTAGGATTCGGGCCCCGGAGACTGCTGTGAGGGCAACTCGCGAGCCGTCGGGAGATATGGCATGCCCTACGAGCGGGCTCCCCTCCGAGAGCCTGCGCGCGTTCGAGGGTCTGGCGGAATGCCACGCGATAAGGGAATCGCTGGAGCTTGTCAGCACTAGTCGACCGGATGGCGGGACGAACTGTATCGTCCATATGGCGGCTCGATGGTCACTAATCTCGATGCCCGGACTGACCGCGTACACTTTGCTCACGTCCGTGGCCTGAAGGGTCGGGCAAGTCGCCACGAGGGCTGATGCGACCCAGGCTAGGATCGGGGTCGGAATGCCGGTCAAGCACCGGCCGTTGTGGGGCTTGGGCGGGATCGTCACTGTCACGCCTCCTCAGTCTAGGGTCAGATTGGGCGGGTACAAGATTCCCGCGACGGCGGCAGTCAGCGGGAAAGCGGCGATGACCGGGACCGGTCTGGTGACTGGTGCGGCGTTGCCGGAAGTGCCAGAGATATAATCCCCGCTAGGCGGCGCATTGTCAGACCGAGAAGGAGTAAACAGTGAATCTACTCACACCGATGATCTTGCTTGCCAGCGCTTTGGCAGCGGCACAAGTGACCCAGACCTATATCGTCAAGTCCACGACCCCTGATCAAGACTCCAAGCCGAACAGCGGTGAAGTGCCGGACGGGCTGGCCATCGAAAGCGAGTTCGAGCGAGTTGTAGTGCTTCGGTTCAAGTACAAGGCCGATCTGCTCGAAGCGTTCGAGAGGATGGTCGCGCAGCACGACATCCGCAATGCAGTCATTCTCGCTGGAATCGGATCCGTCCGGAACTACCACATTCACGCTGTGAGCAACCGGGTCTTCCCGTCCGAGAACATCTTCACAAGGGACCCTACCAAGCCGGCCGACATCGTAGGCATGAACGGGTATGTGATCGACGGGCGGATACACGCGCACATGACTCTCGCCGATGGGGACAAAGCATTCGGAGGACATCTAGAGCGCGGCACAAATGTCTTCACGTTCGCCATTGTCACTTTGGGCGTGTTCAAGGACGGCATCGACCTAAGCCGAGTGGACGACAAGACTTACCGTTGAGGAGACCCCTTCCGGAGTGCGTCAGGCCAAGCAGTTCCAGAGGCCGGCCGGCTCCTTAGGCGCTGAGGCCGCCCAAGCGGCCCCGACCGGCCTCTCGCGCGATGCGCGCAAGCCGCCGCAGGCGTTAGGAACCTGCCGCCTGAATGTCTTCCGTTTCGAGTGTCGCAAGGAATGCGATCAGATCGATCAGCTCTTGCATCGGGACCGCGCTCGCGAGGTCATCCGGCATGAGGGACAGGCTCCCTTGCCGCCGATCCAGCACATCCTCGGGTGCTAGGGTAATATCCTCGGCGGCCTCCGTCCGAAGCACGATCCGCTCGGGGCCGTCCTCGACCATCAAGCCGGTGACCGTCCCGTGGGTGGTCGTGTCCAGAATCCAAGTGACATATTCGGGCGCAATCCCGGCACTCGGGTGCAGGATCGCATCCAGCAGTCCCTCCTTGCCATACTTCGCGGCGATCGTGGCAAGGCTCGGACCAACCAGCTCTTCGCCCGGGGTTAGGGAATGGCACTTCGCGCAGCTCGCGCCGTCCTTTCGCTCAAACACTGCCCTGCCCCGATCCGGGCTGCCGACCGACTCGAGGATCTCTCGGGGTCGGATCGGCCTCTGCTCGCCGGCACTGGCGATTCCTGGTAGCACCTTCGCAGCCCGAGCCCGCACATCCCGATCGCGAGATCGGTTCAGCATGCTGGCGGCAGCTGCGCGAAGCTCGCCGGGTAGCTCGAAGGACTCTTCCATGTCCAGAATCCGGAGCTGGCCCTGGCGGACGGTTCCGAGTGTTCTCAGCGCCGCCGTGCGAACCGCATTCGGAGCGTCGGAGAGGAGCACATCGACGAGTGTCTCCTGCCATCCGTCGGCGGCCGAGAGCCGCAGTCCCTCCATCGCGGCGATTCGCACTGTGTCCGGACCCGCAGCAGCTTGGCGATGGAGCATGGACTCAACCTCTTGCCCGCCAAGCGCCCCAAGGGTCCGCAGTGCAGTGACGCGGTGTTCTTCGGCGGCCACTTTGCTTGAAGCGAGGCGCATCAGCCGAGGTGCCAGGGCGAGGTGGGGTGACAGTTCCGCCACCCGCAACGCCGCCGTCCGTGTGCCGGGACTGTCCAGCGCCCGGCCAATCCCTGCAACAACGTGCGTGTCATCCCGGCGCTCCCGCCACTCGCTGAAGAGTTGCTTGCTCATGAAGTAAAGGGCACGGTTACGCAGTTCCAATGGCTCGCCATTGGAACCAGCAATCGTTGCGACTGTGCGGGAAGCTTGAGGCTCAGCCTGCCACCCGACAACGTCAAGTGCGCCCATGCGCTCTGTAGGGCTGCGCGTGGAGTCGAGTGCAATGGCGGACAGCTGCCCGAGCGAGGATGGCGCCTGCAATATGCGGTACAACGCAGCGAGCTGTGGCGTCAATCCTCGTCGGCCAGCGCTCAGGGCAGCGTACAGGTCGTCCTCAATGCCGGATGCCCCGATTCCCAGCGCGGCGAGGTACCACCGGTCGTTCTCCGGCACTTCCTCTGCTAGGGCCAGCCAAATCTCCAAGCGAGCCGCACGAGACACATGCGGGAGCACCAGGGCCACCTCCCTGCGGACTTGAGGGGAGGGATCATGGGCCAGATGGGCTGCTTTGCCTGCTAGGTCCAATCCGTGCAGGCGGGCCACGCGCAGCCCAAGGATCCGGAAGCGCGGATCTTGCGAAGCCAAAGCCGCTTCGACGGCCTGAGCGCCATGTTGGCCCATCCCACCAAGCAGCCACAGTGACCGTGCCCGGAGGGCATAGCTTGGCCCTTCCCAGCCAGTCCGAAGGAGGCCGAGCCTCTCGTCCTCAGAGCGCAGTCGCAGTTCCTGATAGGCGCGATAGCGGGTCGCCTGGTTCGGAGACGCGAAGGCGGCCAGCAAGCCTCCGGGGGATTCGAGGTCCAACGGCGGGACATCGCCAAGATGGCCGGGTGGCGCGATGCGGTAGATCCGGCCCTGCTGCCTGTCAAGCATGTTGTGTCCGCCCACGACCGGGTCCCGCCAGTCCGCCACGAAGACGGAACCATCAGGCGCAACCGCAATGTCACTCGGCCGGAACAGCGGGTCAGTGCTGACCACCGTGTTTTCGGTGTCGAGGGAAAAGCCCGCACCGTCCGGCTGCAAATGAAACCCCTGAATCAGGCGCTTCCCCGGTTCGGAGTGAAGCAGCTGCCCTTGGTAGCGGGCCGGCAGCAGGTCACCCTCGTACACCACAAGCCCAGTCGGCGAACCAGGCCCGGTTCGGGCGATGTACGGGACCGTGTCCGGCCGCTCCTCGTGGAAGTGCGTGCCCTTGTCCTCTCGCCAGCGCCGGCCACCGGGCCCCCAGTACCCGAAATTCGCCCCCTCCATCACGTGGAGCAGGCGCGTCCACTGGTTGCCGTCGTCGTCGTTGTCGGTCTGCCAGATCGAGCCAAACGAATCGATTGCGATCTCGTACGGGTTGCGTGCGTTGTGGGCCAACACCCTGAAGTCTGTTCCGTCCGGGTTCACGGACTGCACGGTGGCGGCGAAGTAGGGGCCTTCCCGGCTGCTGCGGAAAGTGTTCCCGGACCTGTCGGTGACCTCGAAGCCCTGATCCCCGGAGTTGAAGTAGTAGCGCCCGTCGTGTCCGAACAGGACCACGTGCAGCCCGTGGTCGTGGTCGATGCCGCGCCACCCAGTCAGCAGTGTCTCCTTGCCAACGATGTTGTCGTCCTCATCCTTCGTGTAGACGATGAGATCCGGGGACTGCGAGACGAGAACCTTGTTGCCCAAGACGGAGATCCCCAGCGGGGCCAGCATCTCTGGGTGTTGGTCGAACAGCTTCCGCGAATCCGCCCGCCCGTGCCCGTTGGTGTCCTCGAGGATCACGATCCGGTCGCCCTCGAGGTCGTTTCGGGGCTGGCCCTTCAGGTCCGTGCGGTAGTTCACCGACTCCACGAACCAAATCCGCCCTCGCTCGTCTATGTCGAAGTTTGTCGGATTCACCACGAGCGGCTCGGAAGCCCAGACGGTCATCTCCAGACCGTCGATTACCTCAAAGTGCTCGCCGGCTGGCGGTGCAGGGACACTACACGCGCCCAAGCCGAGCATCGTTGCCACAACTAGGGCCTTTCGGACCATGTCCCCCGATTCTAGCGGCCCATTCCCCGCTGAAGAAACGTTCCCGTCCTGGTCCAGCGATGCGCTGCAGCGTATTCAGACGTGCGTGTGGAGCGCTGGCCTATGGGATGCAGTCTCCGCTCATTCGACCCAGATCGGCGAGCTCCACGCCAGCTGCCCGTCCTGATCTTGCTGGCGGAGCCGGATGTAGTAGAAGGCAGGCGCATTCGCGGGTCGATCGGAGTCTTGGTACTCGAGATCGACGACCGCCGACGAGGGTTGCCTCGCCAAGACGACTTCATTGTTGCGGAGCACCTCCAGGTCACGTATCGGCGCCGTGCCCTCTACATGGATTTGGAAGCGGGGAGGCCCCTCGACGCGCACCTCCTCTCCCATCAGGTGGTCGCGGGTCGGGCCGACCAGCCGAAAGTCAACTACGATGTTGTCCGTGGCGGCGTAGGTTCTCCTCGCTCGGATCGCGTCGAGTAGGCTCGATCGGGTGTTCTCCTCGGCCAGCACCATCGCGTACGAGCTGTGGGTGGCCATGTGGTCCGAGCTTGCCTGAACGCCGATCCGGATGTCCTTGGACCACGCCGTGGCCACCATTCCGTCCGGCTGATAGCCGCCGTGCTGCGTGCGGACGTCTTGAGCGTCAGCCGTACGCCACGCGCCCACGGCTTCGTAGCTGTTCCGGTCACTTTGGTAGATCTCCACAACGGGCTCGACTTCCCGGTCCCAGTCGCGCCAGTCCGTGCCCATGTTTGTTGCGCTCGTGTGCGACATGGCGATTCCGCCATAGCGGCGGAGGTAGGCGTAGAGTCGCTCGGCTCCGTGGAGACGCGCGCCATAAGGCCGGATCTCGTGTCCTTGGATGTCAAGATCCGGCACACCGCGGTAATCGAAGATCACATTCCGGTGCCCATTCGGATAGCCGACCGACCGCTCGTACCCGAACAGGGGCACGAATGCCTGACCGACCCGGTGCAGGTCGGCGGCCTTCTGCGTCCGCCACCAGTCGTATTCGTGGCGTGCCCCCCAGACATGCTCGGTCACGGCTATGTAGTCGAAGGCCGCGGCGTCGATGGCATAGCGATACGCGTCCTGAAGGGAGCCGTCGTTCTGGCCGTCCCAGGAGAACTCGGTGTGCCGGTGCATGTCGCCGCGGAGGATCTTGAGAGTCTCGCTGCCGATTCGGTAACGGTAGGCCCGCACGCGTGCGACGTCCGCCCGTTCGGCGGCGTGAACCGAGGCTGCGTCGAGCGACCGCCGATCCAACGGCCGCAACGGGGCCATCGCAGCTGTCGCCTCTCGGTGGTGCAGCCGCGCCGTGAAGATGTCGGGCTGGAGTGTGCCGAAGTCCTTGAAACTGCGGCGGTCGGTGGGCCAGACTGCGACCAAGCCACCGCCGGGCGATGGCGAGGCCCGCATGCGCATATCGTGGTTCCCGGAGCTGTATGGCACCAGCATCATCGGCGACCACTCGCCGCCTTCGTAGCTGGAAGCGTAGATCTCCCATAGCGCATAGTGCGATGGGACGCGGGCGGGATTGTTGACCTCGTAGTTCGTGCGGTGGCGGAAGAAGGCCCAGACCCTCCCCGTCGCCTCCGCGGCCAGCGTTGGTAGTTCGTAGAAATTGTGGATGTCAGCCGGCAGCGTGGCTGAGAGCTGTCTAGTGGGCTCGAAGAGCTGCCCTTCATGCCAAACCGCCATCCGGATTTCCCGTCTTTGGTAGAGTCCCTCGCCCGGCAACGTGATGTCTCGGGGGTATCCGAAGTCTTTGCCCCAGTTGGGTCCGGCCTCGTCCCAAGCAAGCCAGATTCGGCCCGCGGGGTCGGCGGTCATCGCTACGTGCGCTTCGAAGCGCGGCGACTCAGCGACTGGCACAACATCCTTCCATGTCCCGAGCAGGCGCGCCCGTAGGCGCACGTCGTACCCGAGCGGACCGTACTGATCCCAAGCGACGAATACACCGTCATCGGTCGCAACCACCGACGGTTCCCAGCAGTTGCCAGAACCCGTGGAGACTTGCACGGGATCGGACCAGCCCTCGATTGGAGAGTAAGATCGGTGAAAGATGCGGGCAGTACCGCTGCGGAAGCCCTGCCAGACGAGATGGACTTCACCGTCCGGGGCCGACGCGATGCGGTGCTGCAGGTCCGGCTGCGGGGCGGTGGTCAGGCGCTCGGACGGTGACCAAGACTCGCCGTCGAAGGCTTTGGCGAAGAGGTCCCAATTGTCGCTGAGCCGCTCCGCCCAGACGACCCAAGCCCGGCCATCAGCGTCAAGAGCTATCCCCGTGCGGTGCACATCGGCACCCTGCCGGAGTCGGACAGGTTTCGCGTCCCCAGACTGCACGTAGACGTCGTCAGCGGCGCCGGTGTACGCCTGCCAGCTCACCCAAACAGTGCCGTCGCCGCTGACCGCCACCGCGGGAAAGTCATGGTCCGGCCTGCGCAAGCGGTCTGCCGGGCGTTGGCGCCCGACGAGGCTCACTGCAGGAGTTCGCTGTACGGTTGCACGGCCTGCCAGAAACTCGCGGGTTTCCCCAAGGGCCAACTCCGGGACGCTGAAGCGGAACTCTCCCTGCCTCGTCCGGACCGTCACGTTCGTACCCGGGCCGGACCGTAGGAACACATAGAAGCTCGGCTCCAGGATCCTCTGGTCTGCCGGCGTGCTGAAGTACTCCTCGTACATCAGCCGCTTCGCAACGGCAAAGCCCTCGCGGCTCCAAGCTTCCCAGCGGTTTGGCGGGTGGACCACGTCGCCCGTTCGGAACTCACGGCCCACCAGAGCGAGGAGCGTCCCGGATTCCACATCCAGCCTGCCGCTCCAATCCACGGGCTCGGCGTCGGTCAATCCCAGCGTCACCAGCACAACGGCGTTGGCGTCGGGAGGAGGATCCCTCAGCGTAGTCAGAGTCGAGTTCTGTCCCGGGAGCGAGCCGATCGCCGCCAGCACTGCGAGGGTCAGGCGCATCGCAAACGGGAGAATAGCACTGCCCGATGGCGACTTCGCGTTAGCTTTGGCACTCTGCAAACAAGTGCCACCGATCGGCCCACAGATCGAGAGGGGCATCGAGGGCTGGTCGTCTGCTCACGGTCGGCCTCCCCTTGGCGAGGAAGTTGGATCTGATTCCCTCAGCGCCGAGACTTGGTCCCAGTTCGGTGCGAGACGCCTTATATAATGGGCGCGCATGGATTTCAGTCAGTTTGTTCGGTGGTCTGCACTGTTCGTGGCGCTTGGGCTGTCTCCTTCGGCCTTCCCAAGAGTCGACTATCAGACGGACGTCCGACCCTTGCTGTCGGACAAATGCTTTCAGTGCCACGGGCCCGATGCGGCAGCCCGCATGGCCGAGTTGCGCCTGGACCGTCGCGAGGGACTGTTCGAGAGCCGGCCAAATGGCGCTCCCGTAGTACCCGGGGAACCGGGTTCGAGCCTTGTTTACAGCCGGATCACCCATGCTGATCCGGTGCTGCGGATGCCGCCGGAGTACTCCCACAAGAGCCTGGACCCAGATGAAATAGAAACAATCCGAGAGTGGATCGAGCAGGGGGCTGACTGGAATGGCCATTGGGCCTTCGAAATCCCGGTGCGCCCCGAACTGCCAGAAGTACAGGATCCCCACTGGGCGCGGAACGCGATCGACCGGTTTGTGCTGGCCCGCCTCGATGAAGAGGGTCTGGAACCCGCACCTGAGGCGGGGCGGCGTGCTTTGGCGCGCCGTGCCGCTCTCGACGTCACTGGGCTCGCCCCGTCCCCAACGCTCTTGGAGAGCTTCCTCAAGGATAGGCGGGCCGGCGCATACCAGCGCTACTTGGACCGCTTGTTCGCTTCCGATGCCTACGGGGAGCACAGGACGCGCTACTGGCTCGACGCCGCCCGCTATGCCGACACCCATGGGATCCACATCGACAACTACCGCGAAATGTGGCCCTACCGGGACTGGGTGATTGACGCATTCAACCGCAACCTGCCGTTCGACGAATTCGTCGTCGACCAAGTGGCCGGGGACCTGTTGCCGAACCCGACCATGGACCAGTTGATCGCCTCTGGCTTCCACCGCTGTAATCCCACAACCAATGAGGGCGGGGTCATCCCTGAGGAGTACGAGGTCATCTACGCCAAGGACCGCGCCGATACGACCGGGACGGTATTCCTCGGCCTTACGGTCGGCTGCGCCACCTGCCATGACCACAAGTTCGACCCCATCACGCAGCGTGACTTCTATGCGATGACGGCGTTCTTCCGCAACACCACGCAATACGTGATGGACGGCAACATCTCCGACACGCCCCCGTTCATCATTGTTCCGTCCAGGGAAGATCGAGATCTCTACCAAGACCTGCGTACGACAGTGCGCGAGACCGGCGTGGCTCTCGAAACTGCGACGGATTCGCCGAGCCCACCTTTTGACGAATGGCTCCGCAAGCGCAGTTACCAGGATCTTGAGCACCCGCTCGGCCGCCGGCACGCTGCCCTTGTGGTGGGCGACGACACGATCGTGACCGGAGGAGATGCGGAGCCCCTAGCGCTGCCTGAGGGTGTGACGGCTGGACCGGGCCCCAAGCCGAACTTGGGGGCGCTCGAGTTCTCCGATGAGGGGTACGTGGAGGTCCCGGGCTTGAAGTTCGGCCGAGAAACGCCGTTCTCGCTGGCCTTTTGGGTGCGGCTCCCAAAGGCCGCCGGGTCATACGTAGCGCTGAGCCAAGTCGACCCTGAGAACAAGATGCGCGGTTGGACCGTGACGCTCGGGGCCCGGATGGTGGTCTTCAGCATGACCGCCGTTCAGGACGACAAGGCATCCAACATCCAAATCCAGCCCAACAACCAGTACCAAATGGAGCCCGGAGGGTGGCGGCACATCACCCTGACGTATGACGGTTCCGGTGAGCGGGCCGGCCTGAGCGTTTACTACAACGGTGAGCGCATGCCGTTCCAGGGCAGCGAGTTCTTTGAGAAGCTGACCGGAACAGTGGCGAATGATCGGCCCTTGCTGCTGGGCCGGGGCTACTTCAAGCAAGACGAAGAGGTTAAGGGTCGCGGCCTGCCAGGGGGTGCCCTCGCCGATGTTCGAGTGTACGACCGGGAGATCAGCGTCGAAGAGGCCTATTTGGCTGCCAATTGGTCGGCGATTGCGGCAGCGCGGCAGAAAGCGCCGGGCGAACTCGACGATTCCTCGCGGCGGCTGCTAAATCTGCACTACCTGAACTTGCACGATGGCGACTATCAGGAGCGCCTGGACGACATCCGCCGAGCCCAGCGCGAAATCCGCGAAGTGCGCCGCAGGGGTTCCGTCACGCACGTTATGCAGGAGAAGCCGGGCAGTCTTCCCGAGGCTCACATACTGTTCCGCGGACTGTACGACCAGCGCAGAGAGAAAGTTCCGGCTGCGACTCCCGGCTTCCTGCCGTCGCTGGAGGGGCCGGGGTCCGTTGACCGCCTGCATCTGGCGAAGTGGCTCGTCGATGCCCGCAATCCGCTGACCGCCCGGGTATCGGCCAATCGCTTCTGGCAACAAGTGTTCGGGCAAGGGCTCGTGCGGACCAGTGACGACTTCGGTGCCCAAGGGGAAGCCCCATCGCACCCGCTTCTGCTGGACTGGCTGGCCGTCGAGTTCCGCGAGAGCGGGTGGGACACCAAAGCGCTGCTGAGAACCTTGCTGTCGTCTTCGACCTACCGGCAGTCTGCGGAGGCCGACGCGGCAAAGCTCGCGCGCGACCCAGACAACAGGCTGCTATCGAGAGGCCCGAGATTCCGCATGGACGCGGAGATGCTCCGAGACTTCGCCCTGTCCGCAACCGGGATTCTGGTGAGCAAGGTCGGCGGCCCCAGCGTCAAGCCTTACCAGCCGGAAGGCGTCTGGGAGTCAGTGGCCATGCTGGGGAGCAACACGCGCTTCTACAAGCGCGACGATGGCGACAATCTGTACCGCCGCAGCCTGTACACATTCTGGAAGCGAGCGGCCCCGCCGGCGTCGATGCAGATTTTCAATGCGCCGACCCGGGAGCACGCCACAGTCCGCCGCGAGCGAACCAATACGCCCCTGCAGGCTCTGGTTACCATGAACGACACCCAGTTTGTGGAGGCCGCCCGCTACCTTGCCCAAGACGCGCTGCGGGAGGTCGGCCCAGACTTCGAGTCACGCCTGGATTACATGACCGTGCGGCTGCTGGCCCGCGAATTCGACGAGAGCGAGCAGGCTGTCGCGCGAGCGAGTCTGGCGGATTTTGTTACCCACTACGAAGGCGACGAGGAGAGCGCGGACGGACTGCTGGCGACCGGCGAGTATCCGCTGGACAAGGAGCTTCCGAAAGCGGACCTGGCCGCTTGGACAATGATGGCAAACCAGTTGATGAACTTGGACGAGGCGCTCAACAAGTGACCGGCAGACCGCCGGGTTTCACGGCCTAGGGGAGGCACGACATGAATCCGATTCAACAGGCGATCAAGACCGAGACCAGGAGGCAGTTCTTTGCGCAGGGCGCGAAGGGCATAGGGGGCATCGCACTGGCGACCCTGATGGCCGATGAGGCACGCGGTTCGGTCGGCGAGCGCGTCGGGGGCCTACCAGAGCTACCGCATTTCGCGCCGAAGGCAAAGCGTTGTGTGTACCTGCACATGATGGGCGCCCCGCCACAGATGGATCTGCTGGACTACAAGCCTCAGATGAGGGACTGGTACGACAAGGACCTGCCCGAGTCCATCCGCCAAGGTCAGCGGCTCACAACTATGACCGCTGGCCAGGCGCGTTTCCCGATCGCACCCTCGGTGTTCGAGTTCTCCCAGCACGGCCAGAGCGGCGCGTGGATATCGGAGATCCTGCCTCTGACGGCGAGCATGGCCGATGACATCTGCATCATCCGCACCATGAACACCGACGCGATCAACCACGAGCCGGCAATTACGTTCATCCAGACCGGACGGGAAGTGGCCGGACGGCCGTGCATAGGTTCGTGGATTTCCTACGGGCTCGGAAGCCTGAACCGCGACCTCCCGACGTTTGTTGTAATGAACGCCGAGAGGAGCCACCCCAAGGCCGGCCAGCAAGCGATCTCGGCAAAGCTCTGGAGCGCCGGGTTCCTGTCGCCCGAATTCGCCGGCGTGGGCCTACGGGCGGGCGCTGACCCAGTCCTCTATGTGAAGAACCCCGAAGGGGTCAGCACGTCGGTTCGCAGGAGGATGTTGGACGGCCTGTCCGCGCTGAACCAGATTCAGCACGAGCGGATCAGCGATCCTGCGACGCTAGCGCGCATTGAGCAGTACGAGATGGCCTTCCGGATGCAGGCGTCAGTTCCGGAGATGAGCGACCTCTCTTCCGAACCGGCCAGCACGTGGAAGCGATGGGGGGAGGAGGCCAGAGAGCCCGGCAAGTTCCAGAACGCCGCTCTGATGGCCCGTCGCCTGATCGAGCGTGGTGTGCGCTTTGTGCAGATTTACCACCGAGGGTGGGACGTTCACAACGACGCCCCGGTCGTGCTGCGCGCGCAGGCCAAGGATGCGGACCGCGGCGCATGGGCGCTCGTGCAGGACCTCAAGGAGCGCGGTCTCTTGGACGAGACGCTCGTGATATGGGGCGGAGAGTTCGGCCGGACGATCTACTCGCAGGGAGCCCTCACGCCTGACAACTACGGCCGTGACCACCACCCGCGCTGTTACAGCCTGTGGATGGCCGGCGGAGGGATCAAGGGCGGAATGGTGTACGGGGAGACGGACGAATTCTCCTACAACATCATTAAGGACCCTGTCCCCATCCGCGACTACCAAGCCACGCTGCTGCACGTGTTCGGGATCGACCACGAGAGGTTCACCTACCGGCACCAAGGCTTGGACGCCAAGCTGACCGGCGTCGAGCAGGCCCACGTGATCAAGGCCGTCCTGGCCTGACCGCCTCGAGAACAGACCTATAATCGGCAATAGGGCGGACGGTCGGGCAGTCGCGGCACCTTCGGGCGTCGAGGAAAGTCCGGTCTCCACAGGGCGGCGTGCCGGCTAACGGCCGGGCGGCAATGCCGACGGAAAGTGCCACAGAAAACATACCGCCACGGCATGTTCGGGGTAAGGGTGAAATGGTGCGGTAAGAGCGCACCGCGTCGCGGGCAACCGGGATGGCAGGGCAAACCCCACGCGGAGCAAGGCCAAATAGGGGGCGAAGCGGCGGCCCGCCGCATTGGAGTCCCGGGTGGGCCGCTAGAGGCGACTGGCGACAGTCGTCCCAGATGAATGGCTGCCACCCGTCCTAAGACGGGGACAGAAACCGGCTTACAGGCCGTCCGCCCACCCCATGCACGGTTCAGCGTGACCGCACAGGCCCGCCGGTCGGGGGAAGGCAGCAATCCGCCGGGCAGTTGTCAGGGACGGCTGGCATGGCGCCGGTGCATTCGCGAACCGGCAGATGTGCCACCCTCTCGTAGATCAAGTCGCGGACCGCTCTGACAAACGATGGATGGACACCCACCGTCCCGGCGCGCACGAAGTCCATTCCAAGTGCGCCGGCGTGCTGGGCCGCCTCTACGTCAAGGTCGTAGAGCACCTCCAAGTGGTCCGAGAGAAAGCCGATAGGCACGACGCAGACCTGGGTCACGCCCTCGTCGCGAAGCTCTTCCAGCCGGTCGCATATGTCCGGTTCCAGCCAAGGCACCTGAGGCGGGCCGCTGCGGCTTTGGTACGCTACCTCCCAGTGCCGACTCTTTGCCGCTTCGCTGGCGAGCCGCGCCGCCTCCCGGATCTGGTTGGCATAGCTGCAGTTCCGGGCCATGGAATCCGGGATGCTGTGGGCCGTGAACACGATCCGCGGCGGCTGGGCCCGGCCCCTCGGGAGCTTGCGCAGAGCCTCGGCCAGCCGGTCTGCTACGGCCTCAACAAAGCAAGGGTGATTGAAGAAGGATCGGATCTTGTCAACCGTGGGCGCATTAGGGCCCGCCTTGGCGGCGGCCTCAGCGATGTTCTCTCGATATTGGCGGCAACTGGAGTATGAGCTGAATGCCGCCGTAACGAAGGCGATGGCACGGTGCACTCCGTCCTTCGCCATCGCCGCCAAGGCATCGTCGAGCAGCGGATGCCAGTTCCGGTTCCCCCAATAGATCGGCAGATTCGGACCCTGCTGCGCGAGAGTCCGCTCAAGGGCTGCGATCAGGTCGCGATTCTGATCATTGATCGGGCTCCGGCCGCCAAAGTGGTAGTAGTGCTCGGCCACTTCGATCAGGCGCGCCCTCGGCACTCCCCTGCCCCGGACTACCTTCTCGAGGAACGGCATAACCTCCTCGGGTCCTTCGGGCCCCCCGAAGGAAACCAGAAGGATGGCGTCGTACGGCGGGTCGGCCACACCTAAGTATGCGTCCAGTCGGCCCCCAGCCCGGTCGAGCGCTTCGACACACCACGCCGGGAGTTTCACGGTCCGGACGGTGCAGCGCAGTCCGGGACCCTCTGTGGGGCCCTGCGGCTGCGCCGGCCTGGTGTCGAACCGGTCAACGCTAGCTTATGGAGCGGTGGCCCGGTTCGCCTCTCCGTGGCCGTCCGTCGCGAACCGGGCGCATGGCATGTGGACAAGGTACAGGCCAGCAAATATCTTCGGGTCGATCAGGCAACCGTCGGCTTGGCGTTCCCATAGCCACGCGCTCGCACGTCCCAAGGGCACGCGATGGACAACGATGTCCTCGCCGTCCACTCCGCCGCCCTCGCCAACCCTCTCCAGGCCTGTCGCGCTCACGAATGACACGACCTCGCTCGTCATGCCGCCAGAACTCGGGGCCTGCACCAGAACCTCCAGATTCGCGGCCCGATACCCGGTCTCTTCCTCGAGTTCCCGGTTCGCGGCTTCCAGCAGTCCTTCCTCTGCCAGATGAGGCTCGTCTCCCACAAGGCCGGCGGGCAGCTCCACCATCCGTGCCTGCACAGGGATTCGGAACTGCTCGACCAGCACGATTTCGCCCCGGTCCGTTATCGGCACAAGGACCGCCACATCCCGCACGCCAATTCGCTCGACGTACTCCCATGCTCCGCGTCGCACCAGCCGCAGGAAGCGGCCAGCACCGATTGTTGCGGGGCCTCTGCTCACTTGAAGTCTCCCGCGCGGACGATCCCGACTCCCGCCGAGCGCATCTCCTGACAGGCGCGGTCGATGTCGCCGGCTGAGAGGTCAATGCCCCGGCAGCCATCGGCGATCAGAACCGTCCGCAGCCCGAGCGAGACAGCGTCTAGGGCGCTGAACTTGACGCAATAGTCCGTCGCAAGCCCCATCAGCGCCACCGATCCGATGCCTAGTCGATGGAGGTGCTCGGCAAGACCCGTTGACCGGCGACGGGCATTGTCGAAGAAGGCACTGTAGCTGTCAACATTCCTGTCAAGGCCCTTCCTGAAGACCGCATCGATTCTCCTCCGATCGATGGACGCGTGAAAGTCCGCCCCAGGCGACCGCTGGACGCAGTGATCCGGCCAAAGCACCTGCTCGAGCCCGTCGATCTCCACAATGTCCCCCGGCCGGTGGCCGGCGTGCTGGGATGCAAAGCTCAGGTGATTCGCAGGGTGCCAGTCCTGGCTGGCCACCACGTAGCCGAACAAGGTGGCGAGCTCGTTCGCGACTTCGACCACTTCGTCCCCATCGGGAACCGGTAAGGCTCCACCTGGCATGAAGTCATTCTGCAGGTCGACCAGGATCAGGCAATCCAACGACCGAGGGTTCTCTGCCATCTCCCCTACCTCCAACTGATCATCCGGACCTGTCGGTCATATGGCTCCGCAGATAAGCCCGAAGCCGGGATCCGTGCTCGGCGTCCGCCAAGGCGAACCGAAAGAACGTTTCGTAGTAGCTGCGAAGGTTGCCGATGTCGTAGCGCTCTTCCCCGCGACGGAGCCGCACGCCGATGACTTTGCCACCACCTTCTGCAATCGATCGGATGGCATCGGTCAGCTGGATCTCGCCATTGGCGTCGGGACGGACATCCTGCAGTGCCTGGAATATTGTCGGAGAGAAGATGTACCGCCCCGCTACGGCAAGTCGGCTTGGGGCCGCCTTCGGCTCTGGCTTCTCGACGATCGTGGCCACGCGGAAGACTTCTCCAACCGCCATGGGCCGGACAATTCCGTAGGAAGCGACTTGGTCCGGACGGACCTCCTCCACGGCCACGGCCGCGTCAGCGCCCCACTCCACGAAGACTCGAGCTGTTCGTCGGGTTGCGGTGGCACCGCCCCGAAGGCCGATGATCGAGTCTCCCAGAGCCACGATGAAGGGCTCGTTGCCTACGAAAGCTCGCCCGTGTTGGATCGCGTCTCCAAGTCCTCTTGGCACTGGCTGACGCGTGTAGTAGACGTTCGGCACCAGCTGCGAGGCATCGACGGACGGGACAAGGTCCTGCTTGCCTGATTTGCGCAGAGCCTCGATCAGGTCGGGATCCGGTTCGAAGTGGTCTTCTATGGACCCCTTGCCCCGGGCGGTGACGAAGAGCAGGTCCCGCACACCGGCGTGCGCAAGCTCTTCGACGACATGCTGGACGACCGGCTTTCCGCCCACCGGCAGCATTTCCTTGGGCTGCGCCTTTGTGGCAGGGAGCAGCCGCGTCCCCCGACCCGCCACGGGGACGAGTGCCTTGTCGATTAGCCCGGCCATGCTGCGGGGTCAGCTGGCCTTGGCAACGTTGCCGACGACGTCCTCAAGGGGGAAGCTGTTGTCCCAGAAGTCGTTGAACAGGGTACGCATCGCGCTGCCCAAGCTGCGATGCTCGAATACCAAGGCCGTAAACTTGCGGTGGCTGACGACGGGATCGTCCAGAGAGATCATGCCGCTTCGGCTGTCGAAGAGCGCCAGCTTGAGAGGAATGTCCCGGCCGAGGCGGACCTCGGCCCCGGCCGTCTGGAGGGTTACGAGTTTCTCCCCGCCGCTGGAGTCCTCGAGATCGCTGAAGTCAAAGAGCAGTCTGCAGGCCATTCCCTTGTCGGCGAGCTTCTGGACGATTGGTTCTCTTCCCGGGTCAACGCCGTACGGCCGGCGCGCGAACTCCACATACTCGTTCTCCGTGCGCACCAGCATTCCGCGGTATTCCTCCACGATCTGGCGTGTGTCCGTAATGATGCGGAGGTAGTTCAGGGAGCCGTGGCCGTTTGAGCCGGCCAAAAACACGCCCGCAAGCTCGTCGCTTAGCGTCTTGGCGAGCCGCTCGCGGTCTTCCCATTCCCGCAAGAACCGCTCTCGGCGCCGGCCAAGATAGCTTGACAGAGCCAGGCGAGGCTCGACGGCGGAGAACTTCTTGGTCTTGCCGTGCACGACCCTGACGAAGCCCTTGTCGACAAGGCCGTTGAGCACTTCGTAGATCTTGGCGCGCGGAATCCTCGCCCGGCTGGCAACGTCCAGAGCCTTGAACTGAACGTGACCGATGAGGACCAGATAGGCGTTCGACTCGTACGAATTGAGGCCTATATCGTGCAGCCGACGCGCCTGTGCCGTCAAGTCGACCAAGAACCAGATTATACCGGCATCGATCCCCGAGCATGGTTCAGCCGCCACTTCGGGCAGCCGCGGGTTCGGACAGGGCGATGGCTATGGTTCTGCTTCGACGGTTGGGGGGAAGTAACCGCGTCGATGGTAGACCTCAACTGCCGCCCCTGCCAGCCCGAGCTCCACCTCAATCAGGCGAAACCTCCTGTCGGAGAAGGGCCGGGCCGGGACGTACCCTAGAATGTACTGGCTCGAGACGTTCCCGGCCACGTCCAGGATGGCCTTGTACAGAGCTTGGAGCTGAGCGGCGGCGTACCCGCCTGTCCCAACTTCGTACTGGTAGTTGCCGGCATCCTGAGGCTTGGAGAGGTACCCGGAAACGTCCTTGTGGACGTCTTGCATCGGCCTGACGACGCGTCCGCCGGTCTCCCCAGCCAGCCGCACGAGGTTCGCCTCTTCGGCGTGGTGGTAACCCCAGCCGACCGTGCTGACGGCGTAGATCGTCACCTGGTGCAGCTGGGCCGCGAAGATCACCTCGTCGATCGAACGCTTGCTGGCGTTGTCGTGGCCGTCGCCAATGACGACCACAACCTTGCGAGGCTCGCTGGCGCCCTGGTACGGGATCGAGACGAGTTTCTCAGTGCACGCGCGGTAGATCGCGTCGAACATCGCACTGCCGCCGCCGTGCTTGAGGCTCTCCATCCGCTCGGTGAGAGTTACTGGATCGTTGGTGAAGTCGACCAGCTCGTCGACCTCGGTGTGATATCCGAAGAGGAAGCCCTGATTGCGGCCACCCTCGGGTACGAGCATCCAAGCGAGGTCACCAATTGAAGTCTGGTAGGTCTTGTAGTAGAGCCTGGCGGTGTTACTGAGGTCGATGATGAAGCCGGCATAGAGTGGCGGCTTCTTCTCCTCCTCCACACTGCGGGTGAAGTAGCGGATCTCTACTTCCTCGCCATCTTCCCAGACCGTGAAGTCATCCTTGTTCAGGTCGGCGATGAACAACCCCTGCGAGTCCGTGACGGTCACCGGAAGGTTGACGACGTTGACCTCGACCCTGATGGTGTCCCCGTCAGTCGTCTCTGGCGACTGTGCCAGGCCGGCTGGGAGGAGGGCCACCAGTGCGAGCACGCAAATCCGCCTTCCCCGTCCCATGGAGTACCCATTCTAGCCGAAGCAGTGTCCGAACGGTTGGGAAACGGCGCAGATTTGCCCTAGGAGCGGGGTTCGCGGGCGCCGGTTGTGTTCGGGCCGAGGCGGGCCGTTCGACGACTGCGCCTTGAAGCTTTGGCCGCCGGTACTTAGGTACGACGGATCGCCTCAAATTGGGGAGCGAGCGTGCCAATGGCGCGCTCCGAATCCGTCGGCCCCTTGTAGTCGAGCGCCGGCGCGGAGCTAGGCCAAGGCGGCAGGCTGGACCACAAGCGCAGTGCCAAGGTTCGACTTCCCGTCCCCGTTCCTCTCCGCGGGCGCCTCGCACGCGAAATCTCCGACCCAAAAAAGGCACGTTGCTACCATGTAGCTTCGGGCGATTGCGGCAAGATGCAGGACTTCTTGGAGTGGGCGCCTTCTGGCAGCCGAGAGCATCGCTTGGCGTGCAAGTTGCGGCCGAGTCGTCTGCCGCGCCACATTGCGGTGATCATGGACGGCAACGGGAGGTGGGCAAGAGAACGGCTCCTTCCCCGGGCCGCAGGCCACCGGGCAGGTGTGGGCCCAGTTCGGGAAATCATCGAGGCTTGCTGTCGCCTAGGCATCCGGGCGCTCACGCTGTACGCGTTTTCCGTCGAGAACTGGAAGCGTCCCAAAGCGGAAATCGAGACGTTGTGGGTCCTCTTGCGGAGGTACCTTCGCAAGGAACTCCCCGAGCTCAAGGCGAACGGGGTGCGCTTCCAGACGATCGGCAAGGTCGACGAACTGCCAACTGAGGTTTGCGACGACATTGACAACGCCATCCTGGAGACGGCCGCCAACGACGGTATGCGGCTGAACGTAGCACTCAACTATAGTGGCCGCTCCGAAATCGTCGAAGCGGTCAATGCCCTGCTCCGCACTTCCCACGGGCACATCGAGCCGCTGCAGGTGGACGAGCGGTCTTTCGGTCAGATGCTGTACGCTCCGCAGTGCGGCGATCCCGACCTGCTGATTCGGACTTCCGGTGAGTTCCGGATCAGTAATTTCCTGCTTTGGCAGATCGCGTACTCCGAGATCTGGATGACTGAGCGGTACTGGCCGGACTTCCGGACCACCGACCTGCTCGAAGCGCTGTTGGAGTATCAACGACGAAACCGGCGCTTCGGGGGACTGCCCGAACCGCCGACGGGACCCGCCCGCGGGCGGGTGAGCGTCCGCCGGACCCTACTGTCAGTGGCCGACTGAGGTTGGCTTCTTGGCGCGAGTCCTAACCGGGTCCCTTTTAGCGCTCGGGGCGTGGGCGCTTGCCTTCCACGGTCCCGCAGTGCTCTTGGTAGCGGTGCTTGTGGCAGTGGGCTTGGGGGCCTTGCGCGAATTCTATGCCCTCGCCCGGGCTGGCGGACTAACGGCAATGGCCCCTGCCGGCTACGCAGCCGTCGTGATCTGGCTGCTCGTTCCCAGCCTTGACCGCGGGCTTCTGGCCACCTTGCTGCTGTTGGGACTCCTCGCCGCGGGAACCCTCGCCAGATTCCCCAAGGAACGGCTGCTAGCAACCGTCACCGTCACACTTGGCGGAGCAATCTATGTCGCGGGCCCGGTTCATTCCGGCATACAGCTCCACGCGGCCTCGCCGCACTGGCTGGTGTACGTCCTTGCTCTGGTTGGCATTGGTGACTCGGTGGCCCTAGGCATTGGCCGATGGATTGGTCGTCACCCGCTGTCAGTCTCGCTCAGCCCACGGAAGACGTGGGAGGGAACGGTCTCGTCAGCCATCGCAAGCACGGTGGCCGGTGCATCGTACTTGGTGGTGTTCCTCGGCCAGGAGGCAGGCATCGTTGCCATTGCCCTGTCCTTGTGTGTTAACGTCGCCGGCCAGATCGGCGACTTGGTCGAGTCGGCTTTGAAGCGGGCGGCGAATGTGAAGGACAGCGGTGACGTTCTCCCTGGGCATGGCGGACTGCTGGACCGAGTCGACGGTCTGATCTTCGCGCTGCCGGTCGTGCACGTCTACCTACTGCTGTTCGGTTAGTCGAGCGCGACAGGGACGGATCAATTCTCGGTGGGGTTGGCCAGGATCCTCAGGTTCGCGCCCCGAGGGCAACCCGCACGTCCGACCGTGCACACCGAATTGCGGCCAGCCGAAGGGTGCCCACCAGCTACACGACCAACTGGAAGATGCTTGACCTGATGCGGTCTCTGGTTCCGCCGGCATACTCCATCCTTGGTAACAACCTGCAGGAAACGGGCTGGCTTCTTGATATCAGATGCAGCCTTCTATTTGACACGTTCTGTGCATTACGTAATGTTATGCATTAGGTTTTGGCCGACGTGCCGCGTTGGGGAGAGCAACCGCCAGCACGTGTTCCAAACCAAGGCGGAACTGGCAGTCGCCTTCGGGAGGCAAGGCGCCCGCGGCGCTTCGGAGCATCCGGGTCCCCATGAAGTTGTGCCCGGCGGGACCCATGCGGTTCGGCACACGGGTCGCTGGATAGGTTGACAATCGGCGCACCTCCGGCCTAGCCGGTCGCGATCAGCCGCATCACCTCCACCAGGCCCAGGCAGAATGGCGTGACGCGGCAGAATCGGATCCCGCTTTCCGCCGCCGTCTAGAGGCAGAAATGTCAAAACCTAATGTGCCACATTAGGTGGGTCTCGGAGCATTGCGCGCTCATCAGACTGCGACGTTGGCCGCACCGATGGTCTGGGCCCTCGTTGGGCCCTCTTCATTCGCCCGCGTACGTCCGCGGTCCTACGACCGCCCCTCGCTCACGCCTTGGAACTCTGAGATTGCCATCCTTGCCTTTTGGTCGGCTTCTGCGTTGGTCGGCTTGGCGATCGATCGCACGCGAATCCCGCTCGGCAGCCAGGATGGCGGCGGGCCGGCTCGCGAGTCCACAGTTAGGGGGTCATTTGCGGAGCGTGTCGTCTGACCGGCACTAGCGTGAGATGGCCGCCCTCTCGAGCGACAGCAGAGCACATTCCGCTTTCTAGTGATCGAGCGTTGCGGAATCAGTGGCATGCATCAGATTCGATCGGCGAGCCTGACTTCGGCCCGTCGTCTGCAGGACTGGACAATTGTGCAACCCTGTCCTGTCCACGAGGCTAAGCGGCCTGCGCGGATGCACTCATTGCGAGTGGGCACGCCGTTCGCCAGTCCGGAACATTGGAAACGTGCGGGCGCTATCATGGGCTGCGCGAGGCAGTGTCGGGACGTAAGGCGACGTGCGCGTGGATCCGGGCAACTAGTAGGTCGAAAGGAGTCCGCGACCAACCCCGTTCTTGGTCTGTCGATGGGGACCAAAGCTAGGCCTGCCCCGCGACCAGAAGGCTTCGCTGCTGCGATGGATCTGACGCGACCGGAAGGGGACGGTCCGCACCTCGAGGGCGGTCAGAACCAACGAGCCCCCGACTCGGTGGTAGAGCGTGGTGTCCCCACGAGCATCGAAGGCGAGAAGTTTGTGCTTGGGACGATCCTGCTCGACGACCTCAAGTTCGCTGAAGTTGCCGGCAGGATCGCCGAGGATGATTTCTTCACTGAGAGGCATCGTTGCATCTTTGCCAGCATGCGAGGAATCTACGAGCGCGGGGAGCGCATCGAGTATTTGGGTCTTCTGAACGAGCTCAATAAGCACGGCCACATCGAGAAGGCTGGCGGCGCGGCGTACGTTGCCTCGCTGACGGACGGCATGCCCCGGGGCGAATTCCTGACCGGCTATCTGAAGATCGTCAAGGACAAGGCGATCCTCCGAAGGCTGATCAACACGGCAAACTCTATCGTCTCGGACGGATCCAGGGCGGACCGCGAAGTCGATGAGATCCTCGCGGACGCCGAGACGTCGATCCTCAAGATCGGCAATGAAGTCCTGCGGTCCGGTCTGGCGACTCCCAAGGAGACCGTGGATGAGTTCCCCGGCGGGCTCGATGCGTTCTTGGACCCGTCCAAACGCCAAAAGGGTATCTCGAGCCCATACACGGATCTCGAGAGGATGACCAACGGGTTCCTGCCGGGGCAGCTGATCATCCTCGCAGCTAGGCCGGCCATGGGAAAGACTGCGATGGCGCTCAACATCGCCACGCACGTGGCTGACCCTAATCGGGCCGAAGGGGGAAAGGTCGTCGCCCTTTTCTCGCTCGAAATGTCTCGCGAGGCGCTGCTGACCCGCGTTCTCTGCTCTGAAGCGCGGGTCGACCACCTCCAGTTCCGGCGCGGCAAACTGAGGCGCGAGAAGCGCGAGCGCCTCCAGAGAGCTCTAGGAAGGCTCGTCAACTACAAGCTGTACATCGACGATACCTCCGAGCTGAGCGTCTTCGAACTGGGGGCGAAGTGCCGCCGCCTCCAATCCGAAGCAGGCCTCGATCTGGTGATCGTGGACTACCTGCAGCTGATGGCGTCTAAGGGGAGGATCGAGAGCCGCGTCCATGAGATCTCGGCGTTCTCACGTGGACTGAAGCTGTTGGCCAAGGACTTGCAGGTGCCACTGGTCGCTCTCTCGCAGCTCAGCCGCGGGCCCGAGAGCAAGGGGCGCAAGGATGCACGCCCACGGTTGAGCGATCTTCGCGACTCTGGTTCCATCGAGCAAGATGCCGACGTCGTCTGCTTCATATACCGCGCGTCCATCTATAAGCCCGACAGCCCCGAACTCCAAGGTCGCGCTGAACTGATCGTCGGAAAGCAACGAAACGGCCCGACCGGGACAGTTCACTTGGCCTTCTTGGACAAATTCGCGTCATTCTCCAACCTAGAGACCACCGATCGTCAGGAGCCGGAGATGATTTCACCGATGCCCTCCGACGCGGACGAACCGGTGCCGTTCTAATCTTCCTTCCCGAGTTCCCGTCCCGATACGGCAGCGTGTGTTGGGCAATCCACGAGGGAGCGTCGATGAGGACATGCACCGAATCAGCAGAGAAGCCCCCCATCTGTCTAGACTAGAGTCGTGCGCGGAGCGTTGCAGTGAGGTTTGGTGCCCTCAGTCTGGGTCTGGCCGTCGGCCTGTCGTTGGCCTTGGCACAGTCGCCGCAAGACCGCCTGCCGCAGGACCACGCCCCTACGGACATCACTGGTAGGCATAAGCGGCTCGCGCGACAGACCGACAATCTCGCGCCCGAAGCCGGCGTCTCGACCGTGCCTATAGAGCGTGCGAACTTCATCGATGACCACATATTCGGCAAGATCGACCGCGACGGAATTCCTCACGCTCTGCTCTCCGACGATGCGACCTTTTTCCGACGGCTGCATCTGGACCTGACGGGATTGGTCCCGAGTGGGGCAGACGCGAAGGCCTTCGTTGCCGATCCCGACGCGGAGAAGAGGCGCAGGCTGATCGACCGGCTGGTGGGCGGTGTTGAGTGGCGGGACCGGTGGACCTACTGGCACCTCGACATGTGGCGGACTAGCCAGAATCGCGTGGGATGGGCCGGGCGCAACCTGTTCCACGACTACGTCGCGGATGCCCTGCTGCTGAATCAGCCCTACGACGCCTTCATCCGCGAGCTGCTGACGGCGGAAGCCCGGAGCAATTGGTACGTCGGCCCAGCCAGCTACTTGGTTCGGTGGGCCGTGTTTGCGGACAACTGCACAGAGATCATGCACGAGGACACCGCCGACGAGATGACGGTGATGATCTTCCGGCACTTCTTGGGTGTGAATCTGCAGTGCGTATCCTGCCACGACGGGGCCAATCACCTAGAACAAGTGAACGCTTGGCTCACTGAGCGCAAGCGCGAGGAATTCTGGGCCCAGGCCGCATTCTTCGGCAACACCCGGGTGTTGCGAAGGGTAGAACTCCGCAACACCCAGGACGAGTACGGGATCGATGATCGGGATCCGTCGCGCGATGGGTACTCCCGATCGGCATCCAGCACCGTGCGGGTCGCCAGGCTCGGAGAAGGAAAGGTGGAGCCTCGCTTCATTCTGGGGGGCGAGCGGCCGGAATCAGGCAAGCCCCTGCGCCAAGAGCTAGCCCGCATCCTGACGGCCCACCGCCAGTTCGCGCGGGCGACGGTGAACCGGTTCTGGGCCGAGTTCATGGGTGCCGGAATTGTGGACCCAGTCGACGGGTTCGACTTCAGGCGGATGTCGGCGGAAAGCCTCGCTGACGGCTGGGCTGTCCAGCCTACGCATCCAGAACTCCTAGAAGAGCTGACCAACGACTTCATAGAGAGCGGCTACGACTTGCAGCACCTGCACAAGCGCATCGTCAGTTCAGCCGCGTACCAGCTCTCGACCGCATTCCCTTCCCGGTGGAATCCGGATTACGCGAGGTATTTCGCGCGGAAGTTCATGCGACGCCTGTCCGCAGAGCAGGTCTACGACGCGGTCGTGAGGGCGACCAACCTGCAAGTTCCCATTCAGATCCCCCTGACCGATCGGCAGGTGGAGCACATGGTGCAGATGCGCGGTCCCGCCGATCTGAGGAGGAGCAGAACGCTAGACCCTCAACAGAAGCAGGATCTCCAGTTCTTCATGGAAGCGTTTGGTCAGGCCAACCGTGAATTCAACGAGCCGACACGTGACGGGTCGATCATCCAGGCGGCGCTGATGATGAACTCCCGTCTGATCAGGGACAAGGCCAAGCCGCACAACGGCAGCTACCTAGCCGGGCTGCTCTCGCAAGGCATGGACGGCGAGGACCTGGTCGACTCGCTTTTCTGGCAGTTCCTGACCCGGGCACCGGACGAGCGCGAGATGGCCGACTCAAAGGAATTGCTCGCGTCGAGGGGCACGGCAGCGGGTGGCGAGGACCTGCAGTGGCTCCTGATGAACAAGCTAGAGTTCATGTTCAACCGATAGGAGGTCTCTCGTGCCGCGTCTTCAGGACCACTTTCTCACGCGCAGGGAGATGCTGCGGGTCGGGTCGGTCGCCGTTACCGGCTACTACTGCGTGCCGCTATTCCAGCCGCGGGTCAGGGCATCGGGGCGTGCAGCCGCGGAAGGACAGGCCCGCTTCTGCATTTTCGTGATGCTCGAGGGTGGCCAGTCCCACGTGGATGCGTGGGACTTCAAGGAGGGCCCATGGACACCTCCGGACTTCGCCCCCCAGAGCGTCCCGGGCTTGGGGACTTGGCCGATGGGCCTTTATCCCCAGCTTGCGGAGCGACGCGACCGGTATTCCTTGGTGCGCTCCATGGCCACTTGGGAGAGCCAGCACGGCCGGGGCCAGTACTACATGCAGACGGGGCATCAGCACAACCCGGCTCTCGCCCCCGAGTTGCCGGGTATCGGCTCGGTAGTGGCCCTAGAGACGTCCGCCAGCCGCCGGGACAGCGACTGCCTGCCGCCATTCGTCGCATTCAACACCTTCCCGCAGGTTGGCCTGATCGGGTCCGGCTTCCTCCCGGCCACGTTCACACCCTTCCACATCAATACCTCTTCGGACATCTCGGCGCTGGCGCCCAAGGCCGAGGAATTGCCGGACTTTAAACGGCGCTGGGAACTCCTCAAGAGGCTTGACGGTCGTTTGCGGTCGGACCGGTCCCTTCAGCGCAAGGCCTACCGCGACTATCACAATCACTACGAGGGGGCCGTCGATCTCATGTCCGATCCTCGCAGCGCTCGGATCTTCAGCATTGGAGAATCCGACAGTTCCCGGTATGGGGGCAACCCGGTCGGGGACTCGTTCGTTCTTGCGCGCAACCTAGTGGTCGCCGACGCCGGCACGCGGTTCATTTTCCTTACGCACGAGGACTGGGACCACCACGGGGCAATCTACAAGCCAGAGAACTTCTACAAGCGTTCGCACGAACTGGACACAGCGCTGAGCCAGCTGCTTGACGACCTCGGCGCAGAGACCCGGGACGACGGTCGCTCCGTGCTGGACGAGACCTTGGTGGTCTGCGTGGGCGAATTCGGGCGCACACCGGGCGAACTGACCAATATCGCAGGGCGTGACCACTACCAGTACGCCTTCACGGGGCTCTTCGCTGGCGGGGGCGTGCGGCCCGGCCGCGTTCTGGGGGTTACCGATGATCAGGGTGCCCAGATCACCGATCCCGGATGGTACGCGAATCGTCCGGTCTACCCGGAGGATCTCGCCACAACCATCTATTCGGCCATGGGCATTGACTGGACAAAGAGCATCGAGGAGACTCCATCCGGACGGACGTATCACTACATAGAGGTCTTCTCACCCACTCGCATGCTGGCCAACCGCGTCGTGCGCGAACTGTTCTCGTGAGGCCGTGGCCCCGGTTGCGCTGGGCATGATCTCCGCGATCGCAGACCGCGCGCGAGTGGCGTGGCTGAGGCGAAAGATGCGGTCCGACTGGGACCGCAGGGGCCGCGAGGACGCAATGTACTACGTGAACACCGCCCGGCGGGGCTGGGACGAGCACGAGTTCTTTGCAACCGGCGAGCGTAATGTGGCCGAACTGATCTCCGCCGACTTGGAGAGCGTCTGCCAAGGCCGGAGTCCTTCAGCGATGAGAGCCCTTGAGATCGGCTGCGGCGTCGGCCGCATGACGAGGGCCCTTGCCGGGATCTTCGGCGAGGTGCACGGCGTTGATGTCAGCGGCGAGATGGTTGGCCGAGCCCGTCAATTCCTCCGAGACACGCCCAACGCGCACGTGCATCGCAATTCCGGCACCGACCTGGCCGTTCTTGGAGACCTGAGTTTTGACTTCGCCTTCTCCTTCATAGTGTTCCAGCACATCCCCAGCCGTCGGGTCATTTCCCGTTACGTGCGGGAAGTCCACGGACACCTCAGGCCGGGTTCGATGTTCAAGTTTCAGGTCCAAGGCTGCACGGCCCCGTCGCTCCAAGGGCTCCGGAACGACACATGGCTCGGAGTTGGCATCTCGGAGCACGAAGCGGCGCGCATGGCCGCGGAGAACGGATTCGTTCTGGTGCGAAGCTCAGGTGCGGGGTCGCAGTACTACTGGCTCTGGTACTTGAAGCCCCGGGAGGAACCTCATTGGTCGTAGAGGTGGCTCATTCTCCCCAGTCGGAGGGCAGCCGAGGGGCGAGCCGGAGCCACCGGAGCGCCCGGTAGGGCCAGCGGGACAGCTCTCGGCTCATGCGTCCCTCGACGGTGGCGTGCCGCGACTCCAGCGCGGTGATCCAGCGTTCGAGCTTGCGGACGTGCTGTTCCCTCGCACGCAGAACATTGCCCGGGTCGGGGATGTATGCCAGGTCAGCCAGTTCCTCCAAGGGCTGGCACGAACAGACTGCGACGAAGAAGTGGGCATCTTCCGGGTCCAACCCGACCCGTTCCACAAGTCCCCGGGCCGCTCGGGTCTGCCCCGAGCTGACGCTGATGCCAGAGACGTGGTTCTGGAAGAACATCCGGCAGTGCTCAAACTCACTCGTTAGGGCGGCGCGAAACTCCGCATGGTCGAACTCGTGGACGTGGAAGGGGTTGGGCTCAGTGCGGGTCGACCGATAGTAGGGCCGATTCGGCGTGGATGCGATGAACGCGCCGCCTGGGGCCAGCACCCGGGCTGCCTCGTTGATGAGTCGTCCCCAAGCCTCAATGTGCTCGATCACCTCAAACGCCACGACTAGGTCGACGGATGCGTCGGCCACAGGAAGTGACCTGCAGTCCGCCCGCGCAAAGGCTGCTCCCGGAGCGGCTCGGGCGGCTTGGCGGACGGCGCCCTGGGAAAGGTCGACGCCAAGTGTCAGAGCGGCGGAGCGAGACAGGATCTCGCAACCGTATCCCACGCCGCATCCGGCGTCGAGAACGCGCTTGCCGTGCGCCAGCGGCTCAGCGAAGAGGTAGCGGGCCAGATGCTCGTTGCGAACGTCTGGATCACCACTGGAGGGCACGAGCCGCTCCCCGCTCGGCTGCCTGGGATGTGCGGGCATCGCCGGTTCCCGGGACAATTGGGCTCTGCGCATCGGCTACGCTTGGTCCGAAGCGTCCGCCGAACGGAGGTCGTTCCGTGTATGCCGCACCCGCGCGCTCAATCGCCGCGGTAGTCGATCCAGATCGGACTGCTCCACGCCATGTTGTCGTCGGACTGGATGACGCGCACGTAGTAATAGTGCGTGCCC
Organism: Bryobacterales bacterium; assembly: GCA_028819235.1. Lineage (GTDB taxonomy): Bacteria > Acidobacteriota > Terriglobia > Bryobacterales > UBA6623 > VXMF01. Next base: position 108,147 of record JAPPMC010000191.1, read on the forward strand.
GGCGTGACCTCCGAGTCGGTAAACGTCAGCGTCAACTCGTCGACTCCCGGTTCAGCGGTGTACGCGAAAGTGTTGTCCTTGATGATGTCAATCTGGCGGATGGTGCCTGTGCCGATGACCCGGATTTCCAGCCGGGGCCTTTCGCTGCTGGCGAACTCTTCGCCCATCGCATGGCCCCGACTCTGGAAGTCGACGATGATGTTGTCGGTCGCGGCATAGGTTCTCCGCGCGTACAGAGAATCCCATATGGCACCGTAGGATCGCTCGGGCGTGTAGGCGACCGCATAGGACATGTGAGTCGAGCGGTGGTCCGAGCTGGCGATGAAGCCGAGCCTGTAGCCCTTTTCAAGTGCGTTCCACACGAAACCCGCCGGCCGGATGGCGCCTGACGTGATGTAGCCTCCGACCACAATCTGCTCGGCCGTGGCCCCGTGCGGCGCTCCCAAGTATTCGTAGGAGTCGCGGTTCCCCTGAAAGATCTCTACTAGGCGCTCAGCACGCTCGCTGTTGTAGCGCCAATCTGTGCCCATTTGGGTCGCGGTCGTGTGCGGAATGCTGATGGCCTTCGGGCGGTCGCCCTCCAGCAGCTGCCTCCACAGCAGAGGAGTGTCGTCCTCCGCTACGCCGATTTCTCGGTCCCCGAGCTTAATCCGGATTGGCGAGAATCCCCTGCCCCGCCATACGATGTTGCGGTGGCCGTCCGGATAGGCCACGGTCCTCTCGTAGTTGAGGACGGGGTAGAAGGTGCCGGGAATCTTGTAGACGTCGACCGCCTTGTCCACCATCCGCCACATGTATTCACTGTCAGCCTTCTCCGGCAGCACGTGCTCCGACGGCCCCAAGAAGTCCATTCCGGCGGCATCGATGGCGTAGCGGTAGCAATCGTAAAGGCTCCCGTCGCTGTAGCCGTCGAAGGAAAGGTCCGTGTGCCGGTGCAGGTCTCCCCAGGCCAGCCGATAGCGCTCGCCGCCGGCCTCCATGCGGTACTCCTTCCAGATGGGTGCTGTCCGGCCCGGTTCCGAGTCCCCCGCCGGAGCGGGTGCGCGCAGGTCGTCGCTCGCCACAAAGTACTCGTCCGTGACCGGGCCACCGGGCACGCGAGAAAGCTCGACCTTGCCGGCGTACACGTCGTACTGCCAGAACCTCTCGCTGTCAGGAGGGTAGCTCTTGCCGTCGGTCTGCGTGACGACCCACAAGTCGCCGCTTTGGTCCACGGCGGTGGCCGGGCGCTGCTCGTTTCGACCGTCGGAGTTTGGCAGCCAAATGGGGGGAGTCCAGCCGTGGCCATCGAACATCGTGAGCTTGGAGTCCCAGTAGGGAAAGATCGAGCGGGCCGCGACGGAGGGCGGATTGGCGCGCCCCAAGGTGCGCGTGCGCAGGAGGGCCCACACTCGCCCCTTGCCGTCGACCATCAGCTTCGGGTACTCGGTGAAGGTCCTCCGGGCGCTGTCCAGGCCCAGCGCCATCCAGCTGCCCGTGATCGGGCTGGGAGCGAAGCGGTGGTCGACTGCGGGCACGGGCTGAGCGATCCGGCCCCGGTCCAGCACGCGAACTTGGGCCTGCCTTTCGAAGTACAGGCCGCTCTCGCCACGGTGGATGCCGTTGATCCCGTAGTGATCCTTGCCCCAGTTGGGTCCCCCGTTGTCCCACGCGATCCACAGCCGGTCGCGGTGGTCGAAGACGATACTGGCGTGGGCCTCGAAATCCTCGCTGGCCGTGAGGCGCTCTTGCTGCTGGAGCTTGCCATTGACCAAGCGGCGCAGGAAGATGTCGTAGTTGCCGTGGCGATAGCTGTCCCAAGCGACCGCCACCTCGCCACGCGAGTTGACGCTGATCGCAGGCTCCCAGTCGTTGGCGGGATGCTCCGTGACCTTCATGGGCTCTGACCACTGGCTTCCCTTGCGCACCATCAGTGAGATGTCGGTGTTCCCGACGGCGCCGGACTGGTAGGCCAGGTACACGTCTCCCTGAGGCGAGACAGCCATGCGGGGAAAGGTGTCCGGTCCGGGCCCCTGCGTCAGCGATGCCGCGGTGGGGCTCCCCCCCAGCGTGTACTCAATTCCGACTAAGTGGACGACGCCGTCCCGTATGTGCGACGCTACCGCCGTCACCTCGCCAGCTCTCGCCGAGGCCAGCTCCACTTGGTAGTAGTCGCCCGGAGGAGCCAGCGTTACCGGCCCTTCCCACGCCTGGCCGTCTGGACTCGACCGCAGCTGGATCGTGTCCGCGCCGTCCTCGAAGGCTATCCAAGCCACCCACACTCTGCCGTCCGGGCCCACGGCGATGGCAGGGTAGTCATCGTCGGCTAGGCTCTCCGCCATTCGCATCGAAGTTGGTACGCGTTCGACGCGCATCCGACCGTCCAACAGGCGGGTCGGCTCTTGGTACCGCACACGACCGGTCGAGAACTCCGCTGTTCCCTGTGCCGTTTCTAGCCTGACGACTGTCTCCCCTGACGACTCCACATCGATCAGGACGCCCTTCCATCTCACCGGCGGGAACTCCGCTTGGTCCCGCGGCTCCATCTGCAGCCGGCCGTCCCATTGGTTGCCGCAATTCCATGCGGATCCCTGCGCCGTCTCTCCCGGCCCAAAGTGGTGCGATGCCGCCACGGTCACAGTGCCGGCGGTGGCACTGGCGGAGCCGCTCCAGTCCCTGACCTCGGGATCGGCCCCTCCGAAGAGGACACGGAACCGCTGGGTTGCAGCGAGCGGGAGGGAGAAGGCCAGCGTGAGGCCGCAGGCAATGATCAGTCGAAGCGGGTAGCCGAATCGCATACGGGAAGCAGGGTAAGAGCAACCCAATCATATCCGAGGGACGGCAAGACCAGATCCGGGTCGACCTGTCGGACCACAGGGGCGTTGGCGAGCTCTGGCAGGAGCGCGGCTCCTGGGCTGCACCTCTGGATGCCGTACTTCGTCGCTCGTGGGGTCATCCGCCCGGCAGCGGCTATGGTGGGGATTAGCACCCGCCCGACAGTGGACACCCGCAAGAAGATCGTTCCGCACGATTGCCTGCCTGAGACTGGCGGAGCGATCTCATTTGCCAAGGGGTGGTTCGACGTGCTCACGGCGGACCTCTGCTCGCTGCTTGATCAAGCAGCGGCTCACGGCGGAAGGCTGGCCGTGCTGGTGTACGAGGATGAGCCGGGTCATCCATCCCCCTTGGGTGCATACGACCGCGCACGAATGGCAGCGGCCCTGCGGTCCGTGGATTTGGTGTGCACCTGCCCGCGAGCGGATGCCGATGCGATCGCATCGAGAGCAGGCGCCCCAACCCCACGCGATCTCGACGCTCCGGGGACACGGGACGTCGTGCGGCAGGTGATCGAGACGCTGTCGGACTGAGGGCCGCCAAGTGCGCATCCTGATGGTGCGGCTCGGGGCGATGGGCGATGTCGTCCAGACCCTCCCGGCCGCCCGGGAGCTTCGCCGACGCTTCCCGAGGGCCAAGATTGATTGGGCTGTGGACGCCCACTGGGCAGACCTGCTAATCGGGAACCCGCACATAGATCAAGTCATAAGGGTCCCGATGCGGGCATTGCGCAAGCGCGACTCTCCCCTAGCCGCTGCTCGAAAGGCCTTGGGTCTCATCGGGGGTCTACGAAAGTCGCGCTTCGACATCGCGTTCGACTTCCAAGGGTTGATCAAGTCCGCTGCGCTCGCTTCGATGAGCGGAGCATCTCGAACGGTCGGATTCTCGAGAGAATCGCTGAGGGAGCCCGCCGCCGAGGTCTTCTACTCGAGACGTGCCTCGACTTCGATGAGACACGTGGTAGACCGTTACCGGGACTTAGCCTCGCCTGGTTCGGGAGCGAGCCCGCCCAACAGCAGCGCGTTTCCACTGCCGGACGGAGGGCCGCTTGGAGCCCTTCCCGGCCGATACGTGCTTGCCAGCCCTCAGGCTGGCTGGGGCTCCAAACAATGGCCGCCGGAGTACTACGCCGAACTGGCCACACTCTTGCTCCGAGAGTTCGGCATTCCGCTGTTGGCCGACTTTGCCCTGGGCCAAGAGCACCGGGCCCGAGTGATCCGCTCCATCGCCGCCGAGGGATCCGTTGTTCCGCACTCGTCAACCATCTTGGGACTGATCTCAGCAACTCGGCGCGCAACAGCAGTCGTGGGGGTTGACAGCGGCCCAATGCACTTGGCCGCTGCGCTTGACCGCCCAGGAGTGGCAATCTTCGGGCCGACGGAGCCACGGAGGAACGGCCCGCGCAGTCCGCTCATCGAAGTGATCCGCGCCCCGGGTGCGCTGACGACGTACAAGCGCGATGCTCAGCCGAGCCCGTCCATGCTTGCCTGCGCGCCCCGAACCGTCCTGAGTGTCCTAGCCCCAATCCTCGCTCGCTAGACTAGGACGGATGACACGGTTCGGCCTGCTATTGCAGTTCGGTGCGCTGGTGGTCGCGCAACTTGCGGCACAAGGACAGCCTGCAGGGGGCCGCCTCAACGGACGTGACGCAGCTCTGCTCAACGAGCGCATTGCCGGACTCATGGAAGCAACGACCATCGTGATTCCAGAACTTGCCCGGGCCGGTGAGCCCCTGTCGGAGAATTTCCGCCACGGCATCCGGACACTCGAGACTGCCCAGAGCCGCGATCACACCGCCGTGCTGTACACGATGATGACCAACGCGCGTGCATACCTGCAGCTGTCGGACATCCTGCCTGCGTCCGAAGAATTCGGCGAGGACATCCGCCGCCAGCTGTCCGAGCTGCGGGACGGCATCCGGCGGCTGGACGGTCACTTTCGCGCCACACTCGAGTACCGAGAGTGGCAGGCACTCGGGTCCGACCGGGACAATCTGGGCCGCTACGAGAATCCGAACTCCCTAGTAGGGCCTCCTGATCCTTCGGCCCCCCGGGTCGTGTTCTTGGGGGATTCCATCACGGACGCTTGGGATCTGAACCAGTACTTCCCCGGCAAGCCGTACATCAATCGCGGCATAAGCGGCCAGATCACTGGACAAATGCTCGGACGAATGAAGGCCGACGTGATCGATCTCCAGCCAAGAGTCGTTGTCCTGCTCGGCGGGACCAACGACTTGGCGCGCGGTGTCCCGAACAAGGCGATCCGCCACAATGCGGAGATGATCGGCACGCTCGCCGAGGCTACAGGAAGCAGGCCGATCCTAGGATCGATCCTGCCTGTGAGCGATTACCACGTGGAAGCAAGTCCTCGCTTTCTCCGGACACCACTCAGGGATCCGGCGCGGATTCTGTCGCTCAATGACTGGATCCGAGGCCTGTGCGCGTCGAAGGGCTGGTTCTACTTGGACTACCACTCAGCCATGGCGGACGAGTCCGGGCGGCTGCGCCGAGATCTGGCCGATGACGGCCTTCACCCGAACACGGAAGGCTACAAGGTGATGGCGCCGCTGGTGGAACAAGCCATAGCGTCGGCACTGGGAGGCCGCCGACGGCGCGGCAGGCGGTGATGCGGCGGAAGGGCCGGCCCTGCTAAGCTGATTGCGCATCGGAGTTCCACCCTCGGATAGGGCTTTCCCAATGCGCATCTTGGACTTCTTCCGGCCGCCTCCGCGGGAGCGGGCGAAGGTCTCCGAGGATTCCGAAACCATCCGGAGGATCAGCGAGGCGATCGACCAACTGCCTCCCGAGCGTGCCCGCTACATCGCTGCGTTCGCGTTCATTCTTGGGAGGGTGGCTAACGCCGACCTCGACATCAGCCGGGAAGAAGTCGCTGAGATGGAGCGAATGGTCGAGCGCGTTGGAGGGATTCCGGAGGAACAGGCTTCGCTCGTCGTGCAGATCGCGAAGGCACAGCACAAACTGTTCGGAGCCACGGAGAACTTCTCCATCACACGGGAGTTCGGCCGACTTGCGACCCGAGCCCAAAAACAGGCCCTGCTGCACTGCCTGTACGCTGTCTCGTCTTCCGACCACTCCATCAGCGTTCGGGAAGACAACGAGATCCGTGCCATCTGCAAGGAACTCGGCCTGGACCACGCGGAGTTCATCGCGACCCGTTTGGTGTACAAGGAGCACCTGAGCGTGCTGCAGGGCTGATCTGGGAAACGTGCTGCGTCCAACTTGGCTAGAGTGAGGGGGAATCCGTGGAGATCGCAATATTCGGAGCAGGCTGTTTTTGGGGTGTCGAGGCGACTTTCGCCCAAGTCGAGGGTGTGCTGTCGACCAGCGTTGGCTACGCCGGTGGCAGCGTGGCAAATCCGACATACCAACAGGTCTGCCTTGGGGGGACCGGGCACAGCGAGGTCGTGCGGGTCGAGTTTGACCCGGCCAAGGTCAGCTATGAAGCACTGCTCGACGTATTCTGGTCTTGCCACGATCCGACGCAGCTGAACCGACAAGGGCCGGACTTCGGGTACCAGTACCGATCTGTGGTCTTCTGTGAAGACGCCAGGCAGTTGGCGGCGGCTGAAGCATCCAAGGGTGCCGCCGACGCTTCGGGGCGCTACTTGCAGCCGGTCTGTACGGCCATCGAACCGAGCCGCAACTTCTACCTCGCCGAGGAATACCACCAGAAGTACCTCGCTAAGAAGGGGCTCGCAGCCTGTCACGCCTGAGCCCCTGCGCGCAGCCCGAATCGCCGACCACCTCGCGGTGGAGGCGCCAATGTCACTGATGCTTGACGAGATCCGGCAGCAGCCGGGTGTATTGGAACGACTGTCGAGGAGGCCGCCGGACGGCCTGGCGCACCTGCGCCGGAGGTTTGCGAGGCGCGGTCCCGCAATCGCCGTGATCGTCGCCCGCGGCACGTCCGACAATGCCGCTCTGTTCGGCCGGTACCTGTTCGAGGTCGCCCTCGAGTTCCCAACTATGCTGGCGGCGCCGTCGGTCGCCAACCTTTATGGGAGACTCGCGCTACCTCGGGAAGCCCTCATCATCGGGATTTCGCAATCTGGTGAGTCCACCGACATCAACGGATTCATGGAGGCTGCCAAGCGGCACGGAGCGCTCTGCGTGGCAATCACCAACAATTCCGGAAGCCCGCTCGCAGCAATGGCGGACGAGGTCCTGCTGACGGAAGCCGGGGTGGAGCGCAGCGTTGCAGCCACCAAGACGTACACCTCGCAGATGATGGCGCTGTACTGGCTGGCCGTCGCCTTGGGCGCGCCAATCACGGCACCTGACCTGCGGGCGGTCGCGCGTGCGTCCAAATCGGCCGTGGAGCGGGAATCCCACATTGCAGCGGTCGTGGAGCACCATCGCAATATCTCTCACGCGGCGGTGATTGGCAGGGGCGTCAACTACGGCAACGGGCTTGAGCTGGCGCTGAAGCTGATGGAGACCAGCTATGTGGTGGCTTGCGGCTTCGCAGGGGCGGACTTTGCGCATGGTCCGATCGCGATGGTCGGCACTGGGTTCCCGGTCTTCGCGTTCTGCCCGCCAGGACCCACGTCAGGCCAGACTTCGGCACTGCTGGATCGGCTGCGCCAAACCGGCGCTGACACCGTTGCGATCGGCGCCCAGGGCGGACTGGGCGGAGTCAAGGCGCGCCACACGATCGAGGTTGAAGTGCCCGCGCCGAATACTCCCGGATTGCCGACAGATATTCTGAGCCCAATTCCGTTAGTCATTCCGGGCCAGACCTTCGCCGCGAGGTTGGCCGAAGCCAAGGGCTTGGATCCCGACAGGCCACGATCGCTAACCAAGGTCACGAGAACCTTGTGATCTGCCAGTCGGTACGAAAGGCGGCTGCGGATGGCCTGCTTACAGTGTGCTTGTGGTCTGAGGCCCTGAGAACGCCGCCTGGTTGGCGTCAGACCCCTTCCGTGGTGCTCGGCACACCATCAGCGACTCTGTGTGGTGTCCCCCAGAACGCAGGCCGGATTAGGGTGCTTGTACGCCCCGTGCGCATCGACCCGGGCTACCCGCCCGCCACGCACCTGACTGCACGCATCGACGCCGGACTGAGCCGAAAAGCGGTCCGCTAGATGTCGAGCTTGATGCAGAGCGACTTCAGGAACTCCTGATCTTGTTCCGTCAGGTTCGCGTCCAACGTCTTATGGTTGACCTTTGGCTGGGCCGTTCCGGGATTCTTGCCGCCACGCTTGCTGAATCCGATCGTGGCCTCAAGCACAAGTAGGGCATCATACCCCTCGGCTCGGAACTCCTTGATCACCTGAGCGATCGCAGGGGACGTCGAGAGCGACTCGTCGATTGCCCTGACCATGCGCTGAGTGAGGGTGTTCAGACGACTTTCCACGGTTCACCGCCTATCTGCGACCCGAGCCAAGCACGCTAACTCATCCGGAAGCACAGCCGCACCGTTATTAGACCAAGAAAAGGGTAGAATTGCAAGCCCGAATTCTGGGCGTCAGTCCCCAGCAGCCTCCCCATAGCGGCGGACCACCTACCGGATCTCGGAGCCTCGCGAGCGATCAAACTCAAGCCCGTCAAGGCTGTGGAACACTGGGGTCTTGCACCGTTGAGATGAGGACGGTGACAATGGGACAAGGCCCATGACGCTGACGGAGAGGACAGAATTGGCGAGGGATCTCGCCGCAGCCGTGGCTGTGAAGACGGACACTCCGTGCGCCTGTGACACGGTCACACCAGCGGAGATGGTTCCGTCGGCGGACGCGTGGCCCAGCCCGAATGTCCTCGACGCGATGCTGGCTCGGCCCGATGCCTCGCGCGGCGAGATCGAGCTCTTCCTGTCCACTTGCCGGGATGGTGGGTTCCGGTCAGCGGGCGTTCCGCCGCGGTGGGCTGCGCTGGGCGTGTCGGTTCTCGCCGGAAGCCGGACAGCACTAGCTTCATGGATCGCCCACCCTCACGGGGCGTCGCTGACACCGGTCAAGTGTGCCGAGGCAGAATTGCTGCTGCGGCTCGGCGTCCGCGACCTCTGGATGGTGGCCGACATCGCGTCGCTCCGATCGGGAGACTTGGATTCGGCGTTTGTAGACATACGGGCTGTGGCCCAGATCGTGGAACACTCCGGCGGCCACCTCACGGTGGCGCTAGAGATCCCGTCACTGGGAGAACGAAGGGGCCGCGAGGCTTGCGCTGTGGCGAAACTCGCCGGAGCTGGCGCTGTTGCAGTCTCGGCCCCCGACCGCGAAGGAGGGGCGGAATCGCACCATGTGGAGCAGATGCGTCACACAGTTGGCCGAGACATTGAGGTGGTCGCCTGCGGCGGGATACGGCACGGTTGGCAAGCCCGGGCGCTCATAGACTCGGGTGCCGACCGGATCGGGACCTGCCACTGCGTTTCGCCCGCGCCAACGGCAGTCACCCTGCAGACGACGGGCCACCCGTGAACCACGTGGTTGGCAGCGAGCTGGCCGATTCCGTGGGGCCTCTCAGACACGCCGTCCGGCCCGCCGGCCCTGCCTCCGCCGACCCGACAGTGCTCGATGTAGGCAACGCGGGCCAAAGACGCCCCCTGACCTCGGATTCTGCGACCACTGGGAATCTCGGGCTGCTCACTCGCGGCGGACCCCTCGCTGGCCGGGCGGTGAGCCTTATGAGGTTGGGCATGGAGGCGGAAGCGTGAAGCAGAGCTGCGGGCAATGCGACTTTCCCATCCAGGGATTCCAGTACAGCTCCGATCTGCTGCGCTGCGGAGCCTTCGGGATGGACTCTGTCGCACAGCGTGTGGGGACACCAACGTATGTGTATTCCGCTGAGGCAATCCGCGAGAACTACCGGACATATTGCCGCGCCCTTAAGGAAATCCCCCACCGAGTCCACTACGCGGTCAAGGCCAACTCATGCCTCGCGATCCTGGCGCTGCTGGCCCGAGAGGGTGCTGGCTTTGACATTGTTTCGGGGGGCGAGCTCTATCGGGTTCTGAAGGCCGGAGGTGATCCGCGGGAAGTGGTGTATTCCGGCGTGGGCAAGACGCGGGCCGAACTGCAGTACGCTTTGCAGTCCGGAGTGGGCACGATTCACTGCGAATCAGAGCCAGAGCTGGCCTTGCTGCGCGACGTTGCCGCGGAGCTTGGCACTTCACCTGCAGTGGGAATCCGGGTGAACCCCGATATCGACGCGAAGACTCACCCGTACATCGCAACGGGATTGAGTGAGCACAAGTTCGGCGTTGCTGTCGAGGATGCCGAGGAACTCTATCAGCGAGCGTCGGAGTGGTCTCCGCTCCGCCTATCGAGCATCAGCTGTCATGTGGGGTCACAGATCCGGGACGTGGCGGTGTTCACCGAAGCGGTCGAGCAGCTGCTCAGCCTGGCGCATAGGCTCCGAAATCGGGGCCTTCCGATTGATGCTCTGAATCTCGGCGGGGGGCTGGGCATAGGCTATGCGACAGGGGAGCCCAGCACGTCGATCTCCGCATACGGGAAGCTGCTGAGCAGGGCATTGGAGGGTCAAGACCTCCGGGTCGGGATTGAGCCCGGACGTTCCATCGTCGGTCAAGCGGGCATCTTGCTCTCTCGCGTCCTGTTCCGCAAGCAGTCAGGCCAGAAGACGTTCCTCGTAGTGGACGGTGCGATGAACGACCTGGTCCGTCCGGCCTTGTACCAAGCGCACCACGAGATCCTTCCAGTCGCAAGGAGAAGCGCCCGAAGCGTCCGTTGCGATGTTGTGGGCCCCATCTGCGAGAGCGGGGACTTCTTGGCCGCGGATCGAATGCTCCCGGCGTTCGAGCCCGGAGACCTGCTGGCCGTAGCGACTGCTGGCGCCTACGGATTCGTCCTCTCGTCCAACTACAACGCCCGGCCTAGGGCAGCCGAGGTGGTGATCGACGGAACAGACATGCGGATTGCTCGGCGTCGGGAGACGCTCGAAGACCTGATCCGGGGTGAAGAGGCTTGGGAGTAGGTGGACCCCAACATGGCGCCCGCCTTCCGAGTGGTCGTCCTTTCGCCAGCAAGAGCGAGATTTGCACAGAGGGAACCTTGCAGGCAGCCCCGGCTGTGCGTCGTCGCCGCTGTGCCTCAAATGGCGTTTTCGATCACGTCCAAGGGTGATCAGGAAGCTGGCTCGAACGGCCACTTGGCGGTCGTCGTGTAGCCCCCATCCGCTGCAATCACTTGACCGGTAATGTAGTCCGCCGCGCTGCTCGCGAGGAAGACCGCCAGACCGGCGATGTCCTCCGGCGTCCCTAGGCGAGGGTTAGCCTGCACCGTCCCGAGCCAGCGCTTCATGAACTCCGGTTGCCACATGTCCCGATTCAGATCCGTCAGGATGAAGCCGGGGGCGATGCAGTTGACTTGGATGTCGGCGTCGGCCCATTCGGCGGCTAGCACGCGCGTGAGGCCAGCCAGCGCGCTCTTCGTCATCGCATAGACGGAAACGTAAGGAAGGCCTAGAAGCGACATCAGGCTGCCGATGTTGATGATCTTGCCTCCTTGGCCCCGGGCGACCATGCTTGCGCCAACGAGCCGCGTCAGCCGCACGATTCCATGCAGGTTTGTCTGCATGATTCGGTCGTATTCCTCCGACGTATAGTCCTGGAATCTCCGGCGGACATTGGTCCCCGCCACGTTGACCAATATGTCGACGTGGCCGTAGGCCTCAGCGACCTCATCGATCGACTCGGAACGTGTGACGTCAAGGCGGGCCGCGTCCGACGACAGTCCGGACCGGCGGAGCGCTTCGGCCTCCGGCTCCAAGACGCCGATTGAGCGCGCGGCAAGCACGACGTGAGCACCTTGCCGCGCCATCGTTTTTGCGATGGCGAGCCCGATTCCCCGACTTGCGCCGGCGACCAGTGCCGTGCGCCCCGTGAGCGAGAACATGCTCGAAGGGTCCATCGAGGCCATCGTAGCAACGCCACCGCAGCGGCGAGCCTGTCGATACCGCCGGAGTGCGCAGTTGTGGTTCCCCCTCTCGGCGCTACGATGGGCCTGATATGGCATCGAGCAGGAAAGACGGAGACGTTGTTGGCGTCCTCCGCGCGATTCTCGGAGACCGCTGCTCGTTGTCGGCGTATGACATTGAGAGCCATTCCCACGACGAGTCGTTCCATCCGCCAGCGGCACCGGACGCGGTGGCCTTCCCCAAGTCCAATGAGGAAGTCGCCCAGATCGTGCAGGCCTGCGCCGCCCACAAGACTCCCGTGATTCCGTTCGGTGCCGGCACGGCCGTCGAGGGGCACGTTCAGGCGGTGAACGGTGGTATATCCCTCGATCTGTCCCGGATGGACAGGGTCCTTCAGCTACGCGCTGACGACCTCGACTGTCGCGTCCAAGCGGGAATCCGAAGGTTGGCACTCAATGAGCATCTCGAGAGGCACGGCCTCTGGCTGCCCATCGATCCTGGGGCCGACGCCTCAATCGGTGGAATGGCGGCTACGGGGGCGTCGGGCACCACCACGGTGCGCTACGGCACGATCCGCGAGAACGTTCTCGGCCTGACCTGCGTGCTTGCAGACGGTCGCATAATCACCACCGGAGGTCGTGCGCGCAAGTCATCGGCAGGGTACGACCTGACCAAGCTGATGCTTGGGTCTGAGGGCACGCTATCGGTGATCACGGAAGTCCAGCTCAAGTTACACCCGCTTCCAGAATCGGTGGCCGCCGCCGTGTGCAGCTTTCCCAGTGTGGGAGCGAGCGTGGAGACGGTAATCGAAGTCCTACAGTCCGGCATCCCAGTCGCAAGGTGCGAATTCCTCGATTCGGCGTCGATGCAGGCTGTGAGCGTGTACGCGAAGCTGGACCTTGAAGTGGCTCCCACCATCTTCTTCGAGTTCCACGGCACACGGGCCAGCGTGGCGGAGCAGGCCGACCTGACGGGCTCCATCGCCGCCGAGCACGGCGGCGGCAGCTTCCAGTGGGCCACAGAACGCGAGCGTCGGGAGGACCTGTGGCATGCACGACATCACGCCTACTACGCGATCAAGGCACTGCGCCCCGGATCCTACGGGTGGGTGAGCGACACTTGCGTGCCGATCTCTCAACTCTCCGCCAGCATCGAGCAGGCCCAAGCGGACATTGACGCGGCCGGCCTGACGGCGCCGATCTTGGGCCACGTAGGAGACGGGAACTACCACGCAATATTCCTGGTCGACCCGAGCGACCAGGCAGAACTGAGCCGTGCCTCCCAGGTCAACAGCCGTATGATCGAGTCGGCGATCGCTGCGGGCGGAACTTGTACGGGCGAGCACGGGATCGGACTCGGAAAGCTGGACTGGCTTCGCGCCGAGCACGGGGAGGGAGCAGCAGTAATGAGGGCTCTGAAGGACGCGCTCGACCCGGCCGGAATCCTGAATCCCGGAAAGGTCCTCGGCTAGCTCGCGCCTGAGTCGGTCCAGGTCATCGGCTGCGGCCTTGGGCCATGATGCGCTCCAGTGCGTGCTCGAGCCGTTTGGCAACGATGGGATTGCGGGCGTACACGTTGCGCTTTTCCGAAGGGTCGTCCTGAAGGTCGTATAGCTGGTACGGTCGTTCGAATGGTTTGCCCGCCGGCTTCTCGCGCCCACCGGAACCATTTCCAGCCACCAGCTTCCAACGGCCCTCACGAATCGCGAACATGCCACCCCCGGAATGGTGAATCACTGGTGCCCGAGGACGAGGTCGCGCCTGCCCTCTCAGGGTCGGGACGAAGCTGAAGCTGTCCTCGGCCGCTTCCGCCGGCAATGAGGCCCCCGCCATCTCCGCAAACGTAGCGAATACATCCGTAAGGCACACTGTCTCCTCGGTTCGGCTTCCAGGCGCAACCTGGCCAGGCCAGCGGACCAAGAAGGGGACTCGATGCCCGGCCTCCCATATGTCGGCCTTCGTGCCGCGGAACACGTAGTTTGACGTGTGGTTCAGGGAACGATAGGCCTGAATGGTCGAATCGTCGGTGTGGTCCTCCTCTGACGGGCTGTCCCGCCGGTACATGAACGATCCGTTGTCCGATGTCAGCAACACCAAGGTGTCTTCGGAGAGCCCCAAGCGCTCGATCGCTCGCGTGATGACCCCGACGGCCGAGTCCACGTGGACGATGAAGTCCCCGTACGGGCCTAGACCCGTCTTGCCCCGAAACCGCTCGCCGGGCCAAACCGGCTTGTGGGGGGCAGTGAGCGGGACATACAGCAGGAACGGGGTCGAATCGCGCGCGCGGCGCGCCAAGAATGCGGCGGCCTCGGCTGCGAGGTCGTCTAGGACCTTGACGGGATCCAGGTCCTTTGCGAGTTCGCCGGGACGCATGAACCGCGGAAACTTCAGCGCCTCTTGCTCACCCAGCGGCAATCCCGTGATATTGCCATCCCGGATGTATACGTAAGGGGGAAAGTCGAGCGACGCTGGGATGATCAGCGACTCGTCGAATCCGTGCGTGTGGGGGCCGTCGTCGATCGGCCCGCTGAAGTCAAACCCACCCGCTTCGTCTCTGGAGAATCCAAGGCCCAGATGCCACTTGCCCACGATGGCCGTCCGGTATCCCTGCTGCTGGAGGAGGGTTCCGAGCGTTACCCGGTCGCTGGCCAGGAGCGGCTCGCCATAGCCGTTCAGCACGCCCCTCTTGAGCTTGGTGCGCCATGCATACCTTCCAGTGAGCAAGCCATATCGGGTAGGCGTGCAAACCGCCGACGGCGTGTGCGCATCCGTGAAGGTCATGCCCTCGCTCGCAAGCGCATCGATGTTCGGCGTCGGTATCTTCGATGCCTCGTTCAGCCAGGCGACATCTCCGTAACCCAGATCGTCCGCGAGCACAATGACGAAGTTGGGTGCGGCACGCACACCTGCGGCCGCGAGACCTGCGCACAGCGCTATCCGGAGCCAATGGAACCACGAGGCTCGCCAAGGCATGCCAGTCATTGTGCCAGAGGCATCAGCCCCGTCGAGAACATCGAGGACCGTCGGCGGATGCATGCTCGGCACCCACCGGTTCGGGCCCTTCGTGTTGCAGCGAACTAGTCGACCTTCTTCATGCGGCGCCTGCCCGACATGTCGCGGCGCTCATTCTCAAGGTCGAACTTGAAGTCCTCGACCGCGTCGGCGAGGGTCTCGCTTTCGTAGTGGGGCTCGCCCCACATCTCGGCCTGATCGACCAAGACCCTTCGGATCTTGGGGTCGTTAATGTTCTCGCGATCAAACATGATCCCCATGTCGAGCAGGGTCCGAGCCACTCCGAAGCGAACAGTCCCCACGTCGACCTCCATAGGTTCGGTGGCGGACGAGAGTTCGGCTGCGTCCTTGCCTACCAAACCAGCAATGCCAAGGAATACGCCGCGGGTCAGAGTCTGGTCCTCCATCGCAGGAAGCTGCGCATCGACTCGGTTTCCGCTCTCGACACTTGTCAATACGGGCGATGGCGTCGCGTTGCCCTCCGGCATCGGGAAGCCGAAGGTCACCGATCCCTCCTGGCCCACGAGCTCGTTGAGGTCAGCCAGATCCTCCGCGAAGTCGACTGCGAATACCTTGGTGCGTCTACGGTATTCGCTCACCGAAGGCTGGAAGTGCTCAATCATCGCTTCGTTGATATCCATACCCTTTGCGAAGGCGTCCGCGAGTTCGTCGTAGCCGTAGGACAGGCCTGCCCTTAGGGCAGCCAGCCACAGCTCGGCCTTCGGACCAACCTCTCCCATTCCGTAACTCGCCTCCTCGAGCTGCTCGGCAGCCTTGGCGAAGTCCCCCAGCGCGTAGTTCTCGGCCGCCGCTTGGTAGAGCCACTCGGGCGTGCCTTGGCGAGGACCGACGGGCTGGGCCGAGCACGAAACCAACAGTGCTCCCAATAAGGCCAGCGCGCCTGCCAAGCGGAATCTAGGTGTAGAAGCGTTCTGAAAACTGAGCATCCAATATGCCTCCTCTCCGGGCATAAGTCTCTCAACTTGAAGTCGAGATTGCAAGTATCGGGCGAACGACTCTAGGACGAGCGTTCCTGAGCGTCGGGCGGGGCGGTGGTCTGACCTTCATTGGACAGCGCCCAGAATCAGGCCGACCGGATGGCTGAGGGCTCGCTTACCGGCCGTCGTTCGGCTATCATTCGCAGCAGGCGGGGCGGTTACCATACGGCACCAAGTCGCAGATGCCGAAGGATTTGTGCTGGTGGGGGGCCAGAGCACGCGGTTTGGCCGTGACAAGGCATCCTTCGCGGTGGCGGGCAGGCCCATGGCGCTGCATGTCGCGGCGGCCCTCAGTGCCTGCCTTGAGACGGTGACTCTGGTTGGCGAGTGCCGGGCCCACTTCAATACGGGACTGCCCGCGATTCCGGACAGCATGCCAAACGCCGGTCCTTTGGGCGGGATCGTCGCTGCCCTAGGGCATGCTCGCAGGTCGTGGAGCGTGATCGCGGCCTGCGACATGCCCTTGGCGAGCTCCGCCCAAGTGGCCAGCCTGCTGCATGCAGCAGCAGTCTGTGAGGCGCAAGCGGTAATCCCGCGCACTCCTGACGGCCGGCTGCAGCCGCTCTTTGCCGCCTATCACCGGAGCGCAAGGTCGCCTCTCGCGAGTGCGCTCGCTGAGGGTCGGCTCAAGCTGGCGAGAGCCCTTGACGCCGTGCGGTGGACGGAACTCGCGGTCACTGACGGCACGGGCTTCACGAACGTGAACACGAGGGCCGACGTGCCGCTCCTGCCCTGAGGAGGTCAGGCTGCGAGAGCGTCCGACAGCCGACGAAGGTCAGTCTCGTTGTTGAAGAAGTGCGGCGAGACCCGCAGGTTGCCCTGGCGCACGGAAACGGCCACGCGACTCTCCCGCAAGTGTGCTGCAAGCCGGGCGCTATCCAGTCTCGGAAACGACGCCGTGACAATCTGCGAGGCCGCGGGGCCCTTGGCGGCCGGATGCAGGACCCCACCGCGGGCGGCGACGATCTCACGGCAGCGTTCTGCCAAGCCCAGAACGCGTGTCTCGATTCTGTCGAGCCCGAGTCTGAGGATCAGGTCCACGCTCGCCTCTAATCCAAAAAGCGCCGAGAACGGCTGGACACCACCTTCGTACGCCGCTGCGGACTCTGGAAGGACTGGCCTGCCGTGATGCAGGTGTTCGAAGTTCATCCAGTCCCGGTGGCTGCGCCAGCTCGTGATGCTCGGAGCCAGCCAAGAACGAGTGGTGGGAGGGATCCACGCGAATCCCGCTCCCTCGGGCGCCATCAGCCACTTGTAGCCATGCGCCACCAAGAAGTCCGCGGGACTGGCCTCGAGATCGTGTCGTAAGGCCCCGACGCTCTGGGTAGCGTCGAGGCACAGCAGGACGGACCTTCGTCGCAGTTCCGCCGCCACTTCCTCGAGCGGAGCGCGCAGGCCATTGGAGTAGTTGACCGTGCTCAGCAGAACCAGGCGCGTGCGAGGACCGACCTCGTCGAGGAGCGTGTCTGCATCAAATGCAGTCCTGGGAGAGGGCAAAGGCCGAAATGCCACGCCAAGCGCATCGAGCAACTGGGGAGCGTACAAGTTGTTGGGAAACTCGTGCTCGAACGCCAAGATCTCGTCGCCGCGCCGCCATTCGATTCCCCGCAGCAACCATGAGAGCCCCGTTCCGGCGTTTGGGCAGAACGCGATGTCTCGAGGAGACGCGCCGATCAGCTGGCCAATCTTCCCCCGAATGCGCTCCAGACGATCGAACCACTCCGGGAAATCGAGAGATGCGTTGCGGTTCCGGGTTCGGAGGTGCTCCCGTGCGGCAGTGGCCGCCACGGACGGCAACGGGCCAAACGCCGCAGTGTTGAGGTGGGCCCAACGCTCGAGCACCGGAAACAGGCGTCGGGCCGCATTCCAGTCAGGAACACTTCGGGGATCAGGCATGTCATCTCTCAGGCTAACGTCCGCTGATCGGGCCGACGGCCCGGCGTACAAGAGGTCTCCCGCCGCCCACGGTCAGCATGGACTGCCTCAACCGTTCTATACACTGGGCACTCGGGCGCTTTGGCGTTCTATCACTGCCCGAACTTGACTGACCCATTGACCACCGCGCTGCGGACTCGGCTAGGCGTTCCCGCCGGTGTACTACACCGGGCTGAGAACGCCTTGGCCGTTCTCCTGTTGGCAGCCGTCGCAGCTCTCCCTCTGATCGAGGGGGCCGGACGCGTCGTTGGCATCGGGACGCTCATACCCGGTTCCCTGCCCCTCGTGCAGCACGCCACGCTGCTGATTGCTCTCGTAGGCGGGGCGATCGCCGCCCGCAAGCGCAAACTTCTTGCATTATCGACCGCCACGTTCCTGCCCGCCCGACTGCGGGTTGGTGCCCAAATCGTGTCGGGATTTCTTGGAGTCGCGGTGTGCACCTGCCTTTCATTCGGAGCGTGGGAGTTTGCGTTGGTCGAAAGAGAGGCCGGGGACGTCGTCGCCTTCGGTTTGCCGGTGTGGGGCTTCGTCGCCGCGATGGTGCCCGGCTTCGCCCTGATCGGAATCCGGCTGGCCTGGAAGAGTTCCCCGTCCTGGATCGGGCGGGCGCTCTCGGCGAGCGGCGTCGCTATCCCGATCGCCCTCGCATTCTGGGAAACGCTTGGGGACCTACCTATCCTGCAGTACGGCGCTCTGGCCCTCCTTGGCGGCGCAATTCTCGGACTTCCGATCTTCGCGGTGATCGGTGGTCTGGCGGCACTGCTCTTCTGGTACGACTACATCCCTGTCAGTGCCGTGCCCCTCGCCGCATACCAGCTGTCCGGACAGCCACTCCTGCCTGCAATCCCGCTGTTCACGCTGGCGGGCTACATCTTGGCCGAGGGTGGATCGAGCCGTCGGCTCGTGCGCGTCTTCTCGGCTTGGCTGGGTTGGATGCCCGGGGGGTTGGCCCTGACCACTGCGGCCGCCTTTGCCTTCTTCACGTCTTTCACGGGAGCCTCTGGCGTCACAATCCTGTCACTCGGGGGCCTCATGCTGCCCATCTTGCTAGATTCCGGCTACGGAAGGCGGCCTGCGCTGGGGCTGATGACGGCTTCGGGTTCGATTGGCCTGCTGTTCCCCCCGAGCCTAGCGGTGATTCTTTACGGCGTGTACTCAAGGACACCCCTCGACGAGCTCTTCTTGGGAGGCCTGCTTCCAGGGGCTGTCCTGGTCGCGCTCGTCGCAATCTGGGGCGCCCGCAGCGGTGGGAGGAGCAGCCGCACGAAGTTTGTGCTTGCCGAGGCACGCAAGGTCGCCGTCGAGGCCAAGTGGGAGCTGCTGCTGCCTGTCGTGGTGCTGGGAGGAATCTTGGGTGGCCTCCTGACGCTGCTCGAGGCCGCCGCAGTGACGGTTCTATACGCGTTCCTGCTTGAGTGCGTGGTCCACCGGGACGTGTCCGTTCGCTCCGGGTTCCCCAAGCTGTCTGTCGAGTGCAGCGCTCTGGTCGGCGGCGTTCTGCTGATCTTAGGGGTAGCTCTCGGCTTCACCAACTACCTCATCGACGCCCAGGTGCCGG
The DNA here is from genome assembly GCA_028819235.1 of Bryobacterales bacterium. Classification (GTDB taxonomy): domain Bacteria; phylum Acidobacteriota; class Terriglobia; order Bryobacterales; family UBA6623; genus VXMF01. Next base: position 127,354 of record JAPPMC010000191.1, read on the forward strand.
ACTTGGCGCTGGACTGGGTCCAGTCCCACATCGAGTCCAAGCTGGTATTCCTCCTAGCCCTGAACGGGCTGTTGCTGGTCGTCGGCTGCATGATGGACATCTTCTCGGCGATCCTAGTCCTAGTGCCGCTGATCGCTCCTATGGGAGCAGCCTACGGCATCGATCCGGTGCATCTCGGGATCATCTTTCTCGCCAACCTGGAATTGGGATACCTGACTCCTCCGGTCGGCCTGAACCTGTTCTTGTCCTCCTATCGGTTCGACGTGCCGCTTGTGCAGGTCTACAGGTCAGTGCTGCCTTTCCTGCTGATTCTGTGCGTCGGCGTGCTGCTGATCACGTACGTGCCGGCGCTCTCGCTGACCTTGGTGCGCTGAACTGCTCGGGCGCAGGCGACGCTTGCTAGACTCGGGTTCGGGCAAGTATCCTGCGCCATCCATGGCCAAGCGTCGACCCAGATCCGTCACCTGCGTAGTCGGGGATGTACCCGTCGGCGGAGGCAATCCCATCGTCGTGCAGTCGATGACCAATACCGACACTGCGGACACGACTGCGACGGTCAATCAGGTCATGGCTCTTGCACAGGCAGGTTCGGAGCTCGTGCGCATCACGGTCAACCACGACAAGGCCGCACAAGCCGTGCCGGCCATCGTCGGAACGTTGCGCGACTTCGGCTGCAATGTGCCAATCGTTGGAGACTTCCACTACAACGGCCACATCCTGCTGCGGGAGTACCCGGACTGCGCTCGGGCCCTTGCCAAGTACAGGATCAACCCGGGTAACGTCAACATCGGCAAGAAGCACGACGACAATTTCCGCACGATGGTCGAGGCAGCCATCGAGCACGGCAAGCCCGTCCGGATTGGCGTGAACTGGGGATCGCTCGACCAAGTGCTGCTCACACGACTAATGGACGCCAACTCAAGGCTGCCCGAGCCGCTCTCGGCAGGAGAGGTAACGCTCGAGGCCATGGTCCGGAGCGCGCTGGAATCCGCACTGGCGGCAGAAGCCTACGGCCTGCCGCACGACCACATCGTGCTCAGCGCGAAGGTTTCAGGCGTGCTGGACCTTATCAGCGTGTACCGTAAGCTCGCGCATGCCTGCGACTACCCGCTGCACCTTGGCCTCACTGAAGCCGGGATGGGGGCCAAGGGAATGATCGCGTCAGCCGCCGGTATGTCCGTGCTTCTGCTCGAGGCCATAGGTGACACGATCCGCGTGTCGCTGACTCCCCGACCGAATGGGGATCGGTGCGAGGAGGTCGAGGCCTGCAAGCAGCTGCTGCAGTCTCTAGAGATCCGCAGCTTCACTCCCCAGGTGACCGCTTGTCCAGGCTGTGGCCGCACAACGAGCACGTTCTTTCAGGAGATGGCTGAAGACATCCAGGCCTACCTGGGCCGGCGAATGCCGGAATGGGGCGAGGCCTATGAGGGCGTCGAGGGAATGAAGGTAGCCGTCATGGGCTGCATCGTCAATGGCCCCGGAGAGTCCAAGCACGCCGACATCGGCATTTCGCTGCCTGGCACGTTCGAGGAGCCGGTCGCGCCCGTCTACGTGGACGGACGCCTTCACCGGACCCTGCGCGGGGAACGGATCGTGGCAGAGTTCATCGACATTCTCGACTCCTACGTCGACGCGCGCTACGCTTCACGGCGCCCCTCCAATCCCGTCACCTGAGCCTGCCCAGGCAGGCGCACGTCAGCGTGGCTCAGGTGGCCCGAACCAAGGAAACTGGTCCGTCAGGCCATACTCGTGGTACACGACCAGATAGGCGATGATCGCGGCGATGATCGCAAAGAAGGCCAACACGGTGAGCCCGATTCGACCCCAAGGAAGCCTCCGCCCTTCCCTGCGCAACACCAGCAGCCAACTGGCCCCGATACCGACGAAGTAAAGCAGGATCATCGGCCCCGCGAATAGCGTCATCGTCAGCGGATCGCCTGTCGGCGTGATGATTGCCGCCAGGATGAACATGATCAGCACTGCGTAGCGCACGTTTCGGAGCAGGAACTGCGGCGTTGTCAGGCGCAGCAGCGTGAAGAAGAAGATCAGCACGGGCAGCTGGAACACAAGGCCCAGGCCGATCTCGAGAATGATGAAGGTGTTGAGGTAGTCGCTGACCGAAATGTAGGGCTCGACGTCGTCCGAGACGGTCAGCAGGAATTGCAGGGTCACCCGCAGTGCGATGAAGTAGCAGAATAACCCGCCGAGAATGAACAGGATCGCCGTCGTGAAGATGAAAGGCACGGCCCAGCGCTTCTCGCGCCTGTAGAGGCCAGGCGCTATGAACTGCCATGCTTGGTACGCCAGCCAAGGCGCGCCGAGGAATACCGCTGCAAGCAGGGGAACCTTGATGTACTGGACCTGGAACTGCTCCAGCGGCCGAATGTTGACAATCTTGATCAGCTCGCCGTCCGGGCCGGCGATCGCCCGGGCCGCGCCTCGGAACGGCTCCAGCGCTAGTCTCAAGAGTTCTCCGGCATAGGCCAGGCATCCGAGATACACCACCAAGAGCCCTCCCAAGGCCCTCAGGATGCGAGTTCGCAGCTCCTCCAGGTGTTCCAGGAAGGACATGCGCGCCATGTCCTCTTCTTCGTCATCGTCCTCGTCCGCGGGCGGCGGAGGGGGCAGTGGTTTGGTCGGCGCGGGTGGCTCAGACTCTACCGCGGGGACCGAGGGCTCAGAGTGCGGGTCGTCGTAGAGGTGGTCGGACTCATCCTGATAGGGGTCGTCGTAGAACGAAGCGTCGCCCTCGGGCGTCTCAGGAGCCGGCGGGGATGAGCCTGCGTCATCGCTAGCATCGGAGCCGGCCTCGTTCTCTCGTTTGTCTTCCGGAGGCATCTGGTGGTGAGCTGGGCGTGGCTAGTGGGTTGCTGGAAGCAGCCGTTCTCGCTCAGGCCTGACTGGTCGGCCCGGCCGCCCCCTCCGCTTCGGGAACGCCGGAAACGGCCGGAGGTGTGGAGGCAGATCCTTCCGCAGCTTCCCCGCCGCCCTCGCCGTCCGCTGCCTTCCCCGTATCCGTGGCCTGGTCGGACCCGTTCGGCTTTGCGGCCGTTGAGGAGCCGGCCGAGCCGCTACCGTAGTCGTAGTCACTGTAGTAATCGTCTTCGCTGTCGTCGTAATAGCTGGTATTGATGTCGCGGCGAACATCTGTGGCGAGGCTGCCGACCTCTCGCGTCTCGTCCTCGATGTTGTCCATCTCCCGCTGGAATGTTGTCCTCAACTCGTTCGAGGCCCGCTTGAATTCCGCCATCCCCTTGCCGAAGGTCTTGCCGAGCTCGGGGAGTTTCTTGGGCCCAAAGATGAGCAGTGCCAAGATAAAGAGGACTACAACCTCGCCCATCCCTATCGGACCCATCGGACGCTCCCCCGTTCCCGCCAGCATGAAGCCGACGCCACTGAGCTAACTCTGATCATACCGATGCCATCGGCCGGAATCAACCTGCGGAGGGCTGCTGGCATCCCAGTCAAGCGGCGCCGCGGCCGCCTCCGCTGTCGCTCGCGGATCGGCTAGCTAGAATGTGGCAATGGACCGCATCGGGCTGAAACGCATGCACCATGTCTCTTTCGCGGTGGCCGATCTGGACGCCTCAAAGCACTTCTTCTGCGAAGTGCTTGGCCTTCCGGAGGACCGGCGGCCGAACTTTTGCTTTCCGGGCGCTTGGTTGGCCGTTGGCGATCGGCAGATCCACCTGATCCAAGAGACGGGCGCGGGCCGGACGGTGCAGGGCCGGATCAGCCGGTCCGACCATCTGGCCATGGAGGTCGAGGACCTAGAAGTCGTCAAAGCGCGACTGGCCGAGTGCGGAGTGGACTTCCTCGAGGGTCAGAACCAGAGCCTTGGGATGAGCCAGGCCTTTTGCAGCGACCCGGACGGCCACACGATCGAATTCGTGCAATACCACTGACGTTACGTCTCCGATCTTGCCCTCTGCCTGGAGCCGAATCGCCGAGCGCAGTCTGGCGGGTGCGGAGCCGCAAGGGCGCCACCGGGCCCAGAACGGCGGGCGGTCTGCAACAATGGTACGTAAAGCTGCCGACATGCACACTTTAGTACGCGTCCTCCTGCTGACGGCCGTGCTGGCCGTACCCGCGCTGCCCCAATCGGCCGAGCTAGGGATTTCCGTGGGCTACGGCACCTTGGGCGACAACGTACTCAGCGCTTCAAGTGATCAGGCGGGAACCTCCAGCGAGGCCTACTCGCTCTCGAACGGGGTGCGCGTTGGTGGTCGCATGGTGTTCAACAGTAGGGCCTTCCTGTCCCACGAGATCTCTTATGCCTACCAGCACGCTCGCCTCGAAGTCCAGCAAGAAGCGCCGGGAGAGTCTTTGACGGCCGACCTAGGGGCCGTGCGGGCGCACAACATGTTCTACAACCTGCAGCTGCACGCGCTCCCGAGCGGCTCCCTCATCCGTCCATTCGTGACAGGTGGGGGCGGTTTCACGTCCTTCTTCCTGCCGGGGATACCCTCCTTCTCGGGATACGGGGACACGAAGTTCGGGTACAACTACGGCGCCGGCATCAAGCTCAACTTCTACACCTACGGTATCCGGGTTGACTTCCGCAACCACACCACAGGGAAGCCCTTCGGCCGGTACATACCCGGCATTGAGGGCATGCTGAACAACACCGAGATTTCAGTCACATATTCGCTGCTGCTCTGATCCTCAGCGCCGTCCCGGCGGCTGTCCAGTCGCCGGCCAGCCGCCGGGCTCCGCCGGTGTGCTCAGAAGCTGGCGACCGCCTCGGCCTCGTCAGTGTGGGACTCGAAGACGGTGTAGAGCTTTGTGATCTGCAAGAGATCCTGTACCTTGGCCTGAACGTTCAGCAGCTTGACGACACAGCCGCTGCGCTGGGCCGTGCTGTAGGCCGAAACCAGCTCGCCCAGCCCGGAACTGTCAATGTAGCTCACACCCCCAAGATTGATGATCACCTTGGTGGCGCCGCCCTCAAGCAGCCCTCGAATGGTGCTGCGCACCTTGCCGGTCTCTTCGCCCAGCACGATTCGGCCCGCCATGTCGACGATGCTGACACCGTTCACTTGGCGAACCTCTGTGGATAGACTCATCGAATTACCTCCTTGATTGGATGTTCACGCGCCCTGCGCGCAGTACTTGACCAAACGAACTCTCGTGCCCGAGCCCGAACCCGGGCCAACCTCGACCTCGTCGAAAAATGCCCTCACGATCAGCAGCCCGCGACCTGACCCACGCATCAACTGCTCGCCCGCAAGCGGATCTGCCACTTGCGACTCGTCAAACCCCTCTCCTTGGTCAGTCACGATCACCTGCATGCAGTTCTCGTCGATCGAGGCGTCGAACGAGACGGTCTTCGGGGAACCCAACTGATTGCCGTGGCAGATCGCATTGACCATTGTCTCGCGCACACCCATCCCGATCTGATAGACCTGATCCTCGTCGAAGCCGCTGATCTGTGCCATGCGCTCGACGATCAACTCGGCCGCATCAATGCTGGCTAGCGTACTCTCGAAGTTGAGCCGCAACTTCCGGCAGTCCGTCATCCAGCTCTTACGGGTTGTGGTCGGCGACAGGTCCGACTCAAGCTGCGAACTCGCATTAGTCGCACACCTGAGGCTCGGATGTCAACCCGAGTCCCCAGTGCTAGCATTGGTGACCAAGAACGGAGGGACTTGAGGATGCCGCGTGTCAATGGTATTTTACTGTCCGCAGGCCTGCTGATCTGGGCCTGCGCGGGGGAGGAGCCCGCGTCGGAGCCCGAACCGGGATCCGGAAGTGTCCACAGTGTCAGCCCGGCACTCGACGCGATTGTTCCGGAGAGTGCCCAGATCGAGAAGCTGGCCGGCGGCATGGGCTTCACCGAAGGCCCGGTGTGGATCAAGGGCGATGCCCCGCACCTGCTGTTCAGCGACATACCGGCGAATGCCATCTACCGCTGGGCGGAGGGCGATAGCGAGGCTTCGGTCTTCTACGAGGATATGTACCGTGGCGACCCCAGAGAAGTCCCGGCCGGGTCAAATGGCCTGATCCTTGACTCCGAGGGACACCTGCTGGCCTGCGAACACGGCAACCGGCGCATCTCTCGTCTGGAGGACGGTGAATGGGTCACGGTGGTCGACAACTACGAGGGCAGCCGACTGAACAGCCCCAACGACGCGGCTTGGCACCCCAACGGGTGGCTCTACTTCACGGATCCGCCGTACGGCCTTCCCATGCAGGACGAGTCGGCCGAGAAGGAGTTGGACTTCAACGGGATATACCGGCTGAACTACGAGACCGGCGAATTGCAGCTCCTGAACCGGGAGCAGACCAGGCCCAATGGCATCGGGTTTTCCCCCGACGGCAAGACGGCATACGTCGCAAACTCCGATCCTGCGCGAAAGGTGTGGATGGCGTACGACGTCACCGACGAAGGACTGTTCGACAACGCGCGCGTGTTCTACGACGTGACGGCCGAGCAGGCCCCTGGCCTCCCGGACGGCCTGAAGCTCGACACGAACGGCAACCTCTACTGCACGGGGCCCGGCGGGGTCTGGATATTCTCTGCCGCAGGCGAGCACTTGGGCACCATCCAGCCAGCGGAGGTGCCAGCGAACGTTACATGGGGCGATGACGGCAGCACGCTGTACATGACTGCACGCACGGGACTCTACCGGATCCGGCTATCGGCGCGCGGACCCATGCCCGCTGACATGGTTTCGGCCGAGTCAGACTGACGGGCCTGCGCAGGTCGGGCGAGGGCACCGCGGGCGGGGCACGTCCCGTCTCGGCCGGAGGCTCACCCTTTGATACGGTGAACCTCGATGAGACCACCGCGCAAGGCCTATCCTTGGCTTCCGGCATGCCTGCTGGCGCTATCCGCATGCGGCTCGCCGACAGCGTTCGAGAGCCGCTTCGAAGCTGCGGCCGACCGGCCATGGATCGGCGCTGACTACTGGGCGAACCCGCTTCAGGACTGGAGGCTCAAGGACGGTCGCATCGAGAATTTTCGCCCCGGTGGCGACCGCAACGTGTTCCTGCTTACCCGGGAGGTTGGGCCCGGAGCGGGTGAGTTGGAAATGAGCGTCCGGATGGGCCGTTTGGAAGGGGACGAGACCCCCTTGGAGGAGGGTTGGGCCGGGTTCCGGGTCGGGATCCGCGGCTCGTTCAACGACTACCGGGACAGCGCAGTGCGGGGTGTCGGACTGCACTGCGGCGTGACCGCCGATGGGAGGCTTTTCATTGGGACACCGGACTCGGTGGCGCCTGTAATCAGCGACGCTATCGGCTCCGGGGCGACGCTCTCATTGCGGGCCGAACCGAGCGACGTCGGCGGCGCTTTGCTGACGCTGAGCCTCGAGAAGGAGGGAACGACCGAGTCGGTCTCTGAAGAGGTCGACAGCGGCTGGCTGACAGGTGGCCTTGCGCTGGTCTCCAGCTCTGGGCCAGTTCCAGAGTCGCCCCCGAACGACCGCCAGATTCGGGAGACGGGATGGGCCCTTAAGAGCGGCACTCGGGCCGGAGGGACTCTACGGATCTGGTTCGACGAGTGGCGGGTGTCCGGGAGCCGGGTCACGGCGTACCCGAATCGGGCCCTCGGGCCGGTCATCTTCGCCATGCACACACTCAGCAAGGGAGTGCTCAAGCTGAACGCCATCTTGGCGCCAGTAGACGCAGAGGGCGCCGAGGCCGACCTAGAGGTCTACGACGGGGCTTGGAAGCGCATCGCACGCGTTCCTCCAGATCCCGAGGCTCGCACCGCCACGTTCCGGATCCCTGAGTGGGACGGGACAAAGGACACTCGATACCGCGTTGCCTACATGGGAGGCACTTGGGAGGGCACGGTCCGACGCGATCCGGTCGACAAGGACGAGATCGTCGTGGCAGCCTTCACCGGGAACAACGATCTAGGCTTTCCGCATGCCGACATCGTGCGAAATATCCGGCACCACGCGCCCGACCTGATGGCCTTCACGGGCGACAACGTCTATGAGCGCGTTGGGGAGTACGGCATTGTGCGCGAGCCGACCGACATCGCAATCCTGGACTATCTGCGCAAGTGGTACATCTTCGGCTGGGAGTACGGCGAACTGCTGCGGGAGATCCCCACAGTGGCCCTACCCGATGACCACGACGTCTACCAAGGGAACATTTGGGGAGCCGGAGGCCGCAAGGCCCACGGATACGGCAAGCCGGGCCAGGACCAAGGTGGATATGTCATGGATCCGCGATTCGTGCATGTCGTTCAGACGACCCAGACCGCGAACATGCCCGACCCTTACGACCCGACACCGATCGATCAGGGTATCGCCGTCTATTACACCGACCTGCTGTACGGCGGAGTAAGCTTCGCGATCATCGAAGACCGCAAGTGGAAGGACTCCGCAACGGCGCTGATCGGTCCGGGCATCATTAACGGCTGGGCGCAGGATCCGAAGTACGATGCCCGCAAGAGTTCCGACAGTCCGGACTTCCCGCTGTTGGGCGAGCGTCAGGAGACGTTCCTCGAAGCTTGGGCCCAAGACTGGGACGGGGCGTGGATGAAGGCTGCAATCTCGCAGACGATCTTCGCGAATGTCTGTACGCTGCCTGCCGGCGCAACGACGGATGCCATCACAGGGCAGCTGCGGGTGAACGCACCCGGGGAGTACCCGGACGGGGAAGAGCCCGTCCAGGACCACGACTCCAACGGCTGGCCCCAATCGGGCCGCAACCGCGCATTGCGGCTGCTCCGCAAGGCCTCTGCCGTGCACATCGCCGGGGACCAGCACCTTGGCAGCACGGTGCAGTACGGGATTGAGGACTGGAACGACGCCAGTTGGGCGATCTGCGTGCCGTCAGTGGCGAACATCTTCCCAAGGCGCTGGTTTCCGACAGAAGCGGGGCGGAACCGGAAGCCGGGAGCGCCGGGCAACACGGGGGAGTACCTAGACGGTTTCGGGAACAAGGTGACCATCCACGCAGTGTCCAATCCCGCGACAAACGGCATTGAGCCGACCGCCCTCAACCACCGCGCCCCTGGGTACGGGATCATTAGGTTCCGCCGCCACGATAGGTCGATCGAGTTCGCGAACTGGCCGCGGTGGGTCGATGCCTCCGAGCCCGGCGCCACACCGTACGCCGGATGGCCAATCCGTGTCGCGCAGGCAGACAGCGGCCTGCCGAAGGGCTTCTCGCTGCCGGCGGTCGACGCACAGGGCAAGGTCGATCCTGTGGTCCAAGTCGTGAACGAGGCCGACGGAGAGATCGTCTACACGTACCGCATCCAAGGGAGCGACTTCACGCCGAGCGTCCGCAAGCCGGGACGGTACACAGTGCGGGTGTTCGACCCGGAGACGGGAGAGCCGTCAGAGACTACTGGCCTCTCAGCCGTAGCGGACTAGGCCGACTGGAGTCGGGCTACCCTGCGCGGCGGGAACGGACTCTGGTCCGAAGCGCCTGCAACCTGCGACCCAACTCCTTGCGGGCGGCGCTGAATCCGCTGACGCTTACGTCGCCGGCGTTGCAGTAGTCGATCACTACCGCCTCCGCTGCGCAGAACTCCTCGCAAACGTCGGCCACTTCAGATGCGATCTCGCTCGGAATGTTCGTGACGCCGTTCTGGTCGGCGTGCAGCAGGTCACCAGGGTAGACAGCCAGGCCGCCTACGTGCACCGGTATCTGGAACTCCAGGAATTGAGGGTACCCATGAGAGCTGACGACACCGTCGGAGAAGCATGGAAGGCCGACATCCCGGACTTGATCGAGATCGCGGCCCGCCCCGCTCGTGATCAGACCCACAGCCCCGAACGCCTTGTAGGCCGAGGCCATCACCTCGCCGAACGTGGCCGACCGGACCGGCGAGTCCAGATCCTGAATCACCACCAGTGGCGGGGCGGGAATCTCCGAGAATCGCTCAAGCTGGTCGTCAAGCGTGCCGTAGGCGGCGGCGCCCCAAGGCCGCATGGCCGACCGGAACGTAGCCGTGGAGGCGTAGCCGCAGATCGGCCCCATTTCGGGGAAGCATGCGCGGATGCGAGCGTCCATATACCCGCTAGCCTGTGAGCGGACGGCGAAGAGCTCAATGACGTTGCAGACGGTCGGAGTGTCGAAGCTGCGCAGCTTGCGCAAGACGTCGGGTGATAGCTGTAGTGCGGCCATGCCGCCCATGGTATTTCATCCGGGTGGGCACGGCCGTGCCCGTCTCCGCGGTGCGTACGGACTACAATCGGCGCGTGCCTTCCCCGACGCGCATCACCGCCACCGTTTCCCTGCTGATCATGACATGGTTGTGTGCCGACGGGATACATTGGCGGCCCGGCCCCAAGTCGGTCGCCGGTGATTCTCTCCCTTGGGGCGCAACCGAGCCCAGCTGGTCTCCCGACGGCGAGGCCATCGCGTTTTCCCTGTTCGGGAGCATCTGGACAGTGCCGGCGGAGGGTGGACCGGCCATTCGGGTGACCTCGTCGGAGGGATTCCACGATCACCCCTCGTGGTCTCCGGACGGATCCTCGATAGCATTCATAAAGGGCCGGAATCCTCGGGGGCCCTTCGCCAAGATTCAAGGCTCGCTCGCAATCGTGGATGTCGCTACCGGTTCGGAACGGACCATCGCGCTTCCAGGCCCCACAGGAGGGACCCCTGACTGGTCGTCCGATGGGCGCCTCGTCTACTGCCCGGTCGTGCTCCCCGGTACAGGCGCTCTGCTGCACTCGGTCGACCCGTCGCAGCCGGAGGCCGAGGCGACCGCACTGCACACGAGGCCGCAGCGCGGTCCCGCCGGGCCGTGGATCGAGGTCTCGGCAAGCCCCGATTCCATCCTGTTCGCAGGCCAGCGCGCCGGCACACCACAGGTGTGGGCCCTTCCTGCCCAGCGCTCCGGCTTCACGATCCAGACCCCCCTCACCCGCTACCTCCCGGAGCACATCGTCAACCTGGGGGGAGTCGGCGCCATGGAGAGCGGCGGAGCCATCTACGCGGCCGACGTGATCAACGGACCCGGCAATTACGAGCTCTACCGGGTGTCGCCAGATGGCGGTGAGCCTACCGCGCTCACCAGCACACCACGCCATGAACTGGCGCCGGACGTGTCACCTGACGGCTCTCAGATCGCCTTCGCATCGAACGTTCTCGGCAATATCGACTTGTTCACCGTGCCGTCCGGCGGTGGGGATGCCCGGCATGTGGTGATCGATGGACTCAATTTCCGCAACGGTTCTGGCGGGGTGCGCGTGAAGGTTGTGGACGAGCTCGGAAGGCCGACTGCGGCTCGACTCTATGTCGAGGCGTCTGACGGCAAGGGGTATGCTCCCCGTGGCGAGCCGATCTTCTACTACCCCCTCAATCCAATCGATAACCCCCGCCGGCGAGACGCGTTCTTCGTCGTGATGGGCGAAGCGGAGTTCGAGGTTCCGGCCGGAACCCTCAAGCTGGCCGCCGTCCGAGGGTACGAGTACAGGCTCAGCAGAAAGAGCGTGGACGTCGAGGCCGGGGGGACCACGGACATCACCGTCCAGCTGGAGCGCTGGACGAACTGGAACCAGAGGGGCTGGTACTCAGGCGAGAACCACTTCCACGCCAACTACCTCGGAAGCTACTACCAAAGGCCTCCGCAGTCCCTCGTCTGGCTCAAGGCCATGGATTTGAACGCGGCAAACATGATCGTCGCCAACGCAGCGGGCGCGTTCGTGCACGACAAGGAGTTCTTCACCGGTGCCGTGAGCAACCTCTCCACAGAGCGGCATTTCCTGTACTGGGGCCAGGAGTACCGCAACAGCGATCCACTCGGCCACATGGGGTTCCTGAACATCAAGCGCCTTGTCCCGCCGTCCTACACAAGCGTCATCGGCAGCGACTCGCCCTACGACTTCCCGCTGAACACGATGGCCGCGATCCAAGCCCGAGACCAAGGGGGGCTGGTCACATATATGCACCCGATCGGGGGCGCCACGAGGGACGTCTTCGACACCAATCTAGGCGCGAAGGAGAGCGTTGTCACGGCCGCTCTGGGAGCACTGGACACGTTGGACCTGCTGCCATACGGCGATGCAGCGTACGAACTGTGGTACACCCTACAGAACTGCGGTTTCCGCATCGCCGCCGGAGCGGGCACGGATGCGTTCACGAACTGGCGGGGCATCAACCGGGTTCCCGGCGGCAGCAGGCAGTACGTCCACGTCGGCGGCGCTATGAGCTGGCAGCGCTGGATCGACCGCTACCGAGAAGGGCGCTCCTTCGCAACGACCGGGCCTCTGCTGACATTCGACGTCAATGGCAGCGGGATGGGCGAGGAGATCCGTTTCAATCCCGGTTCGACTTACCGAGCCACACTTCGGGCGGACGTGATGTCCCGCACGCCCATTGATCGGGTCGAGCTCATCCAGAATGGCCGCGTGATTGAGCGTGCCGATGCCGGTGGAGCAGACCGGTTTCATCTGGAACAGGAAGTGCAGGTCAACGAATCCAGTTGGTTCGCCGCCCGGGTGTACGGCCCAGGAGCGCCCGGGCTGACGACGCGCGCCCTCGCTCACTCCAGTGCGGTGTTCGTGACATCTGGAGGGAAGCCAGTGCTGGTCCGCGAGGACCTCGAAATTGCCCTCCGGTGGATCGACCGTCTATGGGGCTACCTTGTCGAACGCGACAACTTCGGGCCGGACGGGAACCGCGAGGCCGCGAAGGCAATGATCGACCGGGCGCGGCGGCACTACGAGAACAAGCTAGCCCAGCTCTAATACCGGACCTGCGCGCCGCCGAGCGCCGCAGTGCGGAGAGGCTGCCCTCAGAGTCCGCCCGCGTGGCCAAGGCCGTCGCGGTCGGCCCTAGAGATGTGCAGGCGATTCAGAGCCATCAGGTCCCTGCCCTGCGAGGACACCACCCTCACGCTGAGTTCCCCCACGCCCTCGGGCAGCTGCAGGGTACCTGCATCGTGGGTCTCGAAGAAAGTACGGCCCGCTGTTGGCCGCACGCTTCCTCTGAGCTCCGCGCCCCCAGCGCTGACGGCGAACTCCCCGCCGGCGTCTCGGTGTTCGCAACCGTACACAAGCGTGATCCGGTATTCTCCGGCCTGAGCGACATCAATCTTCCAGCGAACTGACTCTCCGGGCTCTCGCCAGCCCTCGATCGTGTCCCAGTAGTACGCCCCGAATGTGTAGACCGTCGATTCCTCGACGGTTTGGTCGCCCAACGGCGCAGGCGGCACGGGGCCGCGGTGACGCGGCATGACCACGCTGGCGTGCCGGCCCTTGTGGCGGGCCCAGCTCGGCATCAGGTCGACCGGATCCTCCAGCTCATCTCCGACCGGTACGGGTACCGGCTCGAACGTTTGCCCGCTGGCCGCTTCGTCCAGCCATTCCAGGAAGTCGCGCCGCATGGACCGGGCGATTTCCGGCTGATGAGCCGCAATGTCTTGCTGCTCACCGGGATCTGCCGAGAGGTCGTACAGCTCGTCCCCAACCAGCTTGAAGCGTGGACCTGCGATAGCCCATCTGGAATTCGGGCTAGGACGGTGGCGGTCCCAGATGTGGACCAGGCTCTCATGGGGGCTCAGGTCCGTCTTTCCTTCCAAGAGCGGGAGCAGGCTCTTCCCATCGAGCGCAAGGCCTGACGGAGGTGCGGTCCCCGCCATCTCGAGGAAGGTGGGGAACACGTCGAGGTGGGAACCGCGAGCGTCGGTCGCGCGCCCCGGCTCGAACCTTCCCGGCCAGCGGGCGAAGAACGGCGAGAGCACTCCTCCCTCATACACGGACCCCTTCCCTCCCCGCAAGCCGGCCCGGAAGTGACGGCTGACGCCGCCGTTGTCGCTGATGAAGAAGACTGCAGTGCGATCTCGGATTCCCTCAGCATCGATCGCCCCAAGCAGCCGGCCTATAGTGGCGTCGCACTGTTCCAAGAGCCCGTAGATCCGGGCGTCAGCACTCGCGACGCCCTTGCCGAGGTACTTCTCGTGGAGAGCGTCGGAGACGATCAGGGGCGTATGCGGGACGTTGTACGCAAGGTAAAGGAAGAACGGCCGGTCATCGCGCGAGCGGACGAATGTGGACGCGGCGTCGGTCAGTACATCCGTGATGTGCCCGCGGACATGGACGCGTCGGCCGTTCCGCAGCAGGGCGTCGGGCTCCCAGTAGCGCTCCGTGTGGCCAGCCGTGAAATAGATCGCCTCGTCGAACCCGCGCTGGTCGGGGTGGTAGCGCCTGTATTCTCCAAGGTGCCACTTCCCGAACATTCCGGTCCGATACCCGGCATCTTGGAGCAGCTCCGCGATTGTCCGCTCCCGAAGGTGCAGGGTGTCACCGCCGAAGCGTGTGTTGTAAACGCCGGTCCGAATGTAGTGACGCCCCGTCAAGAGGCCCGCACGCGTGGGTGCACAGACCGGCTGGACATAGAATCGTCTGAGTTCGACGCCTTCGGCGGCAAGCCGATCCAAGTTTGGTGTCTCAATGTCGTTGTTCCCGTGGCCGCCCAAATCCCACCAGCCTTGGTCGTCGGTGACTATCAGGACGATGTTCGGGCGTGTGTCGGCCACGGCGGGTAGTCCCAGAATCGAAAGAACGGCCAGCGCAAGGGCCGCCACGATCCCAGTCTGTCGCTGGGCGGCACACGAGCGCACACTCGCCCGGGCCGAAGGCCGGGCGACTTGGCATCCGACTTCCGCCATGCAGCCGTGCACGAACCGTTGCAGGGCCATTCTCCGGCACTCAGATGGCGCCGAATCTGGCTGATTGCGCGGTTCGAGTCCTCTGTGCGGGTCCATCAGAAGTGCACGGGCTGGGTGAATGCACCGTTGCCAGCCGAGTCCCACGCGGCGAAGCGGACCCACCTCTTGCCGGTCGAGTCAAATTCCAGCCGGAACTCCCGTCTGCCAAACTCTTCCAACTCGCTGGTCGGCCGCAGCTGCCTGCCGACCCTGTCGCCGTCTCCCCACACGATCTCGACGAACTCCAGCGGAAACGTCCACTCGACTTCGGCGACGACCGCCTTCCGCGACTCCATCCCCTCGACAGCGAACCGCGGTATCAGGACTTCCCCGGTCGAGACAAAAAAGTCCCCGCGCCGCATTGCTTCGGTGATCGGGCTCCAGTCTTGGTCGAATGAGGGGAGCTCGGCCAGACGAATGTAGTTGACCGAGAGCTGAGGGTAGATCTCGTCGGACGGGAACTTGGTGTAGGTGTCGCCCTCGGCGATGAGGTACTTTGGCCCCGCCCAGTTGTTCATGTCGTCCAAAAGCCCGAAGCAGCGCTCCTCACAGATCCGTGACTGGGACAGGTCTCCCGGAAGCGTCTGAAACGCACCGCCGAGATACCGGTCACTCAGAAAGTGCGGCTCGCCCCGAACGGTCTCCGGATACAGGGTTGAGCCTTTCGTGCGCGGGTGGGCCTGCCACATCAGCGCGCGTTCCGCTTCCATCATGGAGAGCATCTCACCGGCGGATCCGATGCGGTAGACCATGCCGTAGTCCTCATGCTCGCTGAGGTAGGGTAGGCCGTCCGAGCGCACCTTTGACCAATACACGGGTTTCGGGAACACGAGCGTGTAGTGCCCGCCCAAGTGCACGTTTGGCTCCTCGCCGGGCATTAGGAGAAAGTCCGAGTCCGAGTGTCGCCTGCAGGCCTCGAAATATTCGCTCTGCTCCCGGAAGCGCACTTCGCCCGGATCGTTCGGATGTCCGTCGCCATGGAAGTCCGACATCATTGCGATGTTGACACCCAAGCCACGAAATGCCGAGATCCACGGAGGCCGCAGGTCCAAGGATCCGGAGTCGACCAGCTGCTCAGCGAAATGGGTGTGAAAGTGGCTGACAGCCACCTGGTAGCCCTCGAGCGGCTTGTACCGGTCGCCGTGGGTGTAGGCCAGAACAGCTTCCAAAGCGTCTTCACTTTTCCCGGTGTCGAGCAGGTAGTAGACGGCCATCCTCTGCTGCGTGCCCGGCGGAGCGTTGTACAGGGCGAAGTTCCCCTCCGCGAAACGTCGGGACTGGTTGACGCGCTTCTCCCAGATCTGCTGGGAAGAGCCCCAAGGACGGTACATCTCCTCTCGCTCTCCTTGACGCACGCCGACGTCGAGTGCGCCGCCAACGTGCTGCCGATACCAGACGTACCCGAGGTTCATCTCGATTTCCCGGGCGAAGAAGAACTTGTGGCTCGGAGGAAACACCGCTAGCGTGCCACGGTCCTGCTCGAGGAACAGGACGCGGTTACGGGCCCGCAGCGGGACCGGGCCGTCGTTCGCGCCGCCGCCGAACCTATAGTGCTGCCAGTCGCGCGCCACGTCGCGCCAGCGGAATCGGAGGTAGTCAGCGGCGCGCAGGCCATTGAGTCCGGCACGGTAGATGTAGGCGACCGACGGCTCAGAAGTTGCCGCGACGGCCTCTTGCCGGACGAGGCTTGAGCCTCGATACACAGTGAACACCAGATCGCCTTGAAACGATCCCAAAGACAGACCGTCGAATGTGACCTCAAGCCGGATGCCGTCGCGCCGGACGCGGCAGGCCTGGGTGTCAAAGCGCGCCTCGGATCGGCGGACCTCCCCTGGATCCCTGGGCAGCCCGGGGTTGACGCCATCCAATCCGGGAACATTGAGCGGAGCGTCCCAAAACACCTTCCACTTCTCGCGCTCTTCCAGTTCAGGGGTGAGTTCCCTTCCCAAGTCCTCGACCGGCCGGATTTGCTGCCAAGAGATCCGCCTGCGACCTTCTGCCACGTAAAAGGACGGCCGGGCATTCTGCACGAGCGGCGCCCAGTGACCCGCCCTAGACAGGATCGAGAACTGCCGGATGACGGGCTCGCCCCCGTCCACTCCGAAGGTAGCTCGCAGTTGCCTGCTGCTCGCCCCCGTCCACTCTAGAGCGACATCCCCGTCTAGGACTTCCGCCGTCAGCCCTTCCAATGGCTCGTAGTCGCCGAAGTCGCACTCAGCGCCCGCCATTCCGACAGTGGCTGCCAGCCACAACATTCCAAGTCTTCGCATACCGACCTCCCGAAGGGCGAACTTGCCTGCCATCACGGCGCGACCCGTGTGTCCCGGCGGGCCGCAGTCACCACAGCCTGCCGAGGATTGCCCCACCATCGTACGCAGCCCGGCAATGCCGACGCCGTCCTCCAATACCGACGAAACCCTGATTGGGCTCCTCACGGGCGGAAATCCGGAATGTGGACGACGAGAACACGGCCGCGGGGCCTTGGATCAGGACCCGGCCTCGGTCCGTTCTCGGAACTGGTGCCGTTGACAGACTCAGCGGAGGCCTCAGTGGGCGGCTCAGTCGACAAACACTGGCTGAATCCAAGCTCTCCGGCCAGCCGAGTCCACGATGGCTGCTCGGACATAGCCATCATCGGACCTCAGCCGGTACTTTGCCTCAGGCCCCACCACCTCGTCGAGGATTTGGCCGTCGCTCCCAATGAACCGCGTACGGTACTTCTCGTCCCCGACCTGCTCCACTCGTAGCTCAACGCCCGTCGGCCCGCGCTCAAGTTCGGCTAGCCGAACTCCCGTCGATGCGTAGAAATCGCCTCGGCCGATGGCGGCCAGCAACGCCTCTTCGGTGAGCTCTGGCGCCTTCACCTCGATCCAGCCGCGGCCGGGATTCGACAGGTCGGGCCCGATTCTCTTGAAATAGTGAGCGTCGTCGACGGCGATTCCGTAGAGTTTCCGGCCAGCCGTCAAGGCCGTGTCCCAAATGGCTTCCAAGCCCCATTCGTCGTTTGTTGCCGGATGGCCGTTGTAGATCTCAAACAGGCCTAAGCCCCGGACTTGGCGCAGAATCTCAGCATCGATGGCCCAGCGATAGAGCGGATGGTTCAGGGAGGGCACGGCCCCTTCCTGCCGGATCCGGTCCACATTTCGCTGCACTGTGCCAACTACGCTCTCGCCGAAGGCAGGCCCGATGGTGGTCTGCCCGCCGAACGCATTGACGTGAACGGGGATGTCGCGGTACCCGGAAGTAACCTCTTCCCCGCTGATCAGCAGGAAGCGGTCCCGCGCCTCGAACATCGGGGCGAGGCCTTGGGGGTCGGTGCGGTAGTTGTGGTCCGTAAGGGCCAGGAAGTTGTATCGGTGCTCCTTGTACCAGCGCGCCACTGCGTCGGGTGCAGAGTCGCCGTCGCTGTTGATGGTGTGGGTGTGAAGATTGCCCTTGTACCACTTCAGCGCCGGTTCCTGACTGGCGAGGTCGCCGACAGACAGGATGACCGCCAAAGCGGAGGTGATGGCAAGCAGTACTCGGACGTTGACGGGGCTCATTGCCAAGTCACGGTATCACGCGTCCCGTTCATCCCAGAAATGGAGTTGCGTCTTGTCGCGATTGAGCGAACTCGTCGAGAAGCCGTCGCGACCTGCCGCCGGACATCGGCGCAATCATTTGCTCGCGAACCTGGGCATCGGGACGCGTCGACCGGCTGCTCCGTGCCCGTCTGTCCATTCCCCTTAGTGAGTCCCGGCACGAGAGCGAATCGATGACTCTGTCGGCCACAGGACCTGTGCACAGACTGCCTGGACAGCCCACACGGCACTGCGTATGTAGGATTCTATAGTTGATGGCTCGGCACTCCGGAGCGTCCGTGCCCGCCACACGGTCGCGTTGGTGCATGAAACGGTCTAGGCGGCAGCGTCACCCGCCAGAGCATTCCACGGCTCGAGCGAGGGGGTTCCGGTGGCGAGGAGCGACTACCTTCTCATTCGCAGTGGCGCTCGCAGTCGCACCGCTCCTTTCGGGTGCAGACTGGGCCACCCTATCGATGGTGCCGGCGAGCGTCTCGCTCGAAGGTCCCGGAGCAAGTCAGCGGATCGCAGTGACCGCGATTGACAACCGTGGCTACGAGTCTGATGTCACGGTCGATTGCGCGATGGAGTCGTCGGATCCAAGTGTCGTTGCCCCCGATGCCGTGAAGGGCATGGTAATGGGCCGATCCGCGGGCGAGGCCGCAATTCATGCGCAGTGCGGCGGGCTGCAGGCCCAGATTGTGGTGAGAGTCGGCGACCAAAGGTCGGAGATGGGGGTCAGCTTCGCCCAGGACATCATCTCGATCCTCACGCTCAAGGGTTGCAATGGCTCCTCCTGTCACGGCTCGCCAGCGGGCCAGAATGGGTTCAAGCTCTCGCTGTTCGGGCAGGACGTTGCAGCCGACCACGAGATGATCGTCCACGCCCACGACGGACGGAGGATCGATCTCCGGCATCCCGAACGAAGCTTGCTGCTCAGAAAGCCGACGTTCGAAATCGCCCATGGCGGTGGGCGGCTCCTCACAACCGACTCAGAAGAGTATGAGTCGCTCCTGACTTGGCTGCAGCATGGTGCCCGCAGCGACACCGGCGGCGTGTTCTTGGAGCGTCTCGAACTGTACCCGCGAGAACGAGTCTTGGTCGGCGAGTCGGCGGAGCAGAGCCTGATAGCGGTCGGACATCTCTCCGATGGCCACACGCGGGACATGACGGGCGAGGTCCGCTACTTCAGCCGAGACGACGCGGTAGCCCGGGTCTCAGCGGACGGCAGAGTGGCAGCCGCCGACCCAGGCCTGACTACAGTGCTCGCCAGAGCGCTGGGCAAAGTCGCCACAGCCCAGATTGGAGTGGTTCGGGGCCGCGCGGACGACGAGTATCCCGACCATCGGCCCCACAACTTCGTGGACACCGCAGTGCTCGGGAAGCTGCGGCGGCTGGGCGTCCAACCGGGCGGGCTCACGGCGGATCGAGAATTCGCCAGACGGGCCTTCCTAGACGCCGTCGGCCTCCTACCAACCAAAGAGGAACTGCGGGCATTCCTGTCGGACCCGCGACCCGACAAGCGGGCGATCCTAATCGACCAGCTCCTAGACCGGTCCGAGCACGCCTCGCACTGGACCGTCAAGTTCGAGGACTGGTTCCGCAACTGCCAGCTCCATTCGCAAGGCCGCTCGATGGGAGTCTTCAAGGACTGGGTCCGGGACTGGCTCGCGGCAGACCGCCCCTACGACGACTTCGTTCGGACGCTCCTGACAAGCCAAGGCGACACCATGCTCAACCCGGGAGCGAACTTCTGGCACCCGGCGACGGACTTCATGCTGAAGGAATTCAGCGTCGCCAAGGTGACGCCCACGGTCTCCCGTCTCTTCCTCGGCGTACGCATGGAGTGCGCCGAGTGCCACAGCCACCCATTGGAGAATTTCACGCAGGACGACTTCTACGGGCTGGCGGCGTTCTTCTCCCGGCTGCGCGTCAAGCACGGATATGGCGAATACCGGCGCACTTGGTACTTGTCCGAAGAAGGCGAGGTCGAGCACCCAGCAACGAAACGCCGCGTCGCACCGAAGTTCCTGGGGGGCAAGGTGCCGAAGATCTCTCCGGGAGAGGACCGTCGGGCGGTGCTTGCCGAGTGGATCGTCTCGCCCGCCAACCCGTACTTTGCACGAGCGACCGTCAACCGCGTCTGGTACGAGTACTTCGGGACAGGAATCGTAGAGCCATTCGACGACTTCCGATCTACAAACCAGCCATCCAACCCCGAGTTGCTGGACCGACTGGCCGAGCACTTCATTGCGAACGGCTTCCGCCTCCGGCCGCTCCACCGCGTAATCATGAATTCGCGCACGTACCAGCAGACTTCCAAGGATGGCGACGCGGGACGATTGGCCGAGGCGCTGTTTGCCCGCTATGTCCCGCGCAGGCTCGGGGCGGAAGCGCTGCTGGACATGCTCGGTCAGGTCACTGGCATCGCGCACGATTTCGAGGGCTACCCAAGCGAGACGTCTGCCAAAGACATCTACGTTCCCGATGGCCCCGATGACTTCTTGGTCACCTTCGGCCTGCCCCGCCGCGACATCCTGAAGGAGCGGGTAGGCGCGCCAACCTTGGCACAGGCTCTGCACCTCATGAACGGCCCAGCAGTCCGGGAAAAGGTCGAAGCGCAAGGCAACGTGGTCGGCTCGCTGCTTCGGGAGGGTTACTCAGACGACGAGATCGTCTCGGAAATCTACGAGAGGGCGTACTCTCGCGCGCCGGCAGCGAATGAACTGGAAGGTCTGGCCAAGTTTCTGGAGACGGAGTCCGTAGCGGGCCGAGACCGCCGGCGGGCCCTAGAGAATGTTCTATGGGCCGTGCTGAATTCGAAGGAGTTCCAGCTCAATCACTAAGAAGAGGAATCGATGCTCGCAGTTCGCCCACCCTCCAGTCCGACCGCAATGAATCGGCGCGCATTCTTGACCGCTGGATCATTGGCGTTCTCGGGCATCAGCCTGCCGAGGCTTCTCAAGGCCGATTCGGCCGTAAGCGAGAAATCGTGCATCGTGATCTTCCAGCACGGTGGCGCAAGCCAGCTGGACACCTTCGACCCCAAGCCCGAGGCGGTGGCGGACATTCGCGGAAGCTTCAAGGCGATTCCCACGGCCATCCCGGGAGTGCGGTTCACCGAACTCCTGCCCCGCTCCGCCCGAGCCGCCGGAAAGTTCGCGCTGATTCGCTCAATGCACTCGGACGAGGCCATCCACGAACGCGCCCGTCAGTATGTGTTCAGCGGGACCAAGCCCAGAAACGAGGTGCTGCAACCCAGCTTCGGAGCCACCATCGCGAAAGAATGGGGGCCTCGGTACGGCCTGCCACCGTTCGTGTCGATCCCTCGCGGGGACATGGCCGCTGAGGCCGGATTCCTCGGCCCTACATACGACCCGTTCGTTAGCGGCGACCCCAATGCGGACGGCTATGCCGTCAAGGACTTAACCCTGCCCAGCGGCATCAGCTTAGGTGAGGCTCGGTCCCGTACTGAGCTCCTCGCGGCGCTGGACCGTCAGTTCCGATCTGTAACCGAGTCGCCCCTTATCGATTCCATGGACGAGTTCCAGCTGAAGGCATTCGACCTGATCTCGTCGCCGGCCGCCAAGGAAGCATTCGACATCTCGGCCGAGCCCGACCGCTTGAGAGACGCCTACGGCCGAACGAGTGTGGGCCAAGGCGCACTGCTCGGCCGACGGCTGGTAGAGGCCGGCGTGCGGTTGGCGACCGTATTCCACGACGGGTACGACACCCACGTCCAGAACGAGCCGACGCATCGGAGGATTGTGCCGGAATTCGACCAGGCGTTTTGCGCATTGCTAGACGACCTCGAGCAGCGGGGGCTGCTCGACACAACCCTTGTTCTGGTGGTCGGGGACTTCGGACGCACGCCGAAGGTCAACTTCTCCGGAGGACGCGACCATTGGCCCGGGGCCTTCTCCGTCGTGCTGGCAGGAGCCGGAATTCAGGGAGGGGTCGTGATTGGGTCGACTGACAAGCATGCGGCCCACCCCGTCGAGCGCCCGGTGAGGATTGAAGACCTCGGAGCGACGGTCTACGAAGCCCTCGGCATCGACTACCGCAAGAACTACCACGCGAACGGTCGACCGATCGCAATCAACAAGGAAGGCCAACCGGTTCGCGAGTTGTGGAGCTGATCAGTGCGAAGGCTTGGGCTGATTTGCTCGCTCGCTCTGTCGACGGCCGCGGCGTCCGCCGAAGGCCTTCCAACGGCCTCGATTAGCCAAGTCCTGCCATTAGGTGGGCAACGGGGAACGACGATCGAACTGCGCCTGCTGGGTCGATACCTCTCCAACGCCGAGTCCGTGGAATTTGATTGCCGGGACTTTCGGTGGCATGCCGCTGGCGAGCCGAGTTCGGGACGCCTTGACGGCCTACTCTCAATCGCGTCGACCGCAGCCCTCGGAACGCATCGGTTTCGCGTGCGAACGCTGGAGGGGTACTCAACCTCGGCGCTGTTCAACGTTGGCCAGTTTCAGGACGTGCGCGAGGTCGAGCCCAACGACAGCCTTGCAGATGCCACAGTAGTCGCGGGCCTGCCCGCGGGAATCCAGGGCCTTCTGGAGGGAGCCGCCGACGTCGACATCTTTGCGATTGACGTTCGGGCGGGCGACCGGTGGGTTGCCGACTTCAGATCGATCGAGTACGGCTCGGCGGTCGAAGCCAAAATGTTCTTGCTGGATGCCGACGGGCACATTGTTGCGTTCAATGATGACCGTGACGATTATCTTGAGACGCCGTACCTAGAGCACACATTCGCAAGGGCTGGCCGGCACTACCTGAAGATCGACCAGTACAGGGGGCCGCGGGGCTTCAACTTCGGCAAGAACTCCACTTATGTGCTTCAGATCAGCCGTCTCCCCACGATCGACCATGTGTCGCCGCTAGGCGCGGCCGTTGGCAGCACTGCCACTCTCACACTGCGGGGGAACGGTCTCAGCAGTGTGCAGGAGGTGTACCTAACACAGCTCAGAGGAGCGGAGCACGCTCGGATGACGTACCCGTACACAATGCCGGTACGGTTCGCGGACGACTCGCCAACCGGGGAGGGCGTCCGGCGAATCGAGGGCGAAGTCCTCGACCGAAATGGAACATCGGCCCGGGTTCGGTTCTCAATCCCCGATCGCCTGTCTCCGGGGCTCTGGCGTGTCTGGGCAGCCGGGCCACTAGGAATCCTGGACGGTCCGCCGATCGATCTGGACCGATTGCCGGACTACAGCGAGGCCAACGCCTCCGAGGCAGACTGGAGGGCCGGGGGATATGCGATCAATGGCGTCCTCAGCGAGCCAGGAGAGCGCGACGTGTATGCAATCCATACGGTAGCCGGACGCCCGTTGCACTTCTGGACTCTTGCGGCGCAGCTGGGTGTTCCGCATCTGGACCCCGTGGTAAGCCTCCGGGACGCCACCGGGCGAAGGCTGGCAGAGAACGATGATGTCGTCGCCGGCCAAGGGACACTGATTGGCAACCCTGACAGCAGCCTATTCCACACACCCGAGCGGGATGGCGTGCTCTTCCTGACGATACAGGACCGGACGCAGCGCGGCGGGCCAAGTTACCAGTACCGGCTCAAGGTACACGAGGAGCGACCGAGCTTTCAACTGTTCACGACTCCAGAGAACTTCTCCGTGCCACGCGGCGGAGAGGCAGTGATCAAAGTCCATCTGGTTCGCGAGCAAGGATTCGAGGGACGTGTAGCAGTCTGGTTCGAGGGGCTGCCACCGGGCGTGCACGCTCCGATGGCCGAATTCCGGGCAGACCAGCTGTTCGAGCCGAATGCCGACGGGGCAGACATGATCATTCCGGAGATTGCGTTTCCCATCGCAGTGCCGGAGTCCCTGCAGCCCGGTGTCTATCCGATCCGCGTGTTCGGCGCACCGGCAGGTGGCAGTCCCGGCCCGCTCGACTCCTTGGTGGAGGCTGGGTCAACCATGACGATGGGACCATTGTTGGACCTTTGGAATTTCGTCAGGCGCCCCCTTCCTAGGATCGAGATGACAGTCTTCGATCCACCGACGGCCCGGCTCTCGACCGACCAGCGCAGACTGACGCTCTCCCTTGGCGGAACGGCCACGGTGTCGCTGCAGACGGCTGGCCTGATCGGCGAAGGCGACCTGCGCTTGCCGGGCCTACCACAGGGCGTTGAGTTCGAGTCCACCGCCGACGCGGAATCTCTCACAGTCATCCTAAGAGCGTCGGAGTCAGCAGACATTGGAAGCTTCGACATCTCAATTGAGGCGCGCGCAGGCGGGCGTTGGGCGGCCACGGATCTCATCGGCCTTAGGGTCCGGCCATCGACCAAGAAGCGCGACGGCCGATGAAGCCCACCGGATGCGTGTATGATCGCAGTCCGGACCCGAGCGGGTAGGAGAACAAGCATGATCGGAAACGTCTCCAGACGCCACTTCTTCTTCGGGAGCCTCTTGGCCGGGGCAGTGCCGGCTCGCGGCTACGGAGCCGTCCCATCCCTTAAGAGGATGGGGTATAAGTCTCCGAACGAGAAGCTCAACGTGGCAGCCATCGGGGCCGGCGGACGCCCCGCCCTGGTGCTGACGCATTGCGAGACGCAGAACATAGTCGCGCTCGCCGACGTGGACTGGGAGCGCGGCGCGGAAGGTTTCGCCTACTGGCCCAAGGCTGCCCAGTACAAGGACTACCGAGTCATGCTCGAGAAGTCCGGTAAGGACATCGACGCAGTAGTGGTGGGCACTCCCGACCACACCCACGCCGCGTGCGCCTTAGCCTGCATGCAGGAGGGGAAACATGTCTACGTCGAGAAGCCGCTCACGAGGACGGCATGGGAGGCGCGCCTGCTGAAGGAAGCTGCCGGGCGGTACGGCGTCGCGACTCAGATGGGCAACCAAGGCTACTCACATGAAGCCACGCGTGTTGCTTGCGAGATCCTTTGGTCCGGTGAGATCGGCGATGTGTCCGAGGTTCATGCCTGGATGAGACCAGCGATCTGGCCCCAGGGCATGAAGACTGTGGCGGCACCATCCCCGATACCGGAGACTCTTGACTGGGATCTCTGGCTCGGAGGGGCCGCAGAGCGGCGATTCACGGCCGGCGACGAGAACTATCGCCAGTTTGCGGCTGAACGGTTCCAAGGGCTCGGCATGCGTCCCCGCCCGCCACGGCCCCAGGCATCGCAAGGTCAAGGCGCCGCTGGTCGGGCCGAGGGACCGGCACGACCACGTGGCGGTGGCTTCGACCCGTCCCGGTACGGCTTCTATCTGCCCTTCAACTGGCGCGGCTTCCATGACTTCGGCTCCGGCCTGATCGGGGATTGGGGCATACACATTCTGGGACCGGCGAACTGGGGACTGCAGCTGGGGCCGGAGAGCCTGAAAAGCGTCCAGTGTGTCCACAAGGACTCGTCGCCCCCATTCACATTCCCTGACAGGCTCACGCTGCGGTACGACTTTGCCGCGCGGCCCAACATGCCGCCGGTCTCGGTGTACTGGCACAACACCAACCGCGACGCCTACTTGCCCGACGGAATGGCCGCGGAGCAGGCCCGCAAAATCGAAGGACAGGGGCCGCAGGTCGGACCGACGGGGGGCCGACCCGGTGGGCCGCCACGAGAGCCGCAGGGAAGCGGCTACAACTGCATCTTCGTCGGCTCCAAGGGGTACCTCGGTACCAGCGGGCGAGGAGAGGGTGTCGGCCTGCTGCCAGGCTCGCGATGGGCCGAGTACAAGCTTCCGCCGTCGTTTCTTGCGCGCTCACCGGGCGCCGCGACGGGAAGCAACACTACGGCGCACGTCCACGACTGGATCCGAGCTTGCAAAGGGGGCGCACAGGCCTGCTCCAACTTCGACTTGGCCGCTCCGTTTACGGAATGGCTCGTTCTCGGAGCGGCGGCTGTCCACTTCGACGACAAGCTCTTGTGGGACAACGAAGCTGGCGAGTTCTCGAATTTCAGGGATGCGAACCGCTGGGTGAAGCCCCGCTATCGCAAGGGTTGGGAGCTGCGTCTGTAGTCTGTCTTCTGGTTCGCTCGGGCAATGACGGAAGTACGACGCGCGCCATCTGCCCGGTTCGCGCAGTTGGGCCAATTTCAGGGTGCTGCCGCCGGATCTCTCGCGCACCGGCCCTCCGGCAGCTTCCGGGCCTGAGCGTCACAGCTGCCGTGCGACAGGCGACCGTCGACGGTGAGCGGCATCGGTACGGGGCCTCATGGGCGTCGGACGGGATGATGGCCCCGAGGTCGCTGGATTCGCGTACAGCGGTCCGGACCAGCGCTAGCGCCGCTAGCCGCACTCGAGCCCGATGCGCAGTTCGGCCCCCTCAAGCAGTGGAATCATCACGCCAAGGACGCGCAATGCCCCAAAGCACGAGCCTGCGATCGATCTGCATCGCCACACTCACATGGAGCATCCTGTTCGCGCTACCGGGGCAGGTCGCTGGTGAGGACTGGCCTGAGTGGCGCGGCGCGGGTCGGCGGGGCGAGTGGAACGAGAGCGGGATTGTCCGGATCTTTCCCAAAGAAGGCCTTAGGATCGTGTGGCGAGCACCGCTGGGCTCCGGGTATTCCGGTCCAAGCGTGTCGCGAGGACGCGTGTTCGCATCCGACTTCGTGCGCGGAGTCGGTCGTCGCGGCAGTGAAGGGCTTGTGGCCTTCGACCAAGAGACCGGAGAGCGTCTATGGGAAGAACGGTGGCCAGCGGACTACGCCGGGATCCAATACCCGTCAGGTCCAAGAGCCACGCCGACGGTACATGGAGATCGGGTCTACGCTCTTGGAGCCTCGGGAACACTCGTGTGTGCGAGGGTCGAAGACGGCCAAGTGCTGTGGACGCGAACCTTTACTGGAGAATTCGGCACGCAACTGCCCCCATGGGGCATGTCGAGCGCCCCGGTCGTGCATGGAGATCTGCTGATCACGGTTGTCGGCGGCCGTCCCGACGCCAAGGTCGTAGCCTTCAACAAGCACACGGGCGCCGAGGTATGGCGGGCACTCTCCTCCGAGGACTCCGGTCCCGGCTATTCCCAGCCGATCCTGATCCAAGTCGGCGTCCAGCCGGCGGTCGTGACCTGGCACGCTGGCGGTGTAGCCGCGCTGGAGCCGGAGTCGGGGCGCTTGCTCTGGGAACAACCGTTCCGCATTCGGATGGAGACCCCGATCGCGACACCCGTCTGGCGCAGGCCACTCCTGCTCGTGTCAGCATTCTTCAACGGCTCCCGCCTGTACCGCGTTGGCAGGGACAGCGCCACGCTGCTCTGGAGGGGCTCCAGTGACAGCGGTGTTGAGACCGATGGCCTGCACGCTCTGATGAACGCCCCCGTGATCGACCGTGACCACGTCTACGGAATCTGCAGTTACGGCCAATTGCGGTGCCTGCAACTGTCGACCGGGAAGCGGGTCTGGGAAACGCAGGAAGTGACCCGCGAGCGGGTGCGGAACGCCTCGGCCTTCGTGGTGCGTAGTGGAGATCGGTACTTCATCAGCAATGATCGCGGAGAACTGATCATTGCCGGCCTCTCACCCACCGGGTACACCGAGTTCTCCCGAACAGAGCTGATCCGGCCAACGTCCGAGCCAGGCGCTCGACGCGAACGGGGGGCTGTCCACTGGTCCCATCCGGCATATGCGGATCGCAGCGTATTTGTGCGCAATGACGAGGAGATTCTTCGCGCGTCGCTAGCTGCGAACTAGCCTCTCTTGATGGGTACGCGGACTCCCGCTCGCCGGGGCATAGCCAGACAAGCAGCGCCGATTCCCGCCTCTATGGGGAGACGTTCAGAGCCCAACTGCGAGTGCTGAAGGCACACCTATGCCCTTGGAGCATCGGAGCCCGCATAAGATAGGGACGCCAAGGAGGTGATGCATGACCCGTAGACAGTTGCTGCTGGCGGCGTCGGGATCGGTCGCCGCCGTTACAGCGGGGCAGGAACTGCTGCGCCGCCGTTCCGAGAGCGATCGGACCCTACGTCTGTTGGCCCGCTCACGCACAACCACCGGTGACACGGTCCAACCGGTCGTCCGATCCCTGCTGTGGAGGGCATCCCGGACGGCGATTATTGTCTGCGACATGTGGGATGACCACTACTGCAAGAGTTCAGTCTCACGACTGGAGGCCATGATCCCCGAGATGAACCGCGTGCTGGACGGAGCGCGATCTCTAGGTGTCTCAGTCATCCATGCTCCAAGCGGAACCATGGACTTTTATGCCGGTACGTCACAGAGGGCGGCCGTGCGCACCGCCCCTTATGCAGATCCGCCGGTACCCATAGCAGGATGGTGCGATCTTGACCCGGCGGCCGAAGCGCCACTGCCGATCGACGACGAACATCCCTGCGACGACGAATTCGTGGGAGATCGGGTCAGGCGATGGACGAGGCAGCATCCCGACTTGCGCATCGCGGAAGGGGATGGGATCAGCGACGACGGCCAGGAAATCTTCAACTACTTCGCGCTCAAGGGAATCCGCAACGTGGCCATCATGGGCGTCCATACGAACATCTGCGTGTTGGGCCGTCCCTTCGGAATTCGCCAGCAAGTGCGCCTAGGGATGAATGTGGCACTCGTCCGAGATCTCACGGACTCCATGTACGATCCGAGGGATAGCCCCTTCGTGAGCCACGATCGAGGGACGGAACTGGTAATCGAACACATAGAACGATACTGGTGCCCTTCGATCTTGGGGGCCGATCTTGCCGAGGAGCATCTAGCGAGCTGACCCGACGTAGCCGGGCGAGTCTGAGCTGGCGCGGCGTCCCCGGGGCACGAAATGCAAGCCGCCCTCGCCTTCCGGATAGATCTTGGCGGTGCGGGACGGCATAGCTGGTGCGTCAGCGGGCGACGGTGGGGAAAGCGGGCCCCTCGTGGCGGTCGGCGATTCGCGGTTTGACCCGATTTCGAAGGAGGTCGGGAAGCTTGGCCTTCCAGTGGTCATTCACGTGGCCGACCCCGACGCGTTCTTCCTGCCCACTGACAGATTCAGCGAGCGCTGGGAGGAACTTGCCCGCCACCTAGGCTGGTCATTCCCTAGAGGAGATATATCGGCCGATACTCAGCCGACAGTGCCCCGTATGGCAGCAAGCTCTGACCATTCCGTGCGTCCCGGGCAGAGCGATCCGAGACAGACCGTGGCGATGCTCCCGATCACAGGAGGACCCGTCGAAGTGAGGCAGGGGCCAAGTCTCGCAACATGCAGCTGCGGGACCCCTCAACCTCGAGTCTTAGTCCGTCCCCGTTCGAGGATTCTTCGCATTTCGGCTAGAGTCTCGGAGTGCCCCGGCAAGGTGGCGAGGTTGGTGAACTCTCGGGGATCACTTGAGTGGTCATAGAGCTCCTCTCCCCCGCCATCCCCTTCCCAGCGGATGTACCTGTACCGCGCAGTCCGGACAGTGCGGCCGAATATTCGGCCCTCCCACTGCACTTGCGAGAAGGCCGCATCCTTGACCGTGCTTGCCGGGTCATCGAGCAGCGGCGCCAAGCTGGTGCCCTCTAGATGGCCGGGCAGTTCGAGTCCGCAGAGTTGCGCCAAGGTCGGGTAGAAGTCCACGAATTCGACCAGAGCGCTTGATGCCTGCCCGGCTCCCCGGGACCCCGGCGCTGAGATGATCAGCGGGGCCTTGACAGACTCTTCCATCAGGCTCATCTTCTGCCAGTGAGTGTGCTCCCCGAGATGCCAGCCGTGATCCCCGAAGAACAGAACGATCGTCCGATCGGCAATCTCTAGACGCTGAAGCTCGTCGAGGACCCTCCCAAACTGGTGATCCATAAAGGACACCGACGCATAGTAGCCTCGCAGCGCCAAGCGCTGGTTCTCCTCGCTCATTCCCATGTGCTCCCAGAGAAAGGGCCTCAAGTTCTTGGCGGGGGCGGGAATGTCGTCCAGATCGTAGGCAGGATTGAAGACCAGGTCAATTTCCCGGAGGGGGTACAGGTCGTAGAAGCTCGATGGAGCCACGAAGGGTGTATGCGGCCGCACGAACCCAAGCCCTAGGAAGAACGGCTCGTTGGCCGAGGTTTGCAGCAGTTCTAGCGCTGTGTCGGCTGCGTTCGTGTCCGCTTGCCCCGAGGCGTCCGCCGTCTGGACCCACTGCATCTTCAGGCCGTGGCGAAGGTTGGGGTTCGGATCACCCCCCGGTCCCACGCTCTCGTTCTCATCCCCAGGCGGGCTAATGGACACGTCCCAGGACGGCGGGTCTTGATGGGCCATCGACCCGACTCCGCCAGGCACGCCCATGTGGAAGATCTTGCCGACCCGCATCGCATTCCACCCGTTGTTCTTGAACAGTTGCGGCAACGTGACCACATCAGGATGCCGCTGGCGGAAGTCGACCATGGCATTCGTGACGACACCGCTGGTGTCCGGGCGCATCCCGGTCAGCAGGGACGCGCGGCTGGGACCGCAGAACGGGAACTGGCAGTAGGCGTTATCGAAGCGAACGCCGCGTGCGGCCAAGCCATCGATGTTGGGAGACTGCACGAGTGGGTGGCCGTAACATCCCAAGGTCGACGTTAGGTCGTCTGAAGCGACAAACAAGACGTTCGGCGGACGAGCAGAGCGTCCGCAGCCAAGCGTTCCGAGTGCGAGTGAGGCGGCGAATTCACGCCGCGACAATTGAGTCGCCATGTCGAACATTATTCGCTCTCGTGCCAGCTCGTGCAGGAACGAGACTGTCCAGAGCCGGTTGCGCGGCGGCCGTTCACGGGGATCAGTTGGAGGCGCTCGACACCTCGCGTAGCAGATCTGGCTCGGAGGCACCGTCCCTCTGCTGACTCTCCAGAAAGTCAACAGTGGTCGGGCCTCGGCAACTGCTTGCCGATCCCGGACGGCGCAATGGCACTCGTGCGCTGCCCCCGGAGAAGTTGTGAACTAGCAGGTCTACCGAGAACATCACTGAACGGCTGGCCCGCGGTGCCGGGGCGGTCGGTTGCCCAGATAGAGCTAGTTGTGCATAATTCCCTCGGACCGTGCTACGAGGATTCCATTCGGTCTCGGGCGGCAACCCCCGACACTTTGTGGCTGTTGTCTCCGGTGGGTGCCGGGAGAGGCCGGGGACAACGGCTGAAGATCACCCGAGGAGGACCGGCCCATGAGCCGATCAAGACGCCAACTGACCAGACGAGAACTGTTGGCCGGTGCCTGCCTGCTGAGCGCCTCTTGTACAGAGCACTCGGCCGGGGATCCGGAGTACGACCTGCTGCTTCTTGGCGGACACTTGATCGATCCAAAGAACGGATTGAGCGCAGTTCGAGACGTCGCTGTCCGAGACGGGAAGGTAGAAGCCGTCGCCGACCGAATCTCGCCGAGCCAGGCGTTCAAGGTCGTCGAGTGCGGAGGACTCTACGTAACGCCTGGGCTCCTCGACCTCCACGTGCATGTCTTTGCGGGAACGAACGAGCCCGGATCTTACGCAGGGGACAACAGCGTGTATCCGGATGGCTACACCTTCCGGTCAGGAGTCACGACGGTGGTCGATGCAGGCTGCGCCGGTTGGAGGAACTTCGAGGCGTTTCGCGAGACCGTAATCGACAGGGCCCGGACGCGCGTGTTAGCCCTCGCCAACATCGTCGGGCACGGAATGCGGGGTGGCGAGATCGAGCAGGATTTGGACGACATGCAGGCTGCACCAACGGCCGAACTCGCAAGGCGGCACGGGGATTTGATCGTCGGCATCAAGACGGCCCACTATGCCGGACCTGAGTGGGAGCCGATTGAGGAGGCCGTTCGGGCCGGCGACGCAGCCGGCATACCAGTGATGGTCGACTTTGGCTCGAATCTGCCCGAACGGCCGATCGAGACGCTGTTGGGAGAGAAGCTGCGGCCCGGCGACATATACACACACTGCTTCTCGGGAAACCGGCGGGAACTGCTGCCGGATGGAACGCCCAATCCCGGCCTCTTCGCAGGCCGTGAGCGAGGCGTGTACTTCGACGTGGGCCACGGAGGCGGCAGCTTCAAGTGGAGCGTCGCCTCTGCATGCCTGGAGGCGGGCTTCCCACCGGACTCCATCTCGACAGACCTGCACATCGGCTCAATGAATGCGGGCATGCAGAGCCAAACGACAACCATGAGCAAGTTTCTGGCGCTTGGAGAATCGTTGGAGGACGTGATTGAGCAGTCCACGTGGAATCCGGCCAGAGAGATCCTGCGAGAAGAACTCGGACATCTCTCCGTAGGGGCGGCTGCCGACATTGCGGTCCTGAGCCTGGAGTCCGGAGACTTCGGCTACGTTGACAGCTTTGGTGCGCGTCACCGAGGAGGCGAACGACTGGTCTGCGAGATGACATTCAAGGACGGGCTATTGGCGTGGGACCTGAATGGCAGGACAAGGGAAGACTGGCGCGAACTGCCCCACGACTATGGGCGACAAGGAGAGCCTCGCTGGGACGGGATCCTCAACCGGCGCCGGTAGTGACGAGCGGGACCCGCACACCGGGTTGAATGATCCAACTCTCCGTAAGCCCTTGACTCAAAGCCTGCCGGGAGAGCGCATCCCAGTTGGTGATGGCGGGAAGCATCAGCAGGTGACACCTGCGACACCGTGACCGCCATCACCAGCGCAAGCACCTCAGCAATGCCGGATGGGGATGCGGCCAGGCTGGCCACATCCCGCTATAACTCGCGCACCCGGAACTAAGTCATCCGGCAGTGCACAAACAGGAGCCGGTCCTAGACCCAGACGTGCTTTCCGCAAGTGGAGTTCGGTGTGGTCAGCTGGCGCGAACTGCTACTCTCACTCCGCTGTCCGCGACCTCCATTAGGGCTGGCTGGGTTGGCCGACCAAGTTCTCCGACACCCCCTCCGCGTGCATTGTGTAGCTGCCTGCCGCACCGGACGATGAGAATACCCGCAGGAGGTACTCGGCGGGACGCAATAGGATCACCACAATCCTAAAGTTGATGAACTGATCGCCCCCATCGTCGTTAAACGCTACTTCATCTCCGTTCGTGCCCATCAATACACCCGCCGTGTCTAGGTTGCCGCTCGTGTAGAGCACGACTGCCGTGGGCTCCGTGAGAGCGAACCGGTAATAGTCCTCGTCATCTGCGGTTTCGATGACGCCACCTTGAGGCGGCCCGTTCAAGGACAATTGCGTAGGCGTGGCTGGCGCTCCCTCTAAATGCAGTCCGTAACTGCCAACGTCGAACTGTCCAGAGAACTTGACCCACGGCGTGACTCGGACGAAGTACTCGTCCGGCCAGAGAAGCGTCGTGATGTGAAAGTTGCCCCCCGAGCCTCCGTCATCGTCCGACACGATTTCGCGTCCGTCTGAGTCGAGCAATGCTCCCACCGTGTCGAGTCCACCGCTTGAGTGAATGGCTACCTCGGTCAGCTCGGAAACAGCGATCCGAAAGTAGTCAGAGTCCTCCGCCGAATCGATGGAGCCCTCCATTGCCGCACCGTTCAGCTCCAGCGG
Organism: Bryobacterales bacterium; assembly: GCA_028819235.1. Classification (GTDB taxonomy): domain Bacteria; phylum Acidobacteriota; class Terriglobia; order Bryobacterales; family UBA6623; genus VXMF01. Next base: position 160,921 of record JAPPMC010000191.1, read on the forward strand.
CGTCGGAGTCAGGGGCGATCCCTCTGCGTGGAGGATGTAGCTTCCATCCTCGGGTTGGCGCGCGGCCGGGGCGGCCACGTGGGCCGGCCCGCCCCCGAACCGCCACTGAGCTACTCTCACGTAGTACTCGCCGGGCCTCAGGACTGCGGTCATGCGGAAGTTCCCCCATGAATCGCCGGCGGACATGATCTCGCGTCCCTCCGCATCGAGCAGCGTGCCGATGGTGTTGCTCGGACCACTCGTGTACAGAACCGCGTTGGTTAGCTCTGTCACTTCAATCCGGAAGTAATCAGCCTGCTCTCCTGGCTCGATCACCCCCTCCTTCGTCGATCCGTCGAGAGGCAACCGTGCAACCGAGGCCGGCGTCCCTTCGGCATGCAGGTTGTAGCTGCCAGAATCGCGTTGACCAGTGGACGAGGTCCACGGTGTCACCCGCAAAAAGTACTCGCCTGGCCACAGAAGCGGTGAGACGAGAAAGTTCTGCGCATCGCCGCTGTCGTCGTCCGATACGATCACGCGACCCTGTGAGTCGAGCACTGCACCGACGGTATCGAGTCCGCCGCTGGAGTAGATGAGCGCTTGGGTTAGTTCGGCCACCTCGATCCGGAAGTACTCCGCGTGCTCTGCTGGGTCAATCACTCCCTCCCTCGGCGAACCGTCAAGCGGGAGCCGGTCTGGCAGCAGTCGTTCACTCTCGGCGTGCAGCGTGTACTTTCCAGCGCCTATTCGGTCATATGCAGTTGCATTTTGCCTGACTCGGAGATAGTAGGCTCCCGCCCTCAGCAAGGCTACGATCCGGAAGTTGCGCCCCTCGCCTCCGTATTCCTCCGATGCGATCTCTTCTCCCGTCGAGTCAAACAGAGTGCCCGACGTATCGAGTTCACTCGCCGCGTAGATGGCAGCCTCGGACAGCTCAGCGACTTCAAGGCGGTAATAATCAACATCCTGCGCCGTTCCGAACATAGCTTCGTGCGGCATCCCGTCAAGCCTCAGGTCGACAACCCAAGGTGGCTGGAGTGAGCGATGAGCAATCTCCTGCCGCGATGCCGCGTCAGCCAGTCCAAGTGGGACCAGCGTTGCCAGCGATAGCAGACTGGCGGCGCCGAGAGGACGCGGCGGGACGGAAGTGATGTTCTGTCTCATCGGCTCCCGTACGTTAGCACCATCACACATGGTTGGATTCTCCGACAGCAGATCTCAGATCGGTCTAACGATGGGAGGCGGGCTGCTTTGTTCGGTGCGCAATTGGCGGCCTGATTCGGGATCCCCGACCCTGCTCGATTCCGGGAGTCTCGTTCCACACAGGCTCTCCAGCCCGTCCACACCCGCCGCTGGCCTCGTGATCCTTGTCGCTTGGACTGTGATAGCAGGCATGGGGGCAAGGCACGCAGGCACAGATCGTTACATGGGCAAACAATCGGCGTCCCGGATTCTCGGTCAGTCTAGCTTCGTTGGTAGCGGGACCAATGGCTTATCGCGTTCAAGCACGGTGTTGGGTTTCCCGTGGCAGCGGCCGCGCGAAGCCTTGGTCACAGCGGCAGGCAGCCGTGACAGGGTCCGTCCACACAGCGCGGCAGCGGGACAGGGGCCAGTTAGCCGCTCGGGCCCGGCGGCGGACGAGCCCAGAACGGCTGACTAGGGTCCCTCGACCGCCTGCGACCCACTACTGATGAGAAGCCAAGGCGCCGCAGTGCGCTCAGAGGCTAGACGTCGCTTCGGCGCGTTCCAACACCAGCAGGCACACGCCATCCTGAATAGGGCTTGGCTTTAGGGGCAACGCCCTGCCGACTCTTCGATGGCAGGATCTGCGGACACCAGTCCACATCCGGCTGGGCACACTTGCAGGTCCGATCTCCAGCATTCAGCAGCGTCCGTGAGACGAACTTGACGCACGCCGACCCGCTCGTGACGAGCTCCGTTCTTGCCCGTTCGCGATCCGTTCGTGAGCCTGAGCCGCCCGCGACCGTACCGAGCTTGGCCATCAGAGCCGCACGTCTTAGGAGCCCGGCCGCCAAGCCCGGCGAAGCCGCCGTCGGCCGCACGCCGACCGAGTGCGGGCTCCTGTCCGCTGTAGGTTGGTGGCGGAGGCAGCGCGCCCATTCGGATGTTCATTACCTCGTCACACTGGCCAACGGGCAGAAGAATGCGCGGTGCAGTTACCTCAAGAGCCCGAGGCTATGCGTGCGACCAGGCGGTCCTCGAAGGTCGGCACCTGTTCCGGGATGAGGGGTTCCGGCCGATGCCGCCCGACCGCGCTGCTATCCTTCGAATTCCTGCGGTCGCGATCCTGGAGCGTCAGGCCTGCGACCGGTGCGCTGAGAAGATGGCGACCGACCTATACAACCCGCACGACCTCGTCTTCCGCGCAATGCTGTCCGACGAGCTTCGCGCCCGAGCCGTTCTGCAAGCCCATCTGGAACCGTGGGTGGCGGCGCTGCTGGCCGATGAGCCGCCAGTAGCGCTCGACGGCAGCTTCGTGGACGAAGACCTGCGCGGCAGCCAGAGCGACAAGCTCTTCCAAGTGACGCTCAGGGGGGCGAGCCGGGCTTGGTCTACGTGCTGCTGGAGCACAAGTCGTCGCCGGACCCAGGCACGGCGCTGCAGGTTTTCCGGTACAAGCTGCGCATCTGGAACGCGTACGCACAGGGCAGCCGGGACAGGCTGCGGGCGCTGGCGACGATCATCCCGCTGGTCTTCTACCATGGCGCAGAGCCCTGGAATGCGCCGGGCTCGATCGCGGAGATGCTGGCGACCAGAGACGAGCGACTGCGCGCCCTGGAACCTTCGTTCGGGTACTGGTTGCGGGATCTGGGGCACATTCCGGTCGAGCGGCTAGCGGCGGACCCGGCCGCGTGGGCGGGGCTGGTGGCACTGCGCTATTCGCACAAGGGACAGAATGAGGAGAAGATGGAACAGCCAGGCTTGTCTGTTAAGAATGGGGCTGCGAAGGGTCCCTGAATAGGGATCCGGACCC
>JAPPMC010000082.1 GCA_028819235.1 Bryobacterales bacterium
CACATTCTCAGTCACGATGCCAGAGCCCAATGAGTTAAGTGCGCAACCGCGCTAGCTCAGGTCTGGCAGTACAAGGGCAGCTACTCCAAGATCGTGGGCAACCACACCCTGAAGTTCGGTGCCGAACTCAACAGCGTCCCCAACTTCTTGGGAGCGCCGCAGAACGCGAGCTCGACCTACAGGGCCTTCCAGACGGGCAATCCCCAGGTGTCCGGCACCGGGAGCGCGCTTGCTTCCTTCCTTCTCGACGTGCCCGACGCGGCGGGCTTCCGCAACCGCGCGACAACGCACCGCTGGGGAGGCGTGGCCGGGTTCTACCTGCAGGACAGCTGGAAGGCAACGCCTAAGCTGACGATCAACTTCGGCCTCCGGTACGACCGGACTTTCGTCCCGCCCCTCGGCCGGGAGGACGATCCGGGCGGCAACATCTACGCCGGTGCCTACGACTTCGAGCGCGAGAACTCCTACCTGGTCCAGAAGCTCCCGGGCTCCTGTGATCAAACTGGCGGCGCACCGTGCATCCCGACTCCGGACGGTTCGCTGCCGGAGCACGTCAAGGTCGAGCCGCGCGGGAAGATCTACCACGACTACGCGGACAACTGGCAACCGCGTCTGGGCATCGCCTACCGACTTGGGCAGAAGACGGCCCTGCGAAGCTCGTTCGGCATGTTCTTCGACAGTTGGTCGGCCGTCGTGCAACTCGCCCAGAACTACTCGGCAACCTGGCCCGGCGTGGGCGAGATACTCGCCAACAACCTGAACAATCCCACCGCCGACCATCCCACGCCTACCGCGTCGGGCAAGGACCCGATCGAGGGCGTGGGATTCCCGGCACCAACACCATTCAACCAAGTCCAGTGGTTCATGGATCCGCACTACCAGAACGGCTACTCGGCCCAGTGGAACTTTGGAATACAGCATCAGCTCAACCCCGAAACCGTGATCGAGGCCAACTACGTGGGCTCCAGCGGCACTCGCCTAGGGGTCGGCGGTTACTTCAACACAGCTCTGACGCCGGGTCCAGGCCCAATCACGGAGAGGCAGCCGTGGCCCTTTGCGATTCCCACCTTCTACGACCGCAGCATCGGAAACTCGAACTACAACGCTTTCCAGTTCTCGCTTGACCGCAAGTACTCCAACGGCCTTGCGTACCTCGTTTCCTACACCTGGTCGAAGACGATCTCGACAGCCTGCGACGGCTGGTTCGGGGTGGAGGGCTGCTCGACGCCGAACCCGTACGACCTGTCGGGCGACCGCAGCGTGGCCGCCATCGATGTCCCGCACATCCTGACAGTCAACTGGGTCTACGAGCTTCCCTTTGGTCCGGGAAAGAACTGGAATCCGTCCTCGAAGGCGCTGCGGCACATCATCGGAAACTGGCAGTTGAACGGCATCGCAACGTTCTTCTCTGGAGCGCCTTTCACGGTCGGTGTTGCCGGCGACATCGCCAACACGGGGAACTTCAACTGCTGCAGCGGCTTCTACCAGAGGCTCAACATCGCGCGAGGCAATGGGGTCTTGAGCAACCCGACGCCCCAACGCTGGTTCGACACGGGTGCGTTCGACACGCCCGCACCATTCACGTTCGGCAACACCGGGAGGAACATCCTGCGAAGGGACGGGACCTCGAACTTCGACATCTCAGTCTTCCGGCAGTTCCGGTTGGACGTCCTCAGGGAGGGCATGCGCGTCGACTTCCGGGCCGAAGCCTTCAATGCGTTCAACTCACCGGTGTTCGCGCAACCCGGGAACAATTTCTCGAACCCCAACTTCGGCGCGGTCTCGAGTACGCAGAACAACCCGCGGATTCTGCAGCTGGCGCTGAAGTTCATCTGGTAGCGGGAGTGCTTTCCCCCTAGCCCTGCAGGGGCGGTTGCTGAGATCGCCCCGCGGGGCGGCTGGGCTTGAGAACGTTGCGTGTGCGACGCTCCCAGCATGGCCTCGTCTCGTTGCATCATGGCTCGGTGGGTCCGGCGATGAGGTCAACGCCAATGCGGTCGGCGGCCGGCATCGGGGCTTGTCTGGCACTGGCGGCGGCCGTACCTGCGCAGTGGTCCGTGCTGGACACGGACAGCCGCCTTAGGGAGCCGGCCCATCTGTACCAAGACTTCAGCGCCGGGGAATGGGCCGGCTACAGGGGCGCCCCGGAAGCCAGCGTCCGAAAATTCCGTGAAGCCCGCTACGGGCTATTCATCCATTACGGTCTGTCCAGCTTCAAGGGGGCCGACCTCAGCTGGAGCCGTGAGACCCATGCCTTTCCGGACCCTGGGGCGGGCACGATCCCGGACGGGGAGTATGAGGCGTTCGCCCGGCAGTTTCGGATGGAGCGCTTCGACGCCGACGAGTGGGTCCGGATGGCCCGCAGGGCAGGGATGCGATACGTCATCGCAGTCGCCAAGCACCACGACGGCTTCCACATGTGGGACACGGCACACTCGGACTTCAAGATCACGAACTCGCCGTTCGGCAGGGACTACCTGAAGGAGGTCGCAGAGGCGTGCCGGAAGCAGGACATGCCGTTCGGCGTCTACTATTCCCAGCGGGACTGGCACCACCCGGACTACCAGCCTCTCGATCCCGCCGTCATCGAGCCAACGCCCGCCCCACCCTTTTGGCAGGCTCGTCCTGGCGCGTCGCGGCGCGCCGGACCGCGGCACAACCGCTACATCCGCTACATGCACGACACCGTCCGGGAACTCATGACGGGATACGGCCGGATCGAGGTGCTGTGGTGGGACGCGCTCTGGTGGGGCGGAATGTACCACGCGGACATGTGGAAGTCGGCCGAGATCGAAGCTGTCGTCCGCGATCTCCAGCCGCACATCCTCATCAACAACCGGGCGAGCCTCCCGGGGGACTTCGACACGCCGGAGCAGAGGCTCGGAATGTTCCAGGACGGACGGCCTTGGGAAAGTTGTATCTCGCTCGGCCCGCATTGGGCCTGGTCTCCCGGCGAGGTCAAGTCAACGCGAGAGATCGTCCGTTTGCTTGTCGGTACCGCTTCTGGCGACGGCAACCTGCTGATCAGTACGGGAGCGCGCCCCGACGGCTCATTCGATCCAGCCCATGTAGCAAGGCTCGAAGAGGTCGGAGACTGGCTTGAACGATACGGGCACAGCATCTACGGGACGCGGGGAGGGCCTTGGAAACCCGGCGGCTGGGGCGGCAGCACTCATTCGGGAAGCACGGCGTACCTGCACGTCACCGAGTGGCCGAGCGGTGGTCTTGTCCTGCCGGACATCGACAGGTCGATCACGGAGGCCGACTTGGTCACGGCGAAGGGCGCCGTCTCAGTCCAAAGGGGAGGAGGCTCGATCCGCATCAGCGTGCCAGAGTCCGCTCGGGATCCCATCAGCACGATTATTCGATTCGAACTGGCCGGTCCAGACTGATCGATTTGCGACATCCGAGAGCCGGGGCGCGCGACGTGCGCTCCGGGGGCAATCCGAGGTTGCTGGAGACCACCCGGCATGGTCCGTCTGGGGTCAACCTGGAATCGAGCTCTTCCGCGGCTCCGCAGTAGGGCACGGGGCTGATCGGCACATGGCGATGCCCCTGCTCTCGCCGGGTGGGGCGACCACGGCGAGTCCGAGAAGCCCAGGCTGTCAGGGTGAGATTGACGAGTAGTCGCGGGGTCCGCCGCTACCGACGGCTGCGTGTCTATCGTGAGGGCCGCTGGCCATTGGCAGCTTCTGGTCACTCAGGGGCGCTCGAGCGGCACCAGCACGATCTTCCTGAACTGGATGGTCCCGTGGTCCCCCTGTAGCGCGATCGGACCCGGTTGCGACTCGCGGGCGTCCGACGCCATCGCGGTGATGCCCTCGATTACTTGGCGATCAATGATCGTGACGCCGTTGAGGACGACGGTGACGACGCGTCCAACCAGGCGAATGCCAAACTCCTGCCACTCGCTAGTGCTTGCGCCAAAACCCTTCGTGCTCCTTATATATGGGCAAACCGGACCC
>JAPPMC010000066.1 GCA_028819235.1 Bryobacterales bacterium
ACAGCTACCAGCGGGAGCCAGAACTCCTACACCACGCGCCGGGACACAACCCCGAGGCCGGCAGAGTGAAGCCAGGAACGGCAATTGCGGCCTGAATGACCTCCGGCGGAGGCCGGACGCGCGGCCGGCCGCTCCCGCCGGACAGAACCGCACGAACACGATGGGGACGCCGCCGCAAGGTGCGGCGTTGGAACGAGCGCATGGCACGAGAACGCTTCACCGGCACCATGATCGATAGCGGTCCCTACCGGGTTCCGCCCACCAGAGCCCTGATCGCCTTCGAGAGTGCTGCCCGACAGGGCAGCATCTCGCGGGCTGCGGAGGAGTTGCACACCGCCCAGCCCGCGATCAGTCGCTACATATCGAGCCTTGAGAAGCACCTCGCGGTGAAACTGTTCGAGCGCACCCGCACAGGGGTGAGCCTGACGGAGGCGGGGCGCCGCTACCGTGAAGCCGTCCTCATCGGGCTGGGCGCGCTTCAAGAGGCCGGCGCCGAGGTCCTGGCCCTCGCGGGCGCCGGCCCGCCGGAGGTGACGATCGCCTGCCCGGATGAAGTATCCCACCTCTTCGCCATGCAGCGGTACGATGCGCTGAGGGTGGCGCTCGGGGAGGAGGTTGGCATCCGCAACCTCGCCCATGCCGATGCTCACGCGCCCCCGCAGTCCGGGCCGGCGGCCGACGTGCTCCTGACCCGGGACGCGGAGAGTGCCGCGCCCAGGCAGCGCGCCGTGATCGCCCGGGAGGCGGTCGCCGCTTTCTGCTCTCCGGGCTATGCCGCCGCTCATGCCGATGTCCTGGACGGGCCGGTCGCGGGCTGGGGCGTGCTGACCTTCCTCTCTCTGGCGGAATCGGACGACGACGGGCCGACCTGGGAACGCTGGTTCGAGGCCGCAGGCCGTCCGCTTTCCGCCCCCCGGTACGAAGCCGTCGGCAGCCACGCCCATGCGCTGAAAGAGGCCGTCGCCGGGCGCGGCCTCGTGCTCGGCTGGCGCCACCTGATCGGGCGGTACGTGGCGACCGGCACCCTGGTCATGCAGGGCAGCAACTTCGTCGAGACCGGCCGACACCTTCATGCCGTGCTCACGGCGAAGGGACGCGAGAAACCGCATGCACGGGCCTTTTATGAGGCGACAGAAGTCAAGCGGTGAGTTGGATCAGGGTGCAGGCATTCGCAGCCCTCCCACGTCTGGCCATCCGGCGGTTTGCCGCGCCAGGTTCGGAACGTCTTGTCGCATCGGTCGTGCAACTGCGCACGGACCCACCTTTTATCCGGTCGGTTGCCGGCAACCTGCCGGTTCCGTACCCCGATCCCGCTTGCTGCGGGTGCAACGTCCCGAGGGTGGGGCCCGTCTGTATGTCGGCGTCTTTCAGCCCGGCCCGCGGTCGGCCACTCACCACCCGGCCCAACCCCAGCCGCGTCCGGCTGGGCTGGATTGGCAGATCTCGCGCCGATCAGGCGAGTCTGGCGCCCGTCGGCACGAGACCGGTCTCACAGAACCGCCAGAGGGCGACGAGCAACTTGCGGGCGAGAGCCACGATCATCACGCGGCGGATGCGTCCCCGGGCTCCGGCGGTGCGCCTCTCGAACCAATTGCTGAGCGCGCTGTCGGGTTGATGGTGCAACCAGCGCCACGCCATTTGGATGAGGTTAGCGCGAATCCAGGCCGGGCCGTCCCGGCCGATGCCTTGGTCTCGCTCAGTGTCGCCGCTCGCCCACGGGATGGGCGTGAGCCCGACCCAGCTCGCGAGCTCACGCCGATTACGGAAGCAGCGGTAGAAGACCTCGTGGGTAAGCAGGGTCGCATCGTTTTCCCCAATCCCCTTCAGCTGCGTCAGGGTTGCAATCTTCGCTGCCGCCTGCTCGATGCTACCGTCCAAGGCATCCGTGACCGAGAGCTTGGCACCCGACCGCGCGACCTCGTCGCGCTCGGCCTCGACCTCCGCGATCTGCCGTTGGACCAAGGACAACCTCTCCTTGAGCCGCTCGATCTCCTGCCGCGCCCGGGGCGGAAACGGAGATCCGTACGCGGTCATCACGTCTGCGAACGTCTCCTCGAAGTCCTTGGCCCGGGGGTTCAGGTCGAAGATGCCATGCAGCTTCAGCAGCCCCTTGATCGAGTTGGTCAGCGAGGTCTGCTCCTTCACCAGGCGCTTACGTTCACGGAGCAACCGCTTGCGATCCTCTTCCTCCACGCTCGGAACCCGAACCTGGCTCAGCACCGCTGCGTCGCCCCGGTCGTGGGCGAGAAGAGCACGCACCATCTTCTTCGCGTCGATCCGGTCCGTCTTGCGCTGCTTGGCTTTTCGGTTCACCAACAGGCTTGCCGGATCGAGCACCACCGTCTCGATGGACATCTCCTGCTCCAGCCAGCGCGCCAGCCAGAAGCCCTCGTACCCCGCCTCGTAGCAGCACAGAACGCGCACCTCTCGGTCGAGAGCCCGTTCAGCCTTGGCCCGCTGGCTATCGATCAGATCTCTGAGGCCTTCCTTGTCCGCCGGCCCGAGCGAATGCAGGCCGATCTCGCTGGCCGGGCTCTTGATACCAACCACCCAGCTCTTTCTGCTGATCTCTATCGCCACGTACAGCGTGTTATGCTCCGCGCAGGCCGGGGCTGCGGCTTCATTCGTTGCAGGCATTGCAGACCTCCTGATGGGGCTTGGAAACGACGCGACCGTAGTGCTGGCCGCCGATTCGGCCTCATAGATCTGTATGGCCTTCTTCGCCGGGGCGTCGAAACACCACGGGGGCTGGGACGAACCGTGAGCACCTCGCAGGATGGAACGCGGACGAACGCGCCGTGAGGCTGCTCCTCTCCGCGCCATGCCGGACGCCCGAGGACACCGGGCGCCCGTGTCTTGCGCGCCGCCGCCGGGCGCGTACAGCTTGCCGCCTCCCCGATGGCGACCATGACGCCGCGCCTGCCGGCGGGGGCGCGGCCATGCAGACGGTCATCGACAAAATGAACGACTTCCTGTGGGCTCGCGTGAGCGGCCGTTCCAACGGATTCCTGTGACCGTCCCGTGTCGTTTGCAAAATCTGACCGCGTATCGCCCGCTGCTAACTCCTGGTTCAGCGGGGATCGAACAATAGCTCGTCCTTGGCGAAGAACGCAGTCTCTCCCCCTGCGCGGACTGCGTTGTAGATCAGGGAAACCTCATCGGCCCCGGCCTCCAGCATCGCTTGCCGGAATACCTGGTCGGCAAATCGCCGCATTCGCTTGACCGGTGTCACGTCCTCGTGTTGCCAGGCGGCATACAGCCAGTCGTGAATGACGCTCGCTTCGAGATGAGGGCCGACCCGGCCTATGCCGGAAATGGCTCGTGCCCACTTCGGGACCGAAGCGAGGTCCGTCAGGAAGCAACAGGGAACGACGATGTTGAGCGGCTTTTCCTCCCTGCCCTCCCTTACGATCACCGTCGAGCTGTAGTCCCGGGCAACGACGTACAGAGCATCGTCGCCTTGACGTCTCTGTACAGCCTCGATGTTCCGCATCAAGTGCAGGTCGCTCTCATACCGAAAGCCCAGGATTTTGACTCGTTTCTGGGGATAAACGCTCATCGTCATTGCTCCCTTGCCGGCCACGAACGCCTTACGGCTTACGCCTCGGGCGGGCATCGGCTCGGCTGGAAACGTCGCTTCACCCGATAGCCTGAATCCGCAATTTCCGGCAAGGCACCGCGCACCGACGGGCGCCGGGCTACAGAGCCGCGGGTGGTGGTTGATGAAGCCTTCGCGGTTCGGTGCCCCGGCCCGCCTCGTGGCAGCGCCAATGCGAGGGGCGGCCGTGCCCACCGTGCCGGGCGACACCTGACCGCCGCCGGTCCTCGCCGGCCCCGTGCCCGAACGCCAACGAGAGGCAGAGCTTGGCCGTGACCGGTGTTGTTTCGCAGATCATCTGACCACGGGTTTCCCGGATTGTTTCGAACG
>JAPPMC010000171.1 GCA_028819235.1 Bryobacterales bacterium
GAAGAAGAAGATCGACGTCAGCCGCTACTACACCAACGACTTCATCTCGCAGTAGAGAAGAGGCGGGCATGGCCGAAAGCACCATCCTGGTCGAAGACGTTTCGATGACATTCAGCACCCGTGACGGTGACGTCCATGCCCTGGACAAGGTGAACTTCGCGGCCAGGGAGGGAGAGTTCTTCTCCATCCTTGGCCCCAGCGGCTGCGGCAAGAGCACGCTTCTCCGCATCATCGGCGGGCTGCTGCGTCCCACGAACGGGAACGTTGCGGTCAACGGCTCGCGCGTGACCGGTCCGACACCGGACGTGGGCATCGTGTTCCAGAGCCCGGTGCTGATGAACTGGCGCACGGTGCTGGAGAACGTGATGCTCCAGGCCGAAGTCCGCGGCCTGAACCTCAGGGAGTACCGGGAGCGGGCGATGGGGCTCCTGGATATGGTGGGGCTCGGCGGGTTCGAGGACAAGTATCCGTATCAGCTTTCGGGAGGGATGCAGCAGCGGGCCTCCATCTGCCGCGCGCTGATCCACGACCCGCCGCTGCTCCTGATGGACGAGCCCTTCGGCGCTCTGGATGCGCTGACCCGGGAACGCATGAACCTGGAGCTGTTGCGGATCTGGGAGGCGAGCAGGAAGACGGTCCTCTTCATCACCCACAGCATCCCGGAGGCCGTCTTCCTGTCAGACCGGGTGGCGATCATGTCACCCCGCCCGGGTCATCTGGACGAGATCGCCAACCCCCGCCTGCCGCGGCCCCGCACCATGGCGACCATGGAGGACGACACGTTCGTGAGAACCGTGGGCGGCATCCGGCGGTCATTGAAGCAGGAGGGGAACATCGACTGAGAGATGTCGAGCCATTGCCCGCTCTGTGCACGCGGGAACAAGGACTTAGGCAGTTGTTGGTGTCACCGGTCGGCCTGCTCTATCTTCAGCCTCTTCAAGGAGGCAATCACTTGAAAGACGAAATCCGCCATGAACATCACGTTGAGGCTGTTCTGCTTCGATGAGTAGACGACCAACCCATGCACAGCAGCGTGACGATTCGGTATCGGATCTCGTGCGAACCGCTGACGAGCCTCATCATCTCTCACACCTTGGTACAGATGTTCAGACAGCCTCTTGAAGAGGACCAAGCCATAGAAACCACCAGGCTCCACCGAAGAAATGGGGAGTTGCGCTGCCAAATCACAGAGCAGCTTCTGTCTGGTGAAATTGCCTATCGCGTCCCCGTGCAATTCCTTACGAGACACCCGCTCGATTTCCAGCATCAGCACACGACAGACGCTTCGATAGAGACCGGCTTGGTGAGCAGCCAGCGCTTCAAAAAATGTCGCCTTCGCTTCGTCATCGACCTCGTATCGCATCAGCCTGGATTCAATGCCCTTGCGAACTTCCGGCCATCGTTCCTGGTAGTGCTGCCACAGGAGTTCGCGAAGCGCCTCAACATCGCCATCGCATTCGTCGACACGATCAAACGGCGTACTGTAGTGAGGTAACCAGCCCGCGTCGTCGAGCACCTGTGCACTTTGAATTCGCCGCGTCAACACTCTGGAAACCGTTACCAGGGAGCTCAACTTGAGATTCCCAAAGGCTCTCGCCAAACCCCGCTCGCCATAAAGGGCTCCCCTTGAGACCTTTCCAAGTCTAGACATCCTGATGATGCTCGCCCGGATTGCCCGAGTCTGCCGTTGACTATTGGCCACGGAATTCATTGCATTCTGTAGTCCGTCAAACATCGGAAATGCCGGTTTCGAAGACCACAAGTTCCCATTCCTCAACCCATCATGAAGCCGGATCATATCGCGCCCTCCGTTGAACTCGCCAAACGCTCCTCTATCGCGCACCGCTCACCTCTCTAAATCCCTTCATTCTCGATAAGAACCAGCTCTCCGATCGTTCGGTCGTGCCACTGCCTGGAATACGCCGCGCGAAGCGGAAATCTTGGCCGATGCCCCGCATCATCGAGAAGCCGCTCCAACGACACGAGCCTCTCGCGAAACCCAAGTCTAACGCCACAACGCAGACTGGCCTATCCGGACCGCACAAGACCCAGTCGTCGTCTCGGGTCAACGCGTGCGCCCAAAGAGAAGCCTCGCCTTCATCTAGCACCAGATTGCCAATCCTGACCGCAAGCCCGGCACGCGCCAGATCGTCGACCCCATGGACAGCCTCAAGCCTTCCTCGCAGCTCAACCTGGTCGATTTGCTGTTCGCGCCTTCGAAGCTGGTATCCGGTCTGAGTCTCAGCCACGCAATCCTCCACGGTCTCGACGTGGTAGCCGCCCGTTAACGCCCGCCAAGATCCCGTTCGATAAGCCTCAAGGATCACGTTCGTGTCCACGAGCACGGTGCCTTGAAGTCTGCCCATGACCCTTCATAATTCGACCGGATCGGCAACACCGTGTGCTGCAAACACATCTGCAAGGCCCTCGACAGTCAGATCGAGCAACGCCACAGTGCGACGCACCGAGACAAGGCCCCTCTCAATGGCAAGACCGATGACCTCCATAAACGGCCGGGAGAACAGGGCGGGCGGGACACTCTCCACGTCCTCCCGTCCGTTGTAGCGCAACCCCTCGTCCGGCAGACTACGCGCTCTAGCCAGGGTCAAGGCGCCAAGCGCCACCAGCCGCCATCTCAGCGCCGACGCAGTTACATCCAACTCGTTCGCCGCCTTATTGAGCCTCGCGATCAACGCATCATCGTCGCATCTCGACCAGTCACCGAACCGCGCGACACTGCCCGCCGGCATCAGCACCGCTGCCGCGAAATTGTTGGCGAGTTGCTCGACGCGGCTCCCCCCGGTGTCCATCGCCTCCTCCCAATGCTCCGGCGGCATCACGTCCCAGGTCAAGATATGGAACAGCTCGTGGGCGAGATCGAAATGACGGCGCCCGGCAACCTCATGGCGAGCGATCAACACCGAATCGAGCTCTGGCAGGCGGCACGCGGCACCGGAGATGCCTCTATGTGCGTCCACCATAAGGACGAGGATACCCAACTCCCTTTCCATTACATCCACGAGACTCAACGCTGGCGAATCCCGTATGCCGAACTCCCGAACGAAGCGCTCTCCGGCTTGCATCGCGTCCTCGAAACTCGAATACCGTGTAAGACCGAGCGCACGGCGCATGAGTGGAGCCTCGCAACCCACCTGGGGTGCCAGTGTCCGGAATGCGGCTAACCACCGACCGGCGCTTCGCTCGTACGCATCAAGCTGCTCAGCGCCGAGACCGGTCTGGCGCCATGAGAACCGCCCCTCACCGGCGAGCAGGAACGGATCCGTGAAGTACTCCAACGGTGCGCCAAGCCGCTCCACAGCGAGCACGAGTTCCTCGGCCGTTACTCGCCTCGCTCCGGTCTCGATCGCCGAAATAGTCTGCCGATCATTGAAGCCGAATATCTCTGCCAAACTCTCCTGGGAGAGTCCTCGTTCCTCACGCAGCGCCTTGATCCGCTTGCCGATTAGTCGTGTCGACATCCGAACCTCCGCTTTTTGTCAATTTTGCACTTCCTGAGTTGCAAGAATTATATGCAATTCTTTATCTGCATTCAACACTGCCCGACCTTCCCCTCTTGCCGCATCCCCGCCCCTCAGCTTTGCGGCCCATCCATTCTCCACCTCCGACCTCCGTTGAGTGCGGGGAGGAGGCGCACCGACGGCAATTGGATGCGCAGCGTGACTTGCACGGTGGCGAGCGTGGCGCTACGGATGCGCCGCCCCCAAATCGACCAAATTCCGAGTATGCAGAATGGAAACCCACCGATTTAACAGTGACACCCAAATCAATGGGTCGTAGAGAGTTATCGGTGGAGGTGGCGGTCGTCAGTCGAAGACCGTCGTGGAGTAGGGCTCCACGTCGATGAAGGCCTCGATGACGCTGGGGCCGTCGA
>JAPPMC010000057.1 GCA_028819235.1 Bryobacterales bacterium
ACCGGCGCAAGGTCAATTGGATCGTGGACGCCGACATCCGGAAGTTCTTCGACACGCTGGACCGGGAATGGCTGATGCGGTTCCTGGAACACCGGATCGGGGACCGAAGGGTGTTGAGGCTGATCGGCCATTATGGGCCCCCCGCCAATATGGGAACGTGGGCGCCATGAGCCGTTGCGATGCAAGCGGTTAGGGGCTGAGCAGGTTCCCATAACGTGCTGTCATCTCCCGGTGGTTTCTTACCACGAAGGAGATGAATCATGGTCCTACCCTTGCGGCCCCATGCCTCACCCGGGGTCATCCAAGCGCTGAGAGAACGGGTCCTTCCGGCCTACGAAGCGCATTTGAACGATCGGGGCTGTTCACCGGGCCTCTTCCACCGGTCGACAGCCACAGCCCGCCACATGATTGCGTGGCTGACGATCAACGAATCGGAGGTTGCGACACTCGACATCTGCGGCGTGTACCGCTTCCTGCGCCACGACTGCCACTGCCCAGCCGATGTCCGCAACCAGTTGGCCGCGCCGTCACCATGGCACGCATATCGTTTCCTCAGTTACTTGCTTGAAACCGGGCAGGCCGCGGTTCCCGCCGCGATCGTCACGGGCGGCGGACTGGTGGAAGCGTTTGCGGCCACCCTGGTGGCTCAAGGCTACCGCGAAGCGACCGTGCGCGGCGTGCGCAGTTCCTGTCGCCACCTCGTCGTCTGGCTGTACCGTTCGGAGCTCGCGTTGGGAGAGATCGAGGACCGCGTTCTGCAGCGGTTCCTCGACCATCGCTGCGATTGCGAGCACCCTGGATTCTTCGGCCGGTCCGGCCGCTCCAGTGCGTTCGCTGGAAGCCGCCGCACCCAGGCAGAGCTCGCCAGGTTTGTCAGCTTCCTGATCGACCGGGACGTGGTTGCCGACTGGCGGGGTCCACTGCCGCAGGCCAGCGGCGGGGCCCATACCGACGCCTTCCTCCGCTGGCTGCGCCAGCACCGTGGTGTCCGCGACACCACCCTGAAGGCATACCGCCAATCCCTGCAAGCCCTGTTGCCCTTGCTGGGCGATGCCCCGGACGCCTATGACGCCGCGTCGATCCGCGCAGTCATCCTGTGCCGTGCACAGTCCGGCTCCCGCAACACGGCCGAGGGCAGTGCCCTGCGATCGTACCTGCGCTTCTTGGCAGCCCAGGGGCTGTGCCGCCCGGGGCTCGTTGCTGCGGTCCCTTCGATCCCGCGTCGGACCGCCTCGCAGTTGCCCCGGTATGTCGAGCAGGAAGAGATCGAGGCCCTGATCGCGAGCTGCGACACCGCCACTTCCATCGGATTACGGGATCGGGCCGTCCTGCTGCTGCTGGCACGGCTCGCTCTGCGCCCCGGAGAAGTTGCCGCCTTGAGGCTCGACGACATCGACTGGCAGCAGGCGTTGCTCGCGGTCCGCGGGAAGTCGCGCCGCAGCGCGGCGCTGCCGTTGCCGCAGGAGACCGGGGACACCCTCAAGGACTACATCCTGCGAGCGCGACCGCGCACTGCCTGCCCGACGGTGTTTCCGCGATTCCGTGCTCCGCACGGCTGCCTGTCCTCCGCCGCGGTCAGCGCAATCGTGCGCCGGGCCATGCAGCGGGCCGGGATCGACGGCGAGGGTCTCCCGGCCGCCTACGTGTTCCGTCACTCGAGAGCCACCCATCTGCTGCGCGGCGGAGCTGCGCCGGAGATCGTCGGCGCCCTCCTGCGCCACCAGTCGGTGAAGACGACCGCACTCTACGCTCGCGTGGATGCTCCGATGCTGCTCGCTGTGGCGCAGCCCTGGCCGGGGGAATCCCGATGACGCTGGCCGATCACGTTCTGACCTATGCCGCGTTCCAGCGCGCCACCGGCTTGGCCTTCCGGGAACAGGAGCGGCTACTGGCCAGCTTCGCCCGGCACGCCGAAGCGCGGGGCGAGCGATGCGTGCGCGTCGAGACCTGCCTCGACTGGGCGTCGCAGTCTGCGTCACCGCAAAAGAAACAACAGCGGCTGCACCTCGTCTGCGGGCTGGCAGCCTACTTGCATGCCGAGGACGAACGCCACGAGGTGCCCCACCGCGATGCACTCGGTCGCCAGAGGTATCACCGCCCGCCGCCGCGGCTCCTGTCGCTGGAGCAGATCTGCCAAGTCATGGATGCGGCGCTGGATCTGCCTCCCGCCGGCTCCATCACCCCCGTGACCTTCCATTACCTGATCGGGCTGGTCGCGGCGACCGGCCTGCGCCGCGCGGAAGCCACCGGCCTGCGGCTCGATGACGCCACTGCGGACGGATTGCAGATCCGCCACGCGAAAGGCCGCAAGCAGCGGCTCGTGCCCCTCCACGGGAGCGTCCGGACGGCACTGAACCGGTATCTGCAGATCCGCTGGCAATGCGGCAGCCCCAGCGACCGTCTCTTCGTGCTCGCCGGCGGCCGGCCCGTCCAACCGGACTACCTGTCCCATACTTTTGTCCGACTTGCGCGCCAGATCGGCCTGCGTGGGGGCCCGGGCGAGCCCGGCCCACGCCTGCATGACCTTCGTCACAGCTTCGCGACGCGTGCCCTGGAGACCGCTGTGTCCGGCGGTCGGGCTAAGACCAGCCGGCACCTGCTCGCGCTGTCCACATATCTTGGCCATGCCAACGCCACTGATACCTACTGGTACCTCGAGGCAACCCCGGTCCTGCTGAACCAAGTGTCCGCAGCCACCGAAAGACTGCACGCGGGGAGGGGGAACGATGACTGAGCTTGCAGGGCCGCTGGCGGCCTTCCTCCAGGAGCACCTGCCGCGCGACCGCGGCGCCAGCCCGCATACCGTGGCCGGCTACGCCGCCAGCTTCAAGCTGCTGGCGGTCTTCGCGGCGGAGCGTCACAAGCTCCGCCCTTGCCGGCTGCAGGTCGGACATCTCGACATCCCGACGCTGCTCGCCTTTCTCAACCACCTCGAGACGGATCGCGACAACGGCGTGCGGACCCGCAACGCCCGCTTGTCTGCGATCAAGTCCTTCTTCCGCTACCTGGAATTCCGCCACCCGGAATGCTTGGATCTGGCCGCACAAGTGCATGCGCTGCCCCAGAAGAGAGCCGATCTGCCCCCGCTCGACTACCTCGACCGCGACGAGGTCCAGGCGTTGCTCGAGGCCCCCGCCACCCACACGGTCACCGGCCTGAGGGACCGCGCCATGCTGTGCCTGGCCTACAACGCCGGCCTGCGCGTCTCAGAACTGGTCGGCCTGGCCCTGGACGACCTCCAGGCACCGGCACTCGACCGCATCCGGATCCTGGGCAAGGGCCGCCGCGGGCGCGTCCTGCCGCTGTGGAAGCAAACCCGCGGCGCGCTACGCACTTGGCTCGGTGTCCGGCCGGACAGCCCCGACCGGCATCTGTTCCTGAACGCCTTCAGAACCGGCCTGACGCGACGCGGCTTCGCCAAGAGACTCGCCCTTCACGCCAAGGCCGCGGCACGCGCTGTACCTTCGATCGCGGGCAAGGCCGTCACGCCACACGCCCTGCGCCACGCCTGCGCACTTCATACCCTCGAGGCCACCGGCGACATCCGCCAGGTTGCTCTCTGGCTCGGCCATGCCAGCCTGCGATCGACCGAACTGTACCTGCGGGTCGATCCAGCCAACAAGCTCGACATCCTGGCAGCGCAGCGACCGCCGAACCTCCGCAAGGGCTCCTTCGAAGGCGCGCATGACGATTTGCTCGCTCTGCTCGGGGATGTCGCAGCGCCATAGCGTTATGGGAACCTGCTCAGCCCCTAACCGCTTGCATCGCAACGGCTCATGGCGCCCACGTTCCCATATTGGCGGGGGGCCCATAATGGCTGCGCGCCGGCGTGATGGAGGCAGGTCGACAGGTCGACACGGGAAAGGGGACGACGCAGGGAT